>CAYONG010000098.1:0-11055 GCA_964405235.1 uncultured bacterium | reverse complement strand
ATCGCCCGCGAACTGGTCGAAACGGTTCGAAAGAACGTGACGATCGACTGGACTCTGCGCGAGAACGTGCGGGCGCAGCTGCGCGTGCTGGTCAAGCGCATCTTGCGCAAGCACGGCTATCCGCCGGACAAGCAGGAGAAGGCGACGCAGACGGTGCTGGAGCAGGCGGCGTTACTGTCTGGCGAATGGGCGGCCGCGTGAGATGGGAGCCTAACAACAGCATGCAGCTGACGGCGCTTCGCGCCGCAGCTGATGCTGGACGTTCGACGCACAAACGTACTCATGGCGTGAAGTGGCCTGTAGAGAGGGCAGCATGGCGACACAGACAATAGACGATGTACTGACGCGCTACCCGGCAAGCGTACAGAGCCTCGCGAGATCCGTCCGAACGCTCCTCCTTGAGGCGCTTCCAGACGCGAAGGAAACGATCGACGGGACGGCTCCCGTGATTGGCTACGGTATGGGCCCGGCTACAAGGGCCTGATTTGCTCGCTGCTCCTGAGCAAGTCCGGTGTGAAGCCTGGACTAGCGCATGGTGCGGCGTTGCCGGATCCGGAGCATCTTCTGGAAGGGAGTGGCAAGGTTCACCGATTTGTTCAACTGCGGGCCGCAGGCGATCTTCGCAAGGCGAATCTCAGGCAGCTCCTGAAGGCCGCCGCCGCCGCAGCAAGAGCACGGATTGGATAGGCAGAGGCGCCGAACAACCGGTTGCAGCGGACGGTCCGCTGCGCGCCGCCGCTGATGCTGAGCGTTAGCCGGACAACTGGCGGACAGCCCCCGGGAAACCGGAGATTGGATGAAAGTGGGCGAGTTGATCCGCCTTCTGGCGGAGAATGGGTGGAGGCTGGTTCGGACCAGGGGTAGTCATCGGCAATTCAGAAATCCGAGCAGGCGCGGGACGGTAACGGTCGCGGGCAAGCCGAGCCTTGATGTTCCTCCGGGGACTCTGAGTTCGATCTTGAAACAAGCTGGTCTCAAGAAGAAGGGGGAGGCAGAGTGACGCGATACATGGTGGTCATCGAACGTGGGGAGTCCAGTTGGGGAGCCCATGTGCCGGATCTGCCCGGCTGCGTCGCTGTCGGCGAGACGAGAGACGAAGTAATCGGGCTGATTCGAGAGGCGATCGTCCTTCACATCGAGGGCCTGAGACAGGATGGGCTTCCCGTGCCGAAGCCGACCTCCGAGGGAGAGTTTGTTGACGTGGAGGCTGCCTAACCTGCCGCTGGAGCCGCCGCCTTCGGCGCGGCTCAGCGGCGCTGCGTTAGGCGGCATGACGGGCTCATGGGACTCGCGGTAGAATGCACGCCACGGAGGCTGGAATGAAGATCTCAGTCGAAGTCAACGGTGCACAGGAGCGCCAGCTCAACGATGCGGCGCGGAAACTAAACGTGCGTCCCGAGGAGCTCGCGAGTGCCGCAGTACAAGACCTGCTGGCGCAAGCCGAGGCGGACTTTCAGAAAGCTGCAGATCGGGTCGTCAAGAAGAACCGCGAGTTGTATCGGCGCCTCGGGTAGTGCGTTATCTCGGGCTGGCTGAGGTTCTCGAGCTTCACCGGCTCGTCGTCGCCGATACCGGCGGTTCCTCCGAGCTTCGCGATATCGGTTTGCTGCTTTCCGCGCTCGCGCAGCCGCGCACGACGTTTGAGGGACACGATCTGCATCCGAGCCTTTTCGAGAAAGCGACCGCGCTGTGCTTCTCGTTGGTGAAGAACCATCCGTTCGTGGACGGCAACAAGCGTGTGGGGCACGCCGCCATGGAGACCTTCTTGGTCCTCACCGGATTCGAACTCGAAGCAGACGTGGATGCCGCGGAGACAGCGATTCTCGGCGTTGCATCGGGTGCGGTAGGACGCGAGGTATTGCTCGCGTGGGTGCGGGATCATGCGCGGCCGATCGGGAAGGCTGACGCCTAACCCGCGCGTCAACCCGCCGGTCCGTCCGGTCACGGCGCTTGCGCGGTTTGCAAGCGCCGTGACCGGACGGACCGCAGGTTACGCACAGCGTTAGGCGCCTCAGATACGGCGCGAAGGAGAGCGAATATGCTCGCGACGCTACTCGGCGCAAAGGCTGAATCGCAGCAGGAGCACAAGAAGTGGACGCGAACTGCCGTATACATGACCGCTCTCCTGTTGGTGGGCTGTGGGCACTCTCCCACTGTCCCCGTCTACGACGGGTACGCTCTGCATGGCATCGTGCTAGACGCGCAGAATGGCAGCCCTCTGAGTCATGTGCAGGTCCTCGTGGGCCGGGAGGGCTCTTCGGAAATGCACGCGTATGCCCTCACGGACGAGGCGGGGGAGTTCGAGTTTCGGCCGTCACCGAATACGGCTCCCAGCACAGAGCTGTTTCGCTGCGAGAAGGCCGGCTACCTCCCGCTTGAGGTGCTGGCCCGTAGCAGCGCTCGCCTGCGAGAATTCGAGTACCGACTTGAGATCCGTCTCGAGTCCGCAGCCGCGCTGTGACGGCGCCTGGCCAGCCGCAGCAGCCGACGAGCGGCGCAGCCGCGCCGAGCTGATTTGAAACGATGGGGAGCGCCGCTTACGGCTGACCGACAGGGCGTTAGGCCGGCGAGGCGAAGGGCATGTCCAACTCCAAGAACGTTGCCGCCATCCTGGGCCCCACCATCGTCGCGATGGTCGCGTCGGAGTTCCCACTTGTGCAGCCCCATCTTTACGACAAGCAGATTCCTCCCGTCGTCTATCTATCCGGCACCTTGATGTTCGTTGGAGGACTCGCCGTTGTTCGGGTTCACAATCGATGGAAGCGCGACTGGACCGTATTGGTGACGCTATCTGGGTGGTTCTTCTTCCTTCTCGGTCTGTTCCGCATGTTTGCGGCGGGCGTGTACCAACGGGGCTCAGCGGGTACCAGCGCGACGACCTTCGTCATCTTGGAGGGGATCCTCGGGATTCTCGGGCTCATCATGACGTTCCAGGCGTACCGCCGGCCGCAGAAAACATACTCTCCCTCACCACCACCGACCTCGGAGGTTCCATGAAGCGAGTCACTGGCATTGGCGGCATCTTCTTCAAAGCCAATGACGCTCCGGCACTACAGGCTTGGTACAAGCGGCACCTCGGCATCGATGTCCAAGAATGGGGTGGCGCGGCTTTCACCTGGACCGACGGTGAAGGTAAGCCGGTTGGCGGAACAACCGCCTGGTCCATTGGTTCGGCGCAAGGTGACCAGTTTGCGCCCAGCACTGCGACTTTCATGGTCAACTACCGGGTGGAGGATCTCCTTGCCCTGGTCAAAGTCTTGCGCGAAGAAGGGTGCAACGTTCTCGAGAAGATCGACGATTCCGAGTACGGGAAGTTTGCCTGGGTTATCGATCCAGAAGGAAACAAGGTAGAACTTTGGCAACCGCCTGCCGGCCAATGATCAGGACGGTCGGCCTCAGCACGAATCTGCCGCCTATCCCTTCGTTGCACCGGACTGCCTTCGGCAGCCGGTGAACTCAAGCGATATGAGGAAGAAAGCCAGTCGCAGGAGGCGATCAGTGGAGCGGGACACGATGCGGCTCGAGGTCGGCTTCGCGGGCGGCGTGCGGGGCGTCGGCGAAGACCCTGGCTTGCCCGCGAGCCCGACGGTCCACTTGGCGGCCCGCGGCTTGCGAACAACGTGATGGGTCCCCAAGTTCCGCCTCCGCTCCCCCCCATGTTCTCCAAGGTCCTGATCGCCAATCGCGGCGAGATCGCCTGCCGCATCGCCCGCACGCTCCGGGCGATGGGTGTGCGCAGCGTCGCCGTGTGCTCAGAGGCCGATCGCGGTGCGCTCCATACGCGGGACGCAGACGCGGTGTGCGTCATCGGCCCCGCCGAGCCGCGGGCCTCCTATCTCAACGTCGAGGCATTGCTCAAGGCCGCCAGGGCCACCGGGGCCGAGGCGATCCATCCCGGCTATGGATTCCTCGCCGAGAACGCCGCGTTCGCGTCCGCCGTCGAGGCGGCGGGCCTCGTGTTCATCGGTCCCACACCCGAGCAGGTGCGAACGATGGGCGACAAGCGCGCCGCGCGGGCGCTGGCGATCGCGGCGGGGCTGCCGGTGGTGCCGGGGGCCGAGGGCAGCGACACGGCGGCGCTGATCCGCGAGGCGGATCGGATCGGTTACCCGGTCATGGTCAAGGCCGCGCTCGGCGGCGGCGGCAAGGGCATGCGCATCGTCGAGGAACGCGGCGCGCTCGAGGAGGCCCTGGAGAGCGCCGCGCGCCTCGCGCAGTCGGCGTTCGGCGACGGCGCGGTCTACCTGGAGAAGCGCCTCGCGCGCGCGCGCCACATCGAGGTGCAAGTGGCGGGCGACGGGCAGGGCGAGGCGATCCATCTCTTCGAGCGCGAGTGCTCGCTCCAGCGCCGTCACCAGAAGGTGATCGAGGAGTCGCCCTCGGCGGCGGTGGACGAGGCGCTGCGCGCGCGGCTCACCGGGGCGGCGGTGGCGCTCGCGCGCTCGCTCCGTTACCGGGGCCTGGGGACGATCGAGTTCCTGCTCGCGCCGGACGGCGCGTTCTACTTTCTCGAGATGAACACGCGGCTCCAGGTCGAGCATCCGGTGACCGAGTGCCTGACCGGCCTCGATCTGGTGCGCGTGCAGCTCGATGTGGCGGCGCAGGGGCGGTTGCCGTGCCGACAATCGGAGGTCCGCTCGACCGGTCATGCCATCGAGGCGCGCATCTATGCCGAGGACCCGGCGCGCGACTTCCTCCCCCAGGCGGGCACCGCGGTCAAGGTGCGCTGGGCGACGGGGGAGGGCGTGCGGGTGGACGCCGGAATCGAATCGGGGGACGTGGTCTCCGTCCACTACGACCCGATCCTCGCCAAGGTGATCGTGACCGGGGAAACCCGCCACCGGGCGTTGGAGAGGCTCGCGCTGGCGCTCGATGAGTCGGTCGTGCACGGGGTCACCACCAACCTGCCGTTCTTGAGAGCGCTCGCTCGCTCTCGCGCGGTGCAGCGCGCCGAGGTGGACACCGAGTGGATCGAGCGCGAGTTCCTGGCCGGCTTCGCGGCGCTGGCGACCGCGCCCGCCCCAGAGCTGGCGCTGGCGGCGGCCGCCATCGGAGAACTGCTGGGCCTGAACGGCCCTCCGAAGACCCGCGCGGGCGCGTCGCGGCGGGCGAACGTGTTCGCGACCCTTGGTCGCTGGCGCCATCCGGGGCTCGACTGATGCGCAGCGCATGGCGTGACGGCGACCGCGTACGGGCGGTCGAGGTGGCGGCACTGGGCGGCGGGCGCTATCGCGTGACCGTGGACGGCGCCCCGTTCGAGGTGACGGCCGAGCGCCTCGCCGAGGGGCGGCTGAGCCTCACGACCGAGCAGGGGATCACGCTCGCGGAGCTGACGGCCGCCGGCGCACGGCGCTTCATCCGGCTCGGCATGCTCGACTTCGTGCTCGAGCGCGAAGCAGCGGGCGCCAGCGGCCGCAGGGGTCGCGGTCCCCGTGGCCACGGCAGCGGGCTCGACTCCCCGATGCCGGGCGTGGTGACCCGGGTGATGGTGGCGGCGGGCGACAGGGTCGAAAAGGGGCAGCCGCTGCTGGCGCTCGAGGCGATGAAGATGGAGCACCTGATCCGCGCCCCGCGCGACGGCAGGGTCACGAGCGTCGCCGCGACGGTGGGCCAGATGGTGAGCGGCGGGGTGCCGCTCGTGGAGTTGGACGAGGAGACGGGATGAAAGCGGGCCGGAGCGCGCAGGCGACGCGGACGCCCGCGACTCCCGCGCTGCCCTGGGCCGGGATCGCGATCGTGCTCGCGTGCGTCGCGTTCGCGCTCTGGGTGCAGCGGCGGGCGCTGGGCGGATTCTTCTCGCTCGACGATCTGGTCATCATCGAGGAGGTGCGCGGTTTGCGCGAGGCCACCCCGGGCCTCTGGCGCCTGCTCTCGCGCTACCTCTATTTCGGCGCCGCCGTGCCGCTGTTTGGCTCCAACCCGTTCCCCTATCACCTGGTGAGCGCACTTGTCCACGGGGCCAACGTCGCGCTCCTCTATCTGTTCGTGCGCCGGCGCTCAGGCGGCGTCCTGGCCGGGGTGGTGGCCGCAGGGCTGTTCGGGACCTCGCGGCTCCACCTGACGGCGATCGGTTCCGCCGCCACGATCGGCGAGCCTCTCGCACTCGGATTCACGCTCGGGGCGCTGCTGCTCCACGACCGCGGGCGCATCGCGCGCCTGGTCGCACCGGTCCTCATGCTGTTCGCCCTGTTCAGCAAGGAGAGTGTCGCCCTGCTGCCTGCCGTGCTGCTGCTGCCGCACCCGGCGGGCGGACCGCTTCGAGAGCGCCTGCGCCTCGCGCTGCCGCTCCTCATCGTCGGAGCGGTGTTCGCGTCCGGCCTGCTCGCCAGCGGCGCCGGGGCGACACACCTCGGCGGACAGGCCTATGCGCAGGCCCTCGGCCCCAACCTGTTCCTGAATCTCATGACCTATACGAGGTGGGTGGTGGACATGGGTGATCCGTTTCCGGGGCTGGTGAGCGCAATCGCACCGGACGCGTGGCCCGCCGGAGCCGCGGCGACCGTTCTCCTCGCCATCCTCGCGCGGGTCGCGCGCCGCGCGGCGCTGCCGCCGGCACTCGGCGTTTCATGGTGGCTGCTGGCGCTCCTTCCCGTGTTGCCGCTGCTCCACCACAGTTACCTCTATTACCTCTATGTCCCGATGGCAGGGATCGCGATGGTGGCCGCGGGGATGGCAGGGTGGGCGGAGCGATGGGCGGTCGCGCGTTCCGGCCGGCCAGGGGATCGGCGCGGCGCCGGGACGGCGCGCTCACGCGGCACTCCTGGCGCCGCGACCCGCCAGGCGCGCACCGGCGCTTTGCCCGCCATCATCCGCTCGCTCGTGATCGCGCTCGTCATCGCGCACGGCGTGCACGCGGACCGACTGCTCGCCGGGCGCTACGCGGCGCGCATGGGCGGGACCGGCATCGCGCTCGATCCCGACCTGCGCAAGAGCGAGATCGCCCGGCACGCATCGGAGGCGGTGGGGAAGCGTCTCTCCGGGCGCCCGGGACGGGTGGCGTTCCTGCTGCCGGCGGGACTCGAGCAGGTCTACAGCACGGCGACCGGCGAGCTCAGGGAGGCCGCGTCGGACTCGGGCAGCTACTCGATGATCGCCGGAGCACTCGATGACGGTCGCGGCCTGCGCGCGCTCCATCCCAACGTGGACTCGGTGGTGTTCCTGCGCGGCTGGAGTGCCGGCCATGGCGACTTCGAGATGTTCTCCCAGGGCCGGGACGGGACGGTCTACCCGCTCGGCCGTGGGGCGGACGGCTACGCCGAGGCCGGGGCGGCCATAATCGCGGGTGGTGCCCCTGGGCCCGCCCGCCTGTTGCTCGAGGGCGCATTGTCCGAGTTTCCGGACCACGCCCCGCTCCGCTATCAGTACGCGCGCTGGTTTTACAAGGCGGGCGACACGCTCGCGATGCGGCGCCAACTGGACGAGCTGATGCGTCGCACCCCGGACCACCCGCTCGCCGCCCGCGTCCGGGCGAGCTTCCCGGCGGCAGGGGGCCGAAGATGAGCGGGGGTTCGGGGTCTACCAACACTGAATCCCAGGGTCCCGCGTGCCGATAACCCTGGTCGTGCACGGGGACGCAGCCGGTCGGAGTCGTTGACCCTTGCCGAATCTGTGTGCTACGGTGCCGCCATCGCGTGGACCGGCGGGCATCGCGGGTCTTGACATCGAGGTCCACGGGCGAAGGATGCTTCTGGACACCCACGGGTTGATACGACCGAACGACGTTTCTCACATCGCCACCGCGACTCTTGACCTGGCCCTCACCGGGGCCAAACGGGTCAAGAGTTTTGTGTTTTACCGGGTCGCGAGGATCCCGACGTGATCGCACGCAAGTTCCCTATCGAGCATCTTGATGCCCTGACCTTGCTGGGTCGCAATGACGCCAACCTCCGCCACATCGAGCGCGCGGTGCCGGTCCGCATCACGCTGCGCGATGGGACCATCACAGTCTCGGGCGAGGAGGAGGCGGTGATCTCCGCCGCGCGTGCGCTCAAGGAGCTGGTCGAGCTGGCGGAGCGCGGCAAGGTGGTCGAGGAGGCCGACGTCGCCACTGCGCTCGGCTCGTCGCGCCGCAACGGCGACTCCGGCCCGCGCCTCGCCGACACCTACCAGGGCGCCCCGGGCTATGCCTTCGATCGCAAGACCGTGCGCGCCCGCACCCCGGTGCAGGCGGAATATCTCAAGACGCTCGAGGACCACGACGTGGTGTTCGCGATCGGGCCCGCCGGCACCGGCAAGACCTACCTCGCCGTCGCCGCGGCGGTCCAGGCGCTGCGCCAGAAGAAGGTGGACCGTATCGTGCTCGTGCGCCCCGCGGTCGAGGCGGGTGAGAATCTCGGCTTTCTGCCGGGTGACATGCAGGAGAAGGTGGATCCCTACCTGCGTCCGATGTACGACGCGCTCGCCGATCTCATGTCGTACGACAAGATGCGGCGCTACGTCGAGTTGGGCGTGATCGAGATCGCGCCGCTGGCGTTCATGCGCGGGCGCACGCTGCACAACTCGTACGTGATCTTGGACGAGGCGCAGAACACGACGGTGCGGCAGATGAAGATGTTCCTCACCCGCATGGGCGAGAACTCGCGTTGTGTCATCACCGGGGACATCACCCAGATCGACCTCAAGGACCCGGACAGCTCCGGCCTGGTGCGTATCCAGGAGATCCTCGGGCACGTCGCCGACATCCGGTTCATCTACTTCCACCCCGAGGACGTCGTGCGTCACCGCCTGGTACGCGATATCATCCGTGCGTTCGACGACTACCACGCGCGTCAGAACGGCAGGGTCGAGGACGGGGTCGGGATCAGCCTGGACCCAAGCGCCCCGGCGCTTGCGAAATCGCAGTCACCCGCAGACACGGGGCCCTCATCCGGGCCCGGTCCGAACCACGGTCCGTCCACCGATGGAGAGCCGCGCGGCCAGTCGAGCTGACAGCCGCTCACGGCGAACCGAGCGGCCTTAGGCCGCACCCATGACCGTTTCCGAGCAGGCGATCCGCCCCGCGCTGCCCGACCGCGCCCGCAGTTTCCGGTGGGGCCACTACGCCGTCCGCACCCTGCTGGTCGCGTCGCTGCTCGCGCTCTCGGTGCTGCTCCCCAGCCATCCGCGGGTCGAGGAGAAGTACCGCTACCGGATCGGGGACATCGCGCGCGAGCGGGTGGTCGCCCCGTACGACTTCCGGGTGCAGAAGGACGAGGCCACCCTGCGCCGCGAGCAGCAGTCGGCCGCCGCCGCGGTGCCGCCGGTGCTCGTGATGGACGCGCGGGTGTCGTCCGAGACGCTCGACCGTCTTGCCCAGTTCCAGGAAAAGGTGCTCCAGTTGGTGCTCGACCCCGCGCTCGCGCCCCAGGAGCGGGTGAGCCGGCTGCAGGGCCTCGGCGTCCCGATCTCGGATGAGAACGCCCTCGCGCTCGCGGCGCCGGGCCGCGCCCGGCGGGTGCTGCGCGACCTCGGTGGCTGGCTCCATGACCTCGCCGGCGCCGGCGTCACGCCCGAGAAGCAGAACGGCCTGCTGCAGGGCTATCGGACCATCGCGCTGCGCGAAGGCGACACCGAGCAACCCCGCTCCGCGAACCTGCTCTACGACCGCCGCGAGGCGCTGGCGCTGATCGAGCGGCGCGCCCGCGAAGCCTATCCCGGAGATCCGGCGGGCGTGAACCTGGCGGTCGAGCTGGCCGGACCGTTCGTGCAGCCGAACGTGCTGTACGACCGCGCCGAGACCGAGTGGCGGCGCGTGCAGGCGCAGGGAACGGTGACGACCATGCTGGGTTTCGTCCAGAAGGACGAGCTGATCGTGGACGCCAACCAGCGCATCGAGCGCGAGGCGCTGCTCAAGCTGCTGTCGCTGCGCGACCTCGAATCCGCCCAGCGCCAGCGCGGCGAGATCCTCGCCCCGCCCGCCGCCCGCATGGTGCTGATGATGCTCTTCATCGCCATCTTTGCGATCTACCTGCGTCTCGAACTGCCGCAAGTGTTCCGTGACAACTCCATGCTGGCGATGTTCACGCTGCTCACCGTGGTGGTCATGGGCGCCACCGAGGTGCTGGTGGGCGTGCTGGGGCTCTCGGAGTTCACCGTCCCGCTCGCCGTCGCCCCGCTGGTGGTGGCCTCGCTGATGGAGAAGCGCCCGGCGCTGGTGTTCACCCTCATGCTGGCGGTCGCGACCACCGCGATCATGGAGCTCAAGGCGCCGTTCGTGCCGGTCGCGGTGATGGGTGGCGTGACGGCGGTTTACTCGGTCGCGCGGCTGCGGCACCGCTGGCACTTCCTGCGGGCCAACCTGGTGATCGCCGTGGCGATCCTGGCCGCGATCGCGGCGTGGGACCTCGCCCGCGCCACGCCGCCCGAGACCCTGCTACGCGACGGGATGTGGGGGGCGCTCAACAGCTTCCTCGCCATCGTGCTCGCGTTCCTGCTGATGCCGGTGGTCGAGCAGGGGCTCGGCCTTACCTCGGACATCACCCTGCTCGAGCTGTCGGATTTGAACCGGCCTCTGCTGCGGCGACTCCAGCTCGAAGCGCCGGGCACCTACCACCACAGCATGGTGGTCGGGAGCCTGACCGAGCGCGCTGCCGAGGCGACCGGCGCCAACTCGCTGCTGGCGCGGGTCTCGGCCTACTACCACGACATCGGCAAGCTGGCGAAGGCGGAGTACTACGCGGAGAACGAGCCCGCCGCCGGGCGCAGCCGTCACGAGCAGCTCACCCCCAGCATGAGCGCGCTGGTTGTGCGCTCGCACATCACCGAGGGGCTGGAGCTGGCGCGGCGCGAGCGGTTGCCGCGCGCGGTGCAGAACGCCATCCCCGAGCACCACGGCACCATGGTCATGGCGTTTTTCTACGACAAGGCGCTGCAGATCGATCCCACCGTGCGGCGCGAGGAGTATTGCTACCCAGGACCGCGTCCACGCTCGAAGGAGACCGCGATCTTGATGCTGGCCGACGGCGTCGAGGGCGCCTCGCGCGCGCTCCAGGAACCGACCCCGAGCCGCATCCGCGGCCTGGTGACGCGGATCGTGGAGCAGAGGGTGCAGGACGGTCAGCCGCCCGTGCCTGACGG
>CAYONG010000097.1:0-3680 GCA_964405235.1 uncultured bacterium | reverse complement strand
GGGGAGGCATGCGGTGGCCGAGATCACCATGAAGGACCTGCTCGAAGCGGGAGTCCACTTCGGGCATCAGACCCGGCGCTGGAATCCACAGATGAAGAAATTCATCTTCATGGAGCGCAACGGGATCTACATCATCGATCTTCAGAAGACGATCAAGTGTATCCAGGAAGCCCGCGCGGCGATCGATAAGGCGGTGCGCGGCGGTGGTCACGTCCTGTGGGTCGCGACCAAGAAGCAAGCCAAACAGGTCGTGGCGGAAGAGGCCACCCGGTGCGGCATGTACTACATCACCGAGCGCTGGCTGGGCGGGATGCTCACCAACTTCAAGACCATCCGCTCGAGCGTCAAGCGCCTCAAGGATCTCGACAAGATGGCGGCCGACGGCACCTTCGAGAAGCTGGCCAAGAAGGAGGTCGCGCGCCTAGGCCGCGAGCGCACACGGCTGGAGTTCGCGTTTGCCGGCATCAAGGACATGCCGGGGCTGCCGGCGCTGGTGTTCATCATCGACACCAAGAAGGAGAAGATCGCGGTGGCCGAGGCCAACCGGCTCGGCATCCCGATCGTCGGCGTCGTCGACACCAACTGCGACCCGAAGGTCATCGACTTTCCCATCCCCGGCAACGACGATGCGATCCGGGCCCTGAGGTTGTTCGCCGGCCTGGTCGCGGACACCGTGGTCGAGGCGCGCTCGACCGCGCTCGAGGGCCGCGACCAGGAGACCGTGTCGTTCGGTGGTGAGGGCGTCGAAGCCGAGAGCGAGCCGGCGCCGACCGTGGCCGCCAGCTAGACCTCGACCCGCACACGACCGCCCGCCCGTGCCCGCAAGCGCGGGCGGGCGGTCCAACACGTCAGGGAGTGCCATGCCGATCACCGCAGACCAGGTCAAGCAGCTCCGGGAGATGACCGGGGCCGGGATGATGGAGTGCAAGAAGGCGCTGGCCGACACCGCCGGCGACCTCGAGAAGGCGGTGGACGCACTGCGCAAGAGCGGCGCGGCCAAGGCGGAGAAGCGCAGCGCGCGCCACGCCAATGAAGGCCGCGTGGAGTCCTACATCCACCCGGGAAGTCGTGTCGGCGTCTTGATCGAGGTCAACTGCGAGACCGACTTCGTCGCCCGTACCGACGAGTTCGGCGATCTGGTGCGCAACGTGGCGATGCAAGTGGCCGCAGCCGGCGCCGAGTACGTGCGGCGCGAGGAGGTCCCGGCCGAGCGGGTCGCGCGGGAGCGTGACATCCTCTCCGCCCAGGTCGAGGCGAGCGGCAAGCCGGCCGCGATCCTCGAGAAGATCATCGATGGCAAGCTCGGCAGGTTCTTCTCCGAGGTCTGTCTGCTCGACCAGCCCTACATCCGCGACGACAAGCGGACAGTGGGAGAGCTCGTCCAGGAAGCGGCGGCCAGGACCGGGGAGAACATCGTCGTGCGCCGCTTCTCGCGCTTCCGGCTGGGCCAGGACTAGGCCCTTGCCTGCGCGCTACCGGCGCATCCTGCTCAAGCTCAGCGGCGAGATCCTCGCCGGCGAGGACGGCCACGGCATCAACGAGCAGGTCATGGCCAGGCTCGCCAGCGAGATCCGTGACGTGCACGCCCTGGGGGTGCAGGTCGGTCTGGTGCTCGGCGGCGGCAACATCTTTCGTGGTCTGGCGGCCAGCGCGCGTGGCATGGACCGCGTGGCGGCCGACCACATGGGGATGCTCGCCACCGTCATCAACAGCCTGGCGCTCCAGCATTTCCTCGAGCACCACGAGGTTCAGACGCGTGTCATGTCGGCGGTGGAGATGGACCGCGTTTGCGAACCGTACATCCGGCGCCGCGCGCTGCACCACCTCGAGAAGGGGCGGGTCGTCATCCTCGCCGCGGGGACCGGGAACCCCTACTTCACGACCGACACGGCGGCGGCGCTGCGCGCGGTGGAGATCGGCGCCGACGTGATCCTCAAGGCGACGCGCGTGGACGGAGTCTACAGCGGCGATCCGCTCAAGGACCCGACCGCCACGTTCTTTCCCCAGATCAGCTTTCTGGATATCCTGAACAAGGGCCTCAAGGTGATGGATTCGACGGCGATCTCGCTGTGCATGGACAATCGGTTGCCCCTCATCATCTTCAACGTCGGGGTGCGGGGCAACCTCATGCGCGTAGTCCAGGGTGAGACGGTGGGAACCCGCGTGGGAGAGTGGTGAGCCATGGAAAACAGGATCCTGGTGGATGCGGAAGAGCGGATGAAGAAGGCGCTGGAAAGCTCGCGCCGCGAGCTGGCGGGCATCCGGACCGGCAAGGCCAGTCCCGGGCTGCTCGACACCGTGAAGGTCGAGGCCTACGGCCAGATGATGTCGCTCAAGGAGGTGGGCCAGGTGAGCGCCCCCGAGCCCCGGCTGCTGCTGGTGCAGCCGTGGGACAAGGCGCTGATCAAGGCGGTCTCGCGCGCCATCCAGCTCGCGGATATGGGCCTGAATCCCACCGATGACGGCGCGGTGGTGCGCATCCCCATCCCCGCGCTCACCGAGGAGCGCCGCAAGGACATGGTCAAGCTGGTGGCGAAGCTCACCGAGGAAGGGCGCGTCCACGTACGGCAGGTCCGCCACGAAGTGAACAAGGACGTCAAGCACAAGCAGGACGACGGGTCGCTGTCGGAGGACGAGGCAAAGCGGCTGACCGCCGACGTGCAGAAGCTGACGGACCGGTACGGCGCGCTGCTCGACGAGCTGCTGAAGAAGAAGACCGCGGAAGTGATGGAGGTCTGACTCCGACGGAGGTCTGACTCGGAGGACCGTTGCCGACCCGAACACCGACCCCGGAGCAGATCAAGGCGCGCGGCAACCTGCCTCGCCATGTCGCGATCATCATGGACGGGAACGGCCGCTGGGCGAAGGGCCGGGGCGTGCCGAGACTGATGGGCCACCGCGCCGGACGCGAGTCGGTGCGCGAGGCGGTGAAAGGATGCGTCGCGCTCGGTGTCGAGGTGCTGACCCTTTACACGTTCTCGACCGAGAACTGGAACCGCCCGCGCAGCGAGATCAAGGCGCTGATGGCGATCCTGCGCCAGACCCTGCGCTCGGAGCGGCGTGAGCTGCGCGAGAACAATGTGCGGCTGCGGATCATCGGTCGGCCCGGCGACCTGCCCCCGGAGGTCGTGGCGGCAATCGAGGAGACCCAGGAACATCTCGCCGGCTGTGACGGGTTGCTGCTCAACCTGGCACTGTCGTACAGCGGAAGAGCCGAGATCGTGGATGCGGTGCGGCGCCTGATCGTCGAGGGGCCCGCGGCGGCCTCGCTCGACGAAGCCACGTTCGGACGCTACCTCTACACGGCCGGCCTGCCCGACCCCGACCTGCTCATCCGCACCAGCGGCGAGATGCGCCTGTCCAACTTCATGCTCTGGCAGCTCGCCTACACCGAGCTGTGGATCACAGACACGCTGTGGCCCGACTTCCGCCGCCGCCACCTCTTCCAGGCGGTCGCCGACTTCCAGGGTCGCGAGCGGCGCTTCGGCCGGGTGGATTGACCGTGGCAGAGGACGCCCGCCCCGCCGCGACTGTTCCGCTCGCCCCGACCCCGTCACGCGGGGCCTCGCGCTGGGGGCTGTGGCTCCGGATCGGAAGCGGCGCGCTGTTCATCCCGGTGCTGGTGCTGCTTGCGCGCGCGGGCGGCATCGTGTTCTGGCTGTTCGTGGCGCTCGAGGTCA
>CAYONG010000096.1:0-1752 GCA_964405235.1 uncultured bacterium | reverse complement strand
ACTAGTGCGATAGCGGGCGTGAGCGAGCTGCGCAGCACGTCGAAGCGGTCGATCTTGGTTGCCACGGATTGCGGCGGCGGCACCGTCGCTTGGGCGTCAGGTACGGACCTCGGCAGAGTCGCCGCCCCCGAAGCATGCCGAGTTGCATGGCCCGCCCGTCGGATCCAACTGGAAAGCGTCAGCGGACCCCACGCCAGCAAGATCATCGTGATCGCGATGCCCACCACAGCGTTCGCGTCGTGCCCTGGGAGCGGAGGCTCCGCGGGGTCCAGCAAGCGACGTGCGAGGGCGTCGACATCGCCATGGCCGTTGGCGAGCACGATAAAACCTCTCCCCTCGTCGGGGAGCAACCCCACAAAAGTCCTAAATCCGCCAGTCATCCCGTTGTGCCAGATCAAGCGGTGCCCACCGACCGCCGCGTGCATCCAGCCAAGGCCGATCCCACGACCGCCGGGGAACGTTCTGCGCAGGCGTTGCGCCTCCGCAACGGCGGGATGCGAAGCGGCGAGGTTGATCGCGACGTACTCCAACAGCTCGTCCGCGGATGCGATGAGGCACCCTGCCGGCGCGTAGCCGTCGACATGCCAGTAGGATGTCGGTCGCCCGCCTGGCCCGTGCCCTCGGGCCATTTCGATGGGCGGCGGTTCGACGTGGGCCGTAGCGATACCACCGAGGCCCAGCGGCTCGAGGACTCGTCGGCGCATCAATGTGTCGTACTTCTGCCCGGCGCGCAGCTCGAGCAGACGACCGAGCAGGGCGTAGCCGAGATTGGAGTAGGCCAACGTCTTGGTCGGTCCAACCAGCCAGCTCGGAACTCTCGCCACCGAGCGAAATACATCAACGGCGGTGGTTCCACGGTAGGGATCAATCGACAGGGTCCGAGCCAGGGCCGGGAGGTCGACCGCGATCCGGGGCAGCCCGCTGGTATGCGTCGCAAGTTCTTCGAGGGTCGCATCTTGAACGCCATTGTCGAGGGCAATCGTGCGCGGGAACAGCGTCGCGACCCGCTGCCGGGCCGACACCTCGCCCGCGAGGAGCATGTCGGCCAACAGGATGCCGGTGAGCGTCTTGGTGATCGAGCCGATCTCGAAGCGGGTGGCACCGTCGAGCCCCGGCCGCTCGGGACGGCCAGACTCGCCGAACGCTTGAACTCGACGCCCGTTGGCGTCGAGCAGACCCACCACCACGCCCGGTGCCCCCCGGTGTACCTCGACGAAAGCCCGAAGCTCTCGCTCCATCGCCGCCCCGTCGGGGAAGCCGCTGGATTGTGCGGCCAGCGGCGTTGAGCATGCTGCCAGAAGCCATATTGCGGCCCACGCGTACGTTAGACGGAAGTTCGCCGAACGCGCAACTCGAATGACGATTGCGGACGTATCACCATGGGTTCGAATCATGGCCTCTCTCGGTCGGCCGAACCCCCAGATCAGCGGCGAGTCTCCATCGCTCGCGCCGCGCTCGTCCGCTGCATCTGGTTGTTACCCGGCGCCCATTGCAGCTTTCAACACCCGGGCGTCAACGCGGAAGGAACGGCTTTGCCTCTGCCGGCACTCGGTCGGGATACACCACGACGCCATGCTTCTTTCCGAACCGGGTCATTGTCTCGGCGACAGCTGCTGAATCAAGTATCTTGCTGGCGCGCAGCTCTGCTACGACTTCGTCGAAAAAGGTCGCGAACTTTCCAGGCGCGACCGCCATGAGGAGGCGAGCGGGCGCATTGGAGGCGTTCCAGAACGCGTGCAGGTGACCGCGCGT
>CAYONG010000095.1:0-19007 GCA_964405235.1 uncultured bacterium | reverse complement strand
GCGCGCCATCGTCTGGCAGGATCGCCGCACCGCCGAGCGTTGCTCCGCGCTCAAGCGCCGCGGGCTCGAAACGGAGGTGCGCCGTCGCACCGGGCTCGTGCTCGACCCCTACTTCTCCGCAACCAAGCTCGAGTGGATGTTCCGGAACATGGCGGGCCTGAAGGCGAAGGCGCGGCAAGGACGGCTGGCGTTCGGCACGGTGGACTCGTGGCTCCTGTGGAAGCTCACCGCCGGCCGAGCACACGCGACCGACCCCACCAACGCCTCACGCACGCTGCTCTACCACATCGGCCGGCAGCGCTGGGACGAGCGGCTGCTCGACCTGTTCGGGGTGCCCGCATCGGTGATGCCGCGGGTCCTGCCCTCGAGCGGTGAGTTCGGCCGAACCCACGGGCTCGCGCTCCTCCCAGGCGGCATCCCGATCGCCGGGATCGCGGGCGACCAGCAGGCCGCACTCTTCGGCCAGGGCTGCGTCACCGCCGGGCACAGCAAGAACACGTACGGCACCGGCTGCTTCCTTCTGCTCCACACCGGCGCCGAGCGCATCGCCTCGCGCGCCGGCCTCCTGACCACCGTCGCCTGCGGTCCCCGCGGGGAGGCCGCCTATGCGCTCGAGGGCAGCGTGTTCATCGCCGGCGCGGCCCTCCAGTGGCTGCGCGACGGACTCCAGATCCTCAAGCGCGCGGGCGACAGCGAGGCGATCGCGCGGCGCGTGCGCGACTCGGGCGGCGTCGTGATGGTGCCGGCGTTCGTCGGGCTCGGCGCCCCCTACTGGCGGCCCGACGCGCGCGGCGCCCTGTTCGGCCTCACCCGCGGCACGACCCGCGCGCACATCGTGCGCGCGGCGCTCGAGTCGCTCGCGTTCCAGACCCGCGACCTGGTCGAGGCGATGGCGCGCGACGCCGGGCGCAGGGTGACGGCGCTCCGGGTGGACGGGGGCGCCGCCGCCAACAACGTGCTCATGCAGTACCAGGCCGACCTCCTCGGCGTGCCGGTCGAGCGGCCGCGTGTGGTCGAGACCACCGCGCTCGGCGCGGGGTTGCTGGCCGGTCTCGGCGTCGGGTTATGGAACTCGCGCCGCGAGCTCGACCGCGGCCGGAGGATCGAGCGGGTGTTCACCCCTCGCGAAGGTCGCGCCTGGCGCGAGCACGAGTACCGGCGCTGGCAGCGGGCGGTGGCGGCGCTGCTGGCGATGCGGTAGGGCGCAGGCTGGCGCGCCCGAACCGGCGCCGATCCTACCGGGCCCGCCGCTCCTCCCCGCAGCGCCTCGAGTTCGGCGATCGCCTCGAGATCCCTCGGTCGCCCGGCGGCGCGTTTCGGTTCGATCAGCCGGTCGAGCGAGAGATACCTGCACTCCTGGCCGAACAGGCTGATGCTGACCGTGTCCGGCAGGGGCGCCTAGTAGGCGCCGCTCCCTGTGTTCTAGCCCAGGAGATCGAGGGGGCCCAACGACGTGGTAAGGGCGAAGTTCAGACCGCGCCGGACCGTCTCGACATCGACGCGGAACGGAAGGCCCGGCGGGACGTCGCGCAAGTAGGGATGGATCGGCGCGGGTGTCCGGGCCTTCCCGGCGGGGTTGAGCGCGCTTCACGTGCCCCACGCCGCGAGTCGTAGCGGGAACAGGCTCCGGCGCCTGTCTCCGAGGACCCTGTCTGAGAATCTGCCCCATCGCCGCAACGGCAGGAGTACCCTTACCGTCCGGAACCGCTCGCCCCCCGTGAGCCGGTTCGACCGATGACGTGTGTTGATGCCCTACCTCACCTCGAGCAGCCGATCAGGTCTGCCATCCGCGCTGATCGCCCTCTGGGCGCTGGCTCGCCTCTGGCTGCCCGCGGGTGCCGATCCGTGTCCGACGAGCGTCATCGGCATCAATCCCTCATTGGGGAACAGCGAGGCAAACCTTTATGCGGGGCCCTACCAGACCTTCTACGCCGCCGACACCCTCATCCGGTCGATCACACTCTGGCGCAGGGCGTCGCGGGACACCGCCTCCCAAGGGGTCTCGTTGTCGATTCACACCACCGATGCCTCCGGGGCACCGGCCAGCACCACCCTGTATGACAGTCCGAATGTATCGAATGGTCCCGGCGACGGCGTTTATCCGGTGCCGTTCGTCTTCGAATTCGATCCACCATGGGTGCTGCCGCGCCCGGGTGAGTACGCATTGAGGCTCTTCGGCTCCGGCCCCCACGGCTACTCGAACCTGCTGGCGACCGTTGGGGCCAGTCCTGGGTATCGGGGCGGCTATTCGGGCGGGCAGATGTGGATTCCGAACTATCCGCACCATTGGTCACAGCTCCGGTCGCTTTCATCCGACGACATCATCTTCCGGGTCGTGTTCGTGCGGCCGTCGGCGCCCGGACAGGTCCTCCCCGATATCTCCAGTGCCGAGTCCTGTCGGACGTTTCTGAGCTGGACGGGCGGCAATCCTGGCGCGCCGGCGGCAACCGTTCTCAAGCGCTCGGCCGCTACCGACTGGGACTCGGTCGGCTCCGCGACCGCCGATGGGACAGGGCGTTTCGTGTTCTCGGACACATCCGTGGTGCCCGGCACACGCTACGGCTACAGCCTCAGGACTGACGACTGCTCGTTCATCGGCGAAACCTCGGTCGCGGTGCCCGGAGGTATCACGGTCGCTCATTCAGGAATGAACGCCCGACGGCGCCGGGTACACGTGTCATGGACGGTCCCGGCCCGAGACTTTCCGACCGCCGCCGTTTACCGCCGCACGCCAGCCACCGGATGGCTGCCGCTGGGCCAGGTCTCCGCCGATGCCAACGGTCGCCTGGAGTTTGCAGACACGACGGTCGCACCGTGCACGCGCTACGGCTACCGCCTGGGCGTGCCGCAGTGCGGTCGCGAGACGCCGTACGGCATCACGGGGTGGATCGACGTGCCCTCCACGCTCGGCGCCTCGCTGTTGAGCGCCACCGCGACACCCTGCACGAGTCGCCTGACGTGGGTGGCGGCGGACAGCGGGGCGCGAACCGCCGCCGTCTACCGGCGAACCGAGGGGGGCGACTGGGAGGCGCTCGACACGATCGTGGCCGGGGACGATGGCCAACTGTCCTACGAGGACGCGTCCGCCGCGGCCGCCACCCGCTACCACTACCGGCTGGGACTGGATCGGTGCGGGATCGTCAGCTTCGATGGCGAAGCTACGGTCGATGTGCCCGGCCACCCCGCCCCGATCCATCTCAGCACCGAAACCGGAGTCGACCGCGTCCTGCTGATCTGGTCCATACCTGCGGGAGCCCCGCGCACCGTGCGGGTGTACCGGCGTTCTCCGTACGATGATTGGCGGGTGATCGCGCAGGTGGTCGCGGACAGTGCCGGGCGGGTGATGTACGAGGACGCCCATGTGGGCCCCGGCGCAAGTTACTATTACCGCCAGGGGATGGACCAGTGCGGCCAGGAGTGGGTGTTCAGCTACGTCTACGTCGGCGTGCCGGCCGCGGCCGAACTGGCCCTCGCGGGCGTGCGACCGAACCCCTCCGATCGGGGCTTCACGGTTTCATTCTCCCTCTACGACGCCTCCCCCGCCAGGATTGATGTGCTGGATGTCGCGGGGCGCAGGCTTCTCTCCCTCGAAGTCGGGGCGCTGGGACCGGGGAGTCATTCGCTGGACCTTGCGCCGAGGCAGGAGTTCCCGGCCGGGATATACATCATTCGCCTCACCCAGCCGGGCCGGACGCTTACCACCCGCGCCGTCATTATCCGCTGACGGCTCCCGGCGACTGAAGGGGCGATGACCTCTCGCCCCCTACCGGCGCCGCTCGATCATGAACCGGCCCAGCTCCACCACATTGCTCTGCGCGCGCACCGTGGGGTCGTCCGCCTCGCACAGCACCTGGGCCAGCTCGTAGCGCCGCCCCACCCGCATCCCCAACATGTAGATGCCGGGCTTGGCATCGTCGGGGATCACCATGCGCCAGGTCTCGGCCACCATGGTGGTGTCGGGCCACTCGCCGGCCGGGTGCAGCATGTAGCCGAGGTAGTGCATGTGCGAGAACGCCGCCTTCTCCCTCGCATCGTATGCGGTGAACTGCAGCACGTAGAGCGAATCGGTCGGGGCCACCTTGCGCCAGAACGTGCGGATCGGCAGCAGACCGCCCGGCGCGACCGCCGAGGCGAGGTACTCATCGCCGAGGTAGGCGAGTTGGCGATCGAATACGACGCGGTACGGGTTGGCGACCAGGGCCTCCCCGACCTGCCAGATCCGCACCGAGTCCGGGGCGTCACGCAGGTAGAGCAGCAGATCGCCCGCAGCGCCGACCAGCCCCAGCCGGTTGCGCTCGATCAGCCCGCGGAAGCGCGCGCTGGTGCCCTGATTCGCGTAGGGACGCAGGCGCGAGTGGCTGACGTCGGCGATCAGAGCGGTGACATCATCGAGCATGGGATAGGGCCGGGTGGAGAAGGTGTGGGTGCCGCCGATGAGGTTGTGGAACGAGCGCGTGTGGTGCCGCGCGGCGAGCCGGGTGAGAAATTCGAACCCGGAGACCACGCTGTCCCGCCGGCCCAGCGCGGCCATCATGGGATCGCGGTACCGGGTGAGCGCACGGTCCTTGCCGGATGGCGAGATCGACTCCTCGGCGCCCACGAGCTGCCAGCGGCCGTGGCCGAAGAGCGGACCGAACATCCAGTTCGAGAACAGGCACGCGGCCAGCATCGTGATCATGAGGGCGTGCGGGAGCCACGGAGGTCCTCGCCACACACGTCCCGGGCCCGGGGCCGGACCGCGGGCAGGGGCGCGCACGCGACGCCGGAGCAGATTGCGCATGCCCAGCACCGCCGCCGCAATCACGAACGGCGTCACCGTCGCCGTGTACTGGTAGTAGATCGTGTGCTGGGCCGGGCGCCAGGAGAGGAAGTGGCTGGCCAGCGTCGGGAGAGTGATCGCCAGGGCGAGCGGGCTCGCCAGCGGCATGAAGCAGAGCGGCAGCAGCATGTGCAGGTGGTACTGGAGCTTGATCACAGTGTCGGACCCCTGCCCGGGGCTCAGCACGAAGGCGCTCGCCGCCTCCAGCGGCCGGCGGATGAGTCCGAGCGCCACCTCGCGCGGGGTCTCCCCCCACTGGCGGTACATGGCGCCGTAATCCACCTCGCCCGCGCTGAAGGTCGGCTTGAGCACGGCGAACGACACCACCAGCGAAAGGAGCGCGAGCCCGCCGAGGCCGGCGGCATAGCGAAGGCGACCGGGACTGCGACCCAGCAGTGCGTAGAGCGCGAACGCCGCGATCGGCAGTGCGATGTCCTCCTTGCCCAACAGCGCGAGCGCAGCGAACGCCAGCGTGGGACCGAAGCGCCCGGCGCGGTAACAGGCGAATGTGGCGAGCAGCGCGCCGGTGCACAGCACCTCGGGGTGGAACTCGTAGAGCGCGGTGTAACCGACGGCCGGGTAGAGCAGGTAGAGCGCGGCGAAGCCGAGCGGCAGGAGCCCGCCCCCCAGCTCGCGGCGGGCAAGCGCGAATACCGGGATCGCTCCGAGCGCCAGCGCCACGCTCTGGACCACCGGCAGCGTGACCGGATGGCGCGCGACGGCGTAGAGGGGGGTGATGAGGAAGAGGATGAGCGAAGAGTGGTCGCCCAACCAGTTCATGCCCCGGATCGAGCTGAACATCGTGCCGTGCAGCAGTCCATCCACGGCCTGCACGAACATCGCCAGGTCGATGTCCGAATAGAGGTAGTAGCGGAACTTGAGCCAGACGAAGACCGAGAACACACCGGCCCACGCCACGATCATGACGGCGAGAATGACGCGAGCGTGACGCTCGCAGACACCGTCGATCCGGGCCGCGCCGGACGCAGGGGTACGCCGGCGGCTCACACCACGATCACGGCATCCAGCCACCCGGTCAGATCGCGGATGACCTGGTCGCGATCGAGATCGTTGAAGATCTCGTGATAGGCCTCCGGGTAGGTGATGATGCGCGCCATGCCGTGCGGCGCCGCGACGTTGAACTCCAGCGCCCCCTTGGGGTCGATGATGCGGTCCTTCATGCCCTGCATCAACAGGGCTGGGATCGCCAGCCGCCTGGCCTCGGCCATCACCCGCTTGCGGGCCGCCTCCAGGCCGAAGAAGAGCTGCGGTGTGATGCGGTCGTGCACCAGCGGGTCGCTGGCGCGTCCCTGGACCACCTCGGGGTCGCGCGACATGCCGCTCTCGTCCAACCCGCTGGCGAAGCCCTGCGACGGCGCCAGTACCTTGGCCGCCTCGGCGAGGCCCAGCTTCCAGATCGGAGGCGCCGGCGTGCGCAGCGGCGGGGCGCTCGCCACCACCGCCAGCAGCTCGCGCGGATGGGCGATGGCATAGTCGAGCGCGAGCAGCCCGCCCATGCTGTGGCCGAGGAGCACAGTTTGTAGATCGGGCGGCTGGCCGGGCATGCCGCGCGGAGCGGTGAAGGTGGCCGGCACGCACTGGTCGCGCAGGAACTCCCAGCTTTTCGCGTGGCCGCGGGGCCCGGGCGCCTCGCCGTGCCCGGGCAGGTCGAGGGCGGCCACGGTGAAGCGGTGCTCTACCAGGACATCGGCCAGTGCCGCGTAACGGCCGCTGTGCTCACCCAGACCGTGGACAATCGCCACCAACGCGCGCGGCTGCTCGGCGCACCACACGCGGCCGGGCAGCGGCGTCTCCCGGTCCACCCGGACTTCGATCTGGATGCCCGCGGTACGCCCTTGCGACGGATTCACTGTGCGCGGGACTCCTCGTCGCGGTCGTCGTCGGCGTCGTCGGCGTCGTCGGCGTCGTAAGGCGACGCATCGTCCCCGTTCGTTCCACCGTCGGGGTCGCCGGGATTGCCGGCCCCGAAAACCAGGTCGCTTGAGGCGTAGGACGAGCCGGTGTTCTTGACCAGCCGGACCACCTGGTCGATGAAGCTGGCGAAGTCATCCGGCGCCAGAGTGGCGAGCGGGTGCACCGAGACCGACCAGACCTCCTTGCCGCGCAGCGCATACTTGGCGTCCAGGGCGCGGTCGTAGTTGGCCTCGAGCAACTGCTGCAACACGTTGGCCTCCAGCTCCTTCAGCTCGCCGATCGGCGCCATGATCCGCATGCGGTCGTGGGAATCGTCGCTGAGCACGAAGATCTGCACGTCCTCGCGCACGCCACGCCAGAAACCGTCCTCGCCTTCGAGTTCGGTGAGATAGGAGTCGAGAAGTCTGCCGATGGCGGAGGTGGTCATAGGGTTCGACCGCGCATATTGGCCTACGCAGGCGTCTGGCGCACGCAATTTCCACGCCCAGGTGGCCGGCGCCATGCGCGCCAGGTTTCGCCCGAGCAGCGCTGCAGGCTATGCTCTCGGTGCCCCATGCGAAGCGCGCTCGTGCTGGCCCTCTACCTGCTGGCCTCGGCCGGCCGCTGCAATCCGCCCGCCCCGGGCCTGCCGCCGCCCGAGCCAGAGCCGGGGGATTCCGTGGAGATCCGCGGCCGGCTCGACGAGGACGTGGATTGCCGACTCCTGCGCGCCGAGGGCGGCAAGGTGTACAGCCTGAGCGAGCGGCTCACGAACTATCGCGACGGAGCGCGGGTGTGCGTCCACGGCACCATCGCCGTGGCTTCGCAATGCATGCACACGCCGACCATCGAGGTCAGCCAGATCCGGCCATGGTCGTCTTGTCGGTAGGCGGGGCGTCCGCTGAGCGGTCGGTGGTGCGATCGCCGCGGCCTTGAGCCCCTTGCGGTGCGCGGGTTAGACTCCCGCGCTCGCCCGCCCGAACCCTGCGCTCCCCGAGGACCCATGCCGCTCGAGCCGCCCGATCCCACTCAGTCCCGCCGCATCATCATCCCCGGCGAGGAATCCCGCCCGCCGGCGCCCTCCCCACCATCCCTCACACCTTGGGACACGCCGGCGGCGACGCGGCGCATCGTGCTTCCACCCGGGGTCGCGCGCGAGGAGCCGGACGAGCTGCCGGAGTATCCGCGCTTGAGGCCGCTCGAGATCATGGCGATGCGCGATGGCGACCGCGACATCCTGCTCGTGAACGACCCGCTGGGCGTGATGCCCGCCCCGATCGCGCTCCGGATCGACGCGCTCGAGATGCTGCGTGTGCTGGACGGGACCCTCTCGACCAGCGACATCGCCGCCGAGGTGGTGCGGGCGAGCAAGGACCTGCGCGCGGGCGCCTACGTGAAGGAGTTCGTCGCTCAGCTCGACCGCATGCTGATGCTCGACACGCCGCGCTTCCACGAGGCGTTGCGGGCGCTGCGCGACGGGTATCACCAGCTCGAGGTCCGCCAGGCGGTGCTGGGCGGTCTCTCCTACCCGGAGGACCCGGCCGAGCTAAACACGTTCATCGACGGACATTTTGCCGAAGCCGAGCGCCTGCGCGCCGAGGCAGGGCGGCCCGCGGCCGCGGCCGACGCGGTGCCGCGGGCGCTCCTCGTCCCCCACCTCGATCCGCGGCGGGCGGGCGCGACCATTGCCCGCGGCTATATGGAACTAGGCCTCGAGCAGCCGGGTCCGCTCCGGGTCGTGGTCTACGGCACTGGACATGCGCTGCTGGGCGAATCCGTGGCGCTCACCCGCAAACGTTTCGAGACCCCGTTGGGGACGATCGCGTGCGACACCGCGTTCGTGGACGCGCTCGCCGATCGGCTCGGCGAGGCGGCGTGGCGCGGCGAGCTGGCGCATCGCGACGAACACTCGATCGAGTTCCAGGCGCTCTACCTCAAGCGGCGTTTCGGGAACCGTCCGCTGACACTGGTGCCGATCCTGTGCGGCGGCTTCCACGCGCTGCTGGACGCCGGCCAGGGCGCGCGCGACGACACCACCTGCGAGACGCTGATCGCGGCGGTGCGCGACGCCGAGCGATCCCTGGGCGGGACGACCGTGCATGTGGCGGCCGTGGATCTCTCGCACGTGGGCCGCCGCTTCGGCGATCCGGAGCTGGACGAGCGCACGCTCTCCGAGGTGGAGGCGAAGGACCGGGTCGCCCTCGATGCGGCGGAGCGCGGCGATGCCGACGGGTGGTACCAGGCGATCGCCGAGCACGAGGATTCGACCCGGGTGTGCGGATGGGGCCCCACGTACGCGATGCTCCGCTGCGCCGAGCCCGGCGCGGGCCGGCTGCTGCGCTACGAACAGTCGCACGAGGAGAACGGCTCGATGGTGAGCGTCGCCGCGATGGTGTGGCCGTGAGGCACAGGGACCGGGGCGGCGCACGATCGCGGCGCCGGCCGTCGGCGCACTGTCAGCGGTAGCGGATCTTCACGCTGCCCCAGCTCCCCGCCGCGACCGGCGTCGGTGCCAGCGAAACCAGATCCGGATCCTCGGCCCAGTAGCCGTGCGTCCGCCAGCACAGATGGGTCCACAGCACGCCGGGCGCGGGAGCGAACCACACGGTCCCACCCTCACCGACGAACCCGTACACGAGGTAACGTTCTCCCGGCTGGAACGTGAAGCCACAGTTGCCGTCGTTGGCGCCGGTCAGCACGCGAACGGTATCCGGCGGCGCGCCCTTCCAGTGGTCCCCCTCCACTGACTCCCTCCTGGACGCCCGTCGAGGATACCCCGCTCCGGTCGGAATCCACTCGTTTCTCTCCGCGCCGGCCTTCACTCGCCGGGTGGGCTGGTGCTAGGCTGCGAATCAGACGGTACAAGTCGGTTTCACCCCTCTCGCCCGCGTTTGGAGGCATCCGATGGCCACGCCCCGCCAGGTCCAGGTGAAAGACGGCGACGTCCTCGTGCTGGTCGGCACGATGAAGGGCGCCTTCCTCATGCGCTCGAACGGTGCACGCGCGAGCTGGGAGACCGGCGGTCCGCACTTCCCGGGTCAGGCGGTCTACGCGCTCGCCTACGACGGCCGCGCCGGGCGTCGGAGACTCTGGGCCGGCACCGGCAGCATGCACTGGGGCGCGGTGCTGCGCTCGAGCGACGACATGGGGAAGACCTGGACCAATCCCGAGGCGGCAAACGTGCGGTTCCCGGCCGAGTCCGGCGTGTCGCTCAAGCAGATCTGGCAGGTGCGCCCCGGGCGCGCGGAAGAGCCCGACACGCTCTACTGCGGGGTCGAGCCGGCGGCTCTGTTCGAGTCCCACGATAACGGGACGACCTGGACGCTCAACCAGGGACTGTTCGACCATCCGCACCGGCCCCGATGGCAGCCGGGTGGCGGCGGGCTCTGCCTGCACACCATCGTGGTCGACCCGGTGAACCGCCAGCGCATGATGGTCGCCATCTCGGCCGGTGGATTTTATCGCAGCGATGACGGCGGACGGACGTGGCAGCCGAAGACCAAGGGCGTGCGCGCCGAGTTCATGCCCGACAAGTACCCGGAGTTCGGGCAGTGCGTCCACAAGGTGGTCCAGCACCCCGCGCGCCCGGAGCGGCTGTTCCTCCAGAACCACTGGGGGCTCTATCGCAGCGACGACGGCGGCGACTCGTGGCGCGACATCGCCAACGGCGTTCCGTCGGATTTCGGATTCGCGATGGCGATCCACCCGCACGACCCGGACACGGTCTACATCGTGCCGATCGAATCCGACGAGTTCCGCTGCACGCCCGAAGGCAAGTTGCGCGTCTACCGCACGCGCAACGCCGGCGACTCATGGGAGCCGCTCACGCGCGGCCTGCCGCAGAAGGACGCACTCGAGACCGTGCTGCGCGACGCGATGGCCACCGACCCGCTCAACCCGGCGGGCGTCTACTTCGGCACGCGCAGCGGCCAGCTGTGGGGCTCGCGCGACGGCGGCGCGTCGTGGGGCCTGATCCGCGGCGGACTCCCCCCCATCGTCTGCGTCAAGGCGGTGGTGGTGGGTAATGCGGCGAAGGCGCGGGTGCCCAAGGTGCCCAAGGGGCCAAGTGCGCGCAAGGTCGCGAAGCCCGCGCAGCGCCGACCCGCGAAACCGGCGCGAAAGAAGACTCCCGCGCGGCGCGTGACCGGAGCCGGCCGAGCCAGGACCGCGAAACGCGCGACGCCGCGACACGGCGCGGTGCGGAAGAAGAAGTAGACGGGGGACGGGCGCTCGCAGTGGCGGTCCTGATTCACATCCCGGGCTATGTCCGCGAGTTCACCGGCGGGCTCCGCCGCGTGACGCTCGCGGGCTCCCCCCCCACGGTGGGCGAGGCGCTCGCCTCGCTCTGGGCGCTCCACCCGGGGGTGCGCGACCGGGTGGTCACCGAGCAGGGCGAGGTGCGCACCCACGTCAACGTGTTCGTGGGCGCCGAGAGCATCCGCTTTACTGGCGGGCTCGCCACGCCGCTTGCGGCCGACGCTGAGATCTCGATCGTCCCGGCGGTCAGCGGGGGCTGACGTGGCCGATGGGCCGGACGCACTCCCACCGGCGCGGCCCTACGCGGCCCAGCCCTCCTCTTCGGGATTCTTGCGGATCGCGAACTGCGGCTTGTCGACCGGTGCCGCGCCGGCGCTCATCTTGATCCGGAGCCGCAGGTTGTTGGCGCTGTCAGCCTGGCGCAGCGCCTCGTCGAGCGTGATCTCGCCCTTGTGGTACAACCCGAACAGCGCCTGGTCGAAGGACTGCGAGCCATCCAGAACGTTATCGAGCGCCCGCGCGATCGCCCTGGCGGTGGCCGAGACGCATTCCACCCGGGTGCCGGCCAGATCCTCCATCTCACGCATCGCGTCGTTGTCCGTGGGATCGGCCGCCGCCACGACCAGCCGGTCCTCAGAGTGGACGCTCGGGACGAACTGCAGCCGGCGCAGGAGGGCCTCGGGAAACGACTGCACCAGCACGGGGTCGAGCGTCTCCCCTCGCACGTCCACAAAGGTGAGTCCTAGCTGGCGCGCGAGGGCCCAGGCGATGTCCTCCTCCCAGACGAAGCCCAGCTCGACCAGGCTCTCGCCGATGCGGCGCCGCGTCTCGCGCTGACGCACGAGCCCGGCTTCCACCTGTGCCTCGGTGACGACGCCGGCATCGACGAGGAAGGCGGTGACGTTGCGGCGCTGACCGACCTGCGGTGCGTTCACGAGATCCTCCGATGCAGGGGCGGACGGACGTGTCGCGAAAGCGTCCGCAGGGGCACGAACCCGAGTATCGGAACGAGACGGGGAACCTGAAGAGGGGTCGGGGGCTCCGGGATGCGCGGGTCCGGGATCCGGGGAAACCGAGGACGGTCGCGGCGACGAGCACGATCACCGAGCGCGTCAGGGAACGCATCGGTACTTCCTGTGTCGCCTGGGGGTTGCGGAGAACCCCGGGGCACCCCCCGCAATCCTTCTCGCGGAGGACTCAGCCTTGGCCGAGCGTCTCCCGCACCCGGGCGCAGGCGCCGGGGTGGCCGGCGAGATCGGCGGCGACGCCCGTGATCGAGAGGGTCATGCGCGCCTCAGCGAGTGCCCCATCAATCATGAGATCCACGCGCACCGGGTAGGGCACCTGGCGTCGTCGGCGCGCGACCGCCTCGCTCGCGGGCGAGAGCAGGCGAAGCGCGGGGTCGCGGATGAGCATGGTCAGCAGGCGATCCACCGGCGTCGAAGGCGGCGGCGGCGGGCCGGGGGGGCCAAAGCGCGCGGCGAAGCCAGCGTAATCGAGCAGGATGCCATCGCCACCCGTGTGGTAGTCGCCATCAGCCGCGGCCGAATAGCAGTGGGGACAGTACGCCCGCACCACGGCGGTCTCGTGAAGGAAGAGGGCGACGATCCGGTATTCGGTGATGGAAGCTGTGCACAGGTTGCAGACGGCACGCGGGCCAAAGACACGTTCGAGCGCTTCGGCGGCGACCGTCGTGCGGGGAGCCGATTCGCCGCTTATCGCCCACCTCCCGGCCAGCGTCGGAAGAAGCTCTTCCCCTTCACGGCGAGCTGGAGCGCCAGAAAGCCGAGGCGTTTGTCGAGCTGGTTCTCGGTCTCGCCGGTGGGCCACCAACGGTCCTTGCCGTCGATCAGGTCCCCGAGCCGGATCCGGTAGCCCGCGACCTCCCCGTGAGGATGGCCGGGCAAGCGGAACAGGTCCGCGATGGACTTCGGCTCGCGCGAGACGCCGGTCTCGCCGCTCACCCAATCGAGATGTCGCCGGAGCGCCAAATAGCCGTAGAGACCGTCGGGGCGGGCGAAGCGGACCCAGGCTTCGTTGGTGCCGAGGTGCCAGTGGGCGGCCGGGACGCACGCCTCGGGAACGTGCTTCTCGAGCGCCGCGCGAGCGTGCCGCGCGAACAGCACCGGCCGCGATGCTGTCGTGGCACCACTGGTCTCGTCGATCACGCCTGTCCTCCGGGCACCCTGAACGCCGCCAGCCCTGGACGGGCCGCCGAAGGGCGCGGCACCCTTCACCGAAGCGGCTTCTGTGTCGGCGTCACTCCCCGTCTGTCGGGCGAAAGTATAGCCGCCGCGATGGGAACGACGCGAGGACAACCTCGAGAACGTCTGGCAACGCATCGCCACCCCGGGCACGCCGTTGCACCTTCTCCCCGGCCGGACTACTCTGCCGCGGTGGGATTCGCGGGGTCCGAAGCCCTTCCCGCGCGTCGCCGCGCCCGCCCTGCGGGACCTGGCCCAAGTTTTCCGGCAGGGCTCCATGCCAACCCGGAACGAGGCTTGCGGGCCCCACTTCGGGTGGTTTCTCAAGTCCGCCGGAGCCTGACGCCACGATGACCAAGCCCGAGGCCAGGAAGCGCATCGAGGCCCTCGCCAATGAGATCCGCGAGCACGACCATCGCTACTACGTGCTCGACCGGCCGACCATCCCCGACGCCCGGTACGATCGGATGTTCCGCGAGCTCCAGGCCCTCGAGGAGGAGTACCCGGAGATCAGGCTGCCCGACTCTCCCACCCAGCGGGTGAGCGGGCCGATGCGCGAAGCGTTCAAGAAGGTGCCGCACGAGGGGCTCATGCTCTCGCTCGCGTCCCTGATGGACGCCGACGAAGTGCGCGAGTTCGACGCCCGCGTGCGCAAGGCACTCGAGATCGAGGTGATCACGTACGTCGCCGAGCCCAAGTTCGACGGCCTCTCGGTCGAGCTGGTCTACGACGACGGCGTGTTCGTGCGCGGCTCGACGCGCGGGAACGGAGAAGTGGGCGAGGACATCACCGAGAACCTACGCACGATCCGCGCGGTGCCGCTCCGCCTCGCCGCGGCGGGGCCCGGGGCGGGACAGCGCAGTCGCGTGTCGGTACGCGGCGAGGCGCTCATGCCGCTCCCCGAGTTCGCGGCTTTGAACAAGCGGTTGATCGAGCAGGACGAAGAGCCGTTCGCCAATGCCCGCAACGCCGCCGCCGGCACCGTGCGCCAGCTCGACCCGAAGATCACCGCTTCACGCCGGCTCGACCTCTATGCGTACGAGGTCATGCGCGCCGAGGGCGTGAGGCTTCCGACCCAGCAGGCGATGCTCGGCGCGCTGCGCGACTGGGGCTTCCACGTCGAGAAGAACGTCGCCGTATGCGAGGGACTGGACGAGGTCCTCGCCTACCACGCCCGCCTGCTCGAGCGGCGCGACGGGCTCGACTACGAGATTGACGGTGTGGTGGTCAAGACCGACCGCCGCGACTGGCAGGAATTGCTCGGTGTGCGGTCGCGCTCGCCGCGCTGGGCGGTCGCATTCAAGTTCCCGCCGCGCGAGGAGGTCACGCAGGTCGTGGACATCGTCGTGCAGGTCGGGCGCACCGGCAAGCTCACGCCGGTCGCCCAGCTCAAGCCGGTCGACGTCTCGGGGGTCACGGTGAGCCGCGCCACGCTCCACAACCAGGACGAGGTCGAGCGCAAGGACGTGCGGGTCGGGGACACAGTCCGGGTCCGTCGCGCGGGGGACGTCATTCCCGAGGTGGTCGAGGTGCTGTTGGGAAGGCGGCCACGCGACACCGTGCCGTTCCAGATGCCGCGCAAGTGCCCGGTGTGCGGGGCGCGCGTCGATCGGGTGGGCGCCTACCACCTGTGCACCAACGGGCTCGCCTGCCCGGCGCAGCTCCACGGGAACATCGGGCACTTCGTCTCGCGCGGGGCGATGGACATCGTCGGGCTGGGCGACGAGACCGTGCGCCAACTGCTGGATGCCGGGCTGGTCAGGGATCTCGCCGATCTCTACCACCTCACCCCCATAGACCTCGCGGGGCTCGAGGGCTTCGCCGAGAAATCGATCGAGAACCTGATGAGCGCGATCGAGTCCAGCAAGCGTCCGCGACTCGACCGGTTCCTGTTCGCCCTCGGCATCGAGCACGTCGGCAGCACCATCGCCCGCCTGCTCGGGGACCATTACGGGGGTGTGGAGCCGCTGCTCGAGGCGGACGAAGATGCGCTGCAGGAGATCCATGGCATCGGCCCCGAGGTGGCCGAGTCCGTGCGCCGATTCTTCTCCAACCCCCGCAATCGAAAGGTGCTCGAGCGCCTGAAGCAGGCGGGCGTGCGCCCCGTGATCGAGAAGAAATCGAAGGGCTCGCAGCCGCTCGCGGGTGAGATCGTGGTCTTCACCGGCACGCTCGAGCGCATGACCCGGCCCGAGGCGGCGAAGAAGGCGGAGGATGCCGGCGCGCGGGTGGCATCGGTGATCGGCAAGCAGGTGACGCTGGTGGTCGCCGGTCCCGGCGCGGGAACGAAGCTCGACCTGGCCCGCAAGCGGGGTCTCGCCGTCATCGACGAGGCCGCGTTCCTGAAGCGGGTCGGGGGCGGGTAACGCTTGCGTGCCCGCCCGGTGAATGTAGAGTCCCGGTCCATGACCAACGCCGACGCATCCCGCATCCTCGCCCGGCTCGCCACCATGCTCGAGATCGACGGAGCCAATTCGTTCCGCGTGCGCGCCTACCGCGAGGGCGCGCGCGTGGTCGAGTCCCAGGGCGAGCCGATCGCCACGCTGGCGGCGGAGGAAGGCGCCCTCGAGGCCCTCCCGGGCATCGGCAAGGACCTGGCGCAGAAGATCCGCGACATCGTCGAGACCGGCACCACGCCGCTCTACGAGGAGATGAAGGAGAAGATCCCGCTCGACGTTGTGGCCTTGACCGAGCTTCAGGGTCTCGGGCCCAAGCGCGTGAAGACGCTGTTCGAGACGCTGGGCGTCAAGGACCGCGCCAGCCTCGAGGCCGCGGCCCGGGCCGGAAAGCTGCGCGAGCTTCCGGGCTTCGGCGAAAAGGTGGAGCAGAACGTGCTCAAGGCGCTCGCGACCGCTAGCCAGTGGGCCGGCCGTGTGCTGCTCGCCGGCGCCTGGCCGATGGCGCACGCGATCGCCGGGCATGTCGGCAAGGTGCCGGGCGTGGAGCGGGTCGAGATCGCGGGCTCGTTCCGCCGCCGCAAGGAGACGGTCGGCGACCTGGATCTATTGATCTGCGGCGGCCGTTCTGAGGCGGTGATGAAGGCGTTCGTCTCGCACGACGACGTGACCGAGGTGCTGGGCCAGGGAGAGACCAAGTCCTCGGTGCGCATGCGCAACGGGCTCCAGGTGGATCTGCGCCATGTTCCGCGCGGGTCGTTCGGCACCGCGCTCCTCTACTTCACAGGCAGCAAGGAGCACAACATCGAGCTGCGGAAGCTCGCGATCGAGCGGGGCCTGAGCCTCAACGAGTATGGCCTGACGCGCGGCGAGACCACGGTCGCAGCCCGCACCGAGGAGGAAGTGTACGCCGCGCTAGACCTGGCATGGATTCCGCCCGAGCTGCGCGAGGCGGCGGGCGAGATCGAGCTCGCGCGCCGCGGCGAGCTCCCCGAGCTGATCGAGGAGAAGGACCTGGTCGCCGACCTGCACATGCACACCGACCGGAGCGACGGCCGCGACACGCTCGAGACCATGGTAGGGGCGGTGCGCGATCGCGGCTACCGCTACTGCGCCATCACCGAGCACTCGAAGTCACTCACCATCGCGCGCGGCTTCGACGAGGCACGGGTCGCGCGCTCGGCGGACGAGATCGCCGCGGTGCGCAAGCGATTCCCCGACCTCCGTGTGCTGCACGGGCTCGAGGTGGACATCCTGGCCGACGGCGCCCTCGATCTGGAGGACCATGGCCTGGCCATGCTGGACTGGGTCATCGTTTCCCTCCACTCGCGACTCGACCAGCCGGCCGAGGTGGTGACCGAACGGGTGCTGAAAGCGCTCGCCCACCCCCGCGTGTGCGCGATGGCGCATCCCACCGGGCGCCTGATCGGCAGCCGCGATGCGGCCGCCTTCGACATGGATCGCGTGCTCGGGCGCGCGGCCGAGCTGGGGGTGGCGATGGAGATCAACTCGCAGCCCGACCGGATGGACTTGAAGGACGTGCACGCACGCCTAGCGAGAGAGAAGGGCGTGCGGCTGGTGATCGACACCGACGCCCACAGCGTGGCGCAGCTCGAGAACATCCGCTTCGGGGTGTTCACCGCCCGGCGCGCGGGGCTCACGAAGGCCGACGTGCTCAACACGCTCCCCTACGAGCGGTTCGTCGCGAGCCTGCGGCGGCCGGGCAAGCAGGTGGCCGGCGGCGCGAAGCGATCTCCCGCGCCGGCGACCGCGCCATCGAAACCCGCGACGAAGCGAGCCAAGGCGGCCGCAAAACCGGTGCGCGCCCCCACAAAGGCATCCGCCGCTTCGCGCCTGAAGCGTCGGCCCGCGCGCGCGAAGAAGCGATGAGCCCGCCCGACACCGGAGCCGGGCGGGCGCCAAGCGGCGGCGCGCGCATCGGGGTCCTGGTGCTGTTCGCCGCGGCGATGGGCTGGCTCGAAGGTGTGGTGGTGGTCTACATCCGCGGACTGTTCGGGATGGGCCACGGGGAGGCGATCCCGCCGCCGGGAGACGTGGTGGAGCGCTTCGGCCGGTTGCCCTGGCTGCTGCCCACCGAGCAGTCACGCGAAGTCGCGACCCTCGTCATGCTTGCAACCGTCGCGTGGCTGGGCGCCCGCGGGTGGCGCGCCCGGATCGGCGCGTTCCTCGTCATCTTTGGCGTCTGGGACATCGTCTACTACGTGGCGCTGTACTCCATGCTGCGCTGGCCACCGAGCCTCGCCACCAGGGATGTGCTGTTCCTCCTCCCTCCCGGGCCGTGGTGGGATCAACCGGTCTGGGTGCCGGTGAGCATCGCGAGCGTGATGATCGTCGCCGGCATGGTGATGTTTAGGGAGAATGAACGGAGCGAGCGGGGGCTGAAGCAGCCCCATTAATGCATTGCTCGAGCGCTCTTCGCCGCGTAGGGTAGGGGAACTTGCAGTCCCCATCCAAGACGGGAGGCGCTCATGTATTCGCGGCGATTGATCTTCGCACTTACCATCGCGGCCCTCGGGGTCGCAATGACTAGCGCACCGACGTTGGCCGGCATTCCTTCCCCCGCAACCTCGACCGTGGACCCGTGCGTGCACATCTGTCCCGCCGGGGACATGAACTTCCACGTCGTGGTGCGCGACGCCTTGTCGAACCCAGTTCCGGGGTCGATGGTCGTGGTGGATTTCAGTCCCTGCCCAGGGGTCGTGTTGTGTCCGCTGATCGGCTCGGATCCTTACACCGTTAGCCCGCCCTTGATGGTCATCATGATCGCTGACGCGGCCGGCATCGCGGACATTCCGATCCGCGCCGGCGGAACGTGCGGCGGCCCGATCAACATCTTCGCGGACGCCATTCTGTTGGCGTCCATCGCAGCGATCACCTCGCCGGACCAGAACGGTGACGCGATCGTTGACGTCACCGACCAGGGCATCCTCGCCGTGAAGCTCGGCGGTCCGTACGACCCGACCGCCGACATCAACTGCAACACCACTATGGGCAGCGACGACGCGACCGCCCTCAACCGACACCTCGGGCATTCGTGCAGCGCGGTGGTGCCGGTGTGGCCGCGAAGCTGGGGGAGTATCAAGACTATCTACCGATGATCGGTTGCCGCACGGCGACGGGGCCTGGCGTGTATTGCGCAGGCCCCGTTCGTTTTCGCTCGCAACCGGGCGCGACGTCCCGGGGCCACCGCCGCCCCCCTAGCCCATCTTCTCCGCGATCGACTTGGCCTGCAGGAACAGCAGCAGGTAGTCGTGGCCGCCGGCCTTGGAGTCGGTGCCGCTCATGTTGAAGCCGCCGAACGGGTGGGCGCCGACGATGGCCCCGGTGCACTTGCGGTTGATGTAGAGGTTGCCGACGAAGAACTCGCGTTTGGCGCGCTCGATCTTCTCGGGATTG
>CAYONG010000094.1:0-19440 GCA_964405235.1 uncultured bacterium | reverse complement strand
CGACAGCGCCGACAGGCTCCAGCCGTGCTGCACACCGCGCGCCAGCCACTTCGCCATCTGCTCCGCGTTCGCTCGTCTCATGCCGAGCACTCTGACGGGCGCCGCGCCCCAACGGAAGAGTGGGCGTCAGCCGACGGTTACGATTGACCAGCCTTGAACAGACACGCATCCTTCATCGGGGCAGGAGACGCGGACTGCCTCCGATTTAGGGGAGTACTCCGTGGGCTTCGGTCGCTCCGTCGATTCCTGCCCATCTCCCTCACGGGCCCTGTCCTTCGATTCGACGGCCCAACACCTGCACTGCGGGACCTCGATGGACTGCAGCGGTTCCTCACGAGACAAGCAGCCTCACGGGCGTTCGCTGCGGCTGCCCTGCGCATCGTCGCGACTGCGTTGGTTCCCGTTCAGGGACATCCTGCCTCGTGCGCCGCCGTCACCAAGCCGCAAGAGGTCATCTGGAACCCAGCTGCAACATCTCCGCCCTACGCCTTGGAACAGGGCGGGCTCCAGCCCAGGAGGGCTCCCATGCATCGGTTTCTTGGTTTCATCCGCGCCTTGCGATTGCAGCACCCGCTGGTATATCCGGCTCTTACGGCCGCACTTGCTGTTCTGCTCATGCCTACGCCTGCGGGCGCCGACACCACCTATGTCTGGAAGGACTGCAGCTTGCAGCAGCCCCCGACCTGCGGCTCGGGCTCGTTGACGAATCCCTATGAGACGATCCAAGCAGCAGTGACGGCTGTCGGCGGCCCGGGCGCCATCATCGCCGTCAGACCTGCTGCGACTGCCTACAAGGAAGAAGTCTCCATTACTGCATCAGGAGCATCTGGGAACCCCTTCACTCTCCTTGCCCGAGGTGCGGTCACCATCGATGGTGGCGAGACCGCCACCGGGTGGCAGCAGTCCGGCGACATCTGGAGTAAGTCGGCGGTCTCGTGGAATGTCGGCCAAGTCATTACGAACGACGGCCTCCGCTACTCCAAATGCTCCGGCTGCAACCTCGCCACTCTCCCTGTTGGTCAGAGCTTCTATGACGCCGGCACGTCCACCATCTACTTTCGCTGTCGTTCCGGCACCCCCTGCGCTTACGCGGGCACGACCGCAGACCTCTGCGTCCGTTCGCCTACGACGGTAACCGGTTCCCACGTCGTCGTCGATGGCTTTACCGTTCTCCGATCTGACGACGACGGCATTCGCGTCGGGAATGCCCCGACGACCCCACCTCCGGCATCGACAGGGGTCGTCATCAAGAACTGCACGGTACAGTACTCAGCGAGAGACGGGATTGACGTCCGCAACTCGAACAACGGCGCCATCATCAAGAACGTGTGCGCGTACAATACAAGAGATGGCATCCTCCTGGGCTATGTGAATACCACGGGAGTGCAAGGATTCACCGTCGCCGACAACGTCTGCCATTCGAACCTCAACTACGGCAACAGTATTTACCCGCGCGGCGACGCGAAGGGCATCCAGATCGGTCAGTCGACCACAGTCGACGGTGGGCACACGATCGAACGCAACAAGGCGTACCTGAATCAGGACACCGGTATCGAGGTGGATCACTCCGACAACAATCTGCTGAGACAGAACCAGTCCTGGTTCAACAAGGACCATGGGTTTGACCATCTTGCCTCGTCCGGGACTAGGCACATTGGTGATCTTGCATATGGCAACGATCGTGATGGATTCTCTCTCGAATCAGGCGCTCTCAATACGTCGATTTATAATTGCATCATGGCAGATAATGGCAGGGATCCCACCCGCAGGGACTGGGAGCTCGAGGTCTATACGGCTGCCCAGCCGACCTTTGTATCCAACCACAATGTCTTCTACCGCCCCTCACGGACGGGCGAGTGTCAACCCGATGATAGGTTGATCAACTGGGGAGGTGGGCCGGAGCTGACGAGTTGTGAGGTGGTCTGTTGTACCGACACGAACAAGTACTTCGCAACAGTTGCGGCCTTTTCAACGGCGACGAACCGGGACCTACAGTCAAAGCAGGGCAATCCGGTTTTCACCGATCCGAACAATGGCGACTTCCGGCTGCTCAGCAACTCAGCTGCGATCGACGCAGCAAATGCCGGGGTGTCGGGTTGGGTCGCAACCGACGTGCGCGGTTTCGTGAGGCACGACTACGCCGGGACGACGAACACCGGCACGGGTACCCCGGCATATGCGGACATCGGCCCCCATGAGTTCGACATCCCACCGGGCGCGCCGGCCATCGCCGTGTGTTTTGAACAGTCCAGCATTATCGCCTCGTGGGAGGAACGCGGCGACGACGGATACATCGGGACCGCGGGACAATACCAGATTATCGTAAACGACATAGTGAGGGCTAGTGGAACACCTCAGGCGCCTGGGAACTGGGAGGAGGTCCCGGTCTCGGGGCTGAGTGTGTGCACCGCGTACAAGGTCAAGGTCAGGATGACGGACGTGGACAATGGGCAAACCGCGGAGAGCGCCACTGTGTCGGGAAGCACCTCGTGTGGGTGGCCGCCCCCGCCGTGTGAAACTGAAGGGCCCGGTCGAATGCGGGCAGCGACTCCTAGGCCGGAGGAAGACATTCCGTTGGCGCTCAATCCCCCCGCACCCAGCGTGTCCCGTGGGGTGAGCACTGTCGCATGGTCAATCCCACCCTCCCATTCCGGGGCACCGTACGATCTGGCGCTCTACGATGTGAGCGGCAGGCGGGTCTCGACGTTGGCCAGCGGGATGGCAGAGCCGGGGAGGTTCACTCAGGAGGTGTCGCTCCGCTCGGGCCTTGGAGCCGAGCTCAAGAGCGGGATCTACTTTCTGCGACTCAGGGTCGGCGGCCAGACCTTTAGGAGAGCGGTGGTGCTGGCACGATAAGGCTGGCGGGGACATGTGGTTAGGCGGGCATTGGCGATCTATAGGGCCCCGGGTGTGAGCCGGCGGTATTGTGGCGATTCGCAATGGCATCTTCCGTCGGAGGCCGGATGGATGCAATGGCCCTTGCGGCAAGGCACCCGGGGACCTTTCATCTGGTATGAAAGTGATTGACGTGGCTGGCAATGGCCTGCGACGATTGACATAGCTGCATCGGGGGGCGACTTCATCTCAGGGGCCGCTTCAATCGGGGATCATTTGCCCCTGGCGGAACAGCTCATTCTCCGACCGGCCGCTCGGCGTTGGTCGTCAGCGTGAGCGTGACCCCACTGGAGTTGATCGTGACTAGCCCTCCTAGAGTCTCGCGCATGCTGGTGGGCGTGGGTCTCCTGGCACTGTTCTTGAGTTCGCGGACGGCATCGGGCACCACCCTCACGGTCCCGGACGGGGCCCCCACCATCCAGGCTGCAATCGACAGCGGCGTCGACACGGTCCTCGTAAGACCTGGCACCTATGCCGAGACCCCCGTCGCTTCCCTGCCGGTGTATGTCGCAGCCACGACAGAGGCCGCCGTCGAACGCCCGATGCTCCAAGGCCTCGCAATCCGCCCTCTGCGCGGCCTGGCCTCCGGCGCCTTCGAGTTCCGGAATCTTCGGTTCGAGAGCCCGATCCTCGTCGTCAACGACGACGAACGCTGCGACATCCGGTTCGCGCATTGCGATCTTGGCGCCGGTGCCGCCGACGGTTCGCAATACGTGTCCACTCGGTCCATGACCCTCTTCAAATGCCTCCTCGCCGGGACGGCCACAATACTGGTGGCCGACTGGTGCGAGATTGATTCGTGCCAAGTGTACGGTCAGCTGTGGGTCGGCGATCGTGCAGATCTGCGCGTCAGGGGATGCGTCTTTGAGGGCACGGGCAGTGGATTCGCTATCACCGGGTCGAACCTTCACAGCTGCTTTGTGGAAGGCAACACGATTCGCAACTATCTTGCGGGCGTCGGTGCGGAGGGCGACTACGGGCTCATCGCCAACAACCTCATCGAGGATTGTGCCGACGCTGGCGTTCGTGCCGTGGGTGACCTCACAGTGGCCAACAATGTGATTCGGCGCTGCCAGGTCGTTGGAGTTGATCTGCGGTCGCCTCAGTACGGGGCAGTGAGGGGGAACCGTATTGAACATTGCGGGTGGAGGGGCGTGTGGATCGGCGCCGGTGGCGACGTGGAAGTGGCCGGTAACGTCCTGCTCCACTGTGGTGGAGATGGGCTGGAGATCGGCGCAGGCTACTACTGGACCCTGAGGATTACGCAGAACACGAGTTGCTTCAATGCTGGCTCGGGGTTTGCTTCGAGGTTCCCAAACGGGAATCCTGGCACGGCCGTGATCACCCACAACATCGGCTTCGCGAATGGGCAGTACGGTCTCACATGGCCTGTGGAAGACGTGGCCACGGTGAGCTGCAACGACTGGTTTGCAAATGAAGTGGGGGAGGTCGGTGGCCGAGCCCTCTCAGCGGATGACTTTTCGGTCGATCCGCGTTTCTGTAACCCCGACAGCGGTGACTTTCGTTTGCGAGCGGATTCCCCGCTGCTGGATCGGTCGGGATGTGGGCGCGTGGGCGCCCTGGGCATGGGATGCGGTGTGACCGGGACCCTGGTCCAACGGTTCGCTGCCGCGCGCGTCAGCGAGGGGATTCAGGTCAGCTGGGAAGTGAGCGAGGGAGCGACCGCCGCGGAGATCTGGTTGGAGCGATCCGACGGGACCCAGATAGGCGATTGGATCCGACCCCTGACGGAGCATTCCGCGGATGGCCGGGGTGTCGTGGAGCTGGACCGTGGCGTCTCCGCCGACCGGAGTTACTCGTACCGGCTGGCCGCGCTAGAGCGAGACAGAGTAATCATTCTCACGCCGCCTGTCGTGGTCGAATCGGTAGCGAGGGCGGGGTTCAAACTGCTAGGAATCACTCCTAACCCGAGCAGGGGACCGGTGCGCATAACGTTTTCCTTGGAGCGGGAAGCAGCCATCGATATCGAGCTCTTCGACGTGCAGGGGCGTGGTGTCGCCGTGCTCGCCCGTGCCGTCTGGCCGGTCGGCGAGCATGTCGTGGAATGGAGGGGGTTGGCGCAAAACGGCGCTGCGGCGCCTGCGGGATGGTACGTGGTCCGGTATCGCTATCCGGGCGGGCTCGAGACCCAAAGGCTCATACGGTCCTTCTAACCAACTGGCTAATTCGGCTCCTGGACAAGCGCGGTGTCAGCCGAGAAGTTGATCCGCGAGCGACGAGGCAGCAGGCTGTTCGGAGATCTCCCCCTCCTCCAGGTGGTCAGGACTTCCGGAAACAGGGTGGTCAGACTCTCCGGAACTCGCATGGTGTCGAAGACCCCCGCAGGCTTCGGTGTCCGCTGCAACCCCACAGGTCTCTAACCGCGAGCATCCCGGTCCTCGGCCCGAGAGGGTCGGCGCAGCCGTCCTGCCGGCCTCGGCCGGATTGGCACGCGGCCTTCTTGTTGGCCTTTCCTTCCAGGGTGCTATAAGTTCCCCTGCGTCGTCCGGACCGACCCTGGCCGGGGGAGAGGAGTATTGGGGGCCGAGTTGTAGCTCGAGGGATCCATGCAAGTTTCTCAAGATAGCCGCAACCGAAGTTAGGCCAGAAGGTTGGAGGGATGGCCGAGTGGTCGAAGGCGGCGGTCTTGAAAACCGCTGAGCCGTAAGGCTCCGTGGGTTCGAATCCTACTCCCTCCGCCAGTCATCCCAGCGGAGAGGTGGCCGAGTGGCTGAAGGCAGCCGCCTGCTAAGCGGTTGACCGGGTAAAACTGGTCCGGAGGTTCGAATCCTCTCCTCTCCGCCATTCGTTCCCGCGACAGTTTTGAGTGCGCCCTTAGCTCAATTGGATAGAGCATCTGACTACGGATCAGAAGGTTGGGGGTTCAACTCCTCCAGGGCGCACCATCCGTCCGTCAGCACAACCGTTCCACCCCGACGCCACGGCCGTGGCTTCCGACTTCCGCAGGAGAACGCACACATGAAGACCTTGCTCGTGACACTCGCCGTCCTGGCGCTGGCCGGCTGCAGCGCGCCACAGAAGTCGACCGAGACCGCGGCGCAGACGCCCGCCGCTCCGGCCTCACCCGCTGCCGAGCCTGGCACCGACGCCACGGTCGCCGCCGCGCCGAGCCAGATCGCCGAGCTCACCGATCAGACCATGGTCTACGAGTGCCCGAAGTGCGGCATGATGTTCGACGCCGCGGGCACCTGCTCGATGGGCTGTGCCGAGCTGGTCGCGACCGAGGTCTCGTACACCTGCCCCAAGGACAACCAGGCGGTCGCCAAGGCGGGAAAGTGCCCGCGCTGCCCGATGAGCGCCCGGGTCGAGAAGACCGCGATGGCCGGCGGGGTGGCTCCGGACAAGCACTGAAGGGGATGCACTCGACAGGGCCGCGAGGGACGGGATCGCAAGGGGACGCATCATGGGACGGACGAACGGGATCGCGCTGATCGCCTGGGCAGCGCTGCTCGGGCTCGTGCTGCCAACGACGGAAGTGGCGGCCGCGAAAAGGGACAAGAAGCTCGATCTCTTCTGGGCGCATCCGGAGATCGCGAGCTTCCCCCTGCGGAGTGTGGCGTTGCTCCCGGCCGCGACCTTTGACAACGACTTCAAGGCCGAGAAGGAGGTCGAGCTCGCCTGGGGCCCACTCTCTCGCGGCACCGGCTATCGCTGGTTTTACTCCACCATGACCAAGGACCTGCTGCGCCGGGCGTTCGGCGGCGACTCCGTCCTGACCGCCCTGCGTAAGGGCGTGCTCAAAGACGGGCGGGTGGACTCCCTCTCGGCCCGGGCGTTGTGCCAGGCGCTCCGGGTCAGCGCGGTGCTCAGCATCCGGGCCGATCATTGGGAGCAGCTCGAGATGGAATGGAACCAGACTGGCAGGCCGTCGACCACCGTCCAGATGAAGGCGGCGCTGGTGGATTCGAGCGGCCGGTTGCTGTGGACCGCATCGGGGTCCGAGACCGGCGAGGGACCGATGCACCAGGCCGATAGCGGCACGCTCGGCGTGAAGAGCTCGGGGCTCGGCCTCCAGGCGGTCACGGGACAGGGCGGCGCGCCCAGCTTCCAGGAGGTCCTTACCCCGCTCTTCACGCGATGGATCGCGAGCTTCCCGTCCAAGCCTGCGCCCGCCGCCGTGCCTGCTCCAGGCACGGCGCCCGGCGGCGGGCCCTGACCTCCGGACGGGCGAGCCGCCGGGCAACGCCATGCTGATCCGCGACGACGAGGAAGGGATGCGAGCCGCGCTCCGCGAAGCGCGCGCCGCCGAGGAGTCCGACGAGGTCCCGGTGGGCTGCGTCATCGTCCGCGAAGGGACGATCATCGGCCGCGGGCACAATCAGGTCGAAGGGCTCCAGGACGCCACCGCCCACGCCGAGATCCTCGCCATCGGGGCGGCATCCAACGCGCTCCGATCCTGGCGGCTCGTCGAGTGCACGCTTTACGTGACGCTAGAGCCGTGCGCGATGTGCGCCGGGGCGATGGTGCTGGCCCGCGTCAGCCGCCTGGTCTATGGTGCCGCCGATCCCAAGGCGGGCGCTTGCGGGTCGGTGCTCGACGTCATCCACGAGCGGCGCTTGAACCACCGCGTCGAGGTCACCGCGGGCGTCCTCGCGGACGAATGCGGCGCCACGCTCATGGACTTCTTCGCGCGCAAGCGCCGCGAGACCGCCGAGAAGGCGGAGCCCGGACACGCATGAAACGCCCAGTTACCCTCGCCGCCCGCCACCTGAGGGCGTGCCACCCTCACGACCCCTGGTCGACCGCGGAGGTTCCGGTGACATCACGCAACCGTCTGCTCCGTCTCTTCTCCGCCGCGCTGGCGTCGTCGTTACTGGCGCTGCCGGCCGCCGCGCAGCCGCCGGCGAGCGCAACGGCCGCTCCGGCCGCACCCGCCCTTTCGGATACGCTGCGTCTCGATCCCACTGTGCGCACCGGCGTGCTGCCCAACGGCATGCGCTTCTTCATCAAGCGCAACGCCAAGCCCGAAGCACGCGTTTCGCTGCGGCTGGCGGTCGGGGCCGGTTCCAACGTCGAGGCGGACGACCAGCAGGGGCTGGCGCACTTCGCCGAGCACATGAACTTCAACGGTTCGAAGCACTTCAAGAGCGCCAACGAGCTGGTCGCCTACATGCGCTCGATCGGCATGCGCTTCGGGGCGGACGTCAACGCCTACACCAGCTTCGACGAGACCGTCTACATGCTCGAGGTGCCGACCGACCGCGACTCGCTCCTCGACCGCGGCCTCATGGCGCTTTCCGATTTCGCCGGCCGCGCGACGCTCAGCGACGCCGAGATCGGCAAGGAGCGCGGCGTGGTGCTCGAGGAATGGCGGCTCGGCCGTGGCGCCCAGGAGCGCATCCAGCGGAAGCAATTGCCGCTGATCTTCCGCGGGTCGCGCTACGCCGACCGGCTCCCGATCGGCAAGCCCGAAATCTTGCAGAAGGCGCCCGCCGCGCGGCTGCGCGACTACTACCGCGAGTGGTACACCCCCGGCCGGATGGCGGTGATCGCGGTCGGCGATGTCGATCCCGCGAAGATGGAGAGCCTGCTCCGCAGCCACTTCCGTGACATCACTGCCCGCCCGGATGAGAAGCCGGCGCCGGCCTTCGAGGTGCCGCCGCACCAGGAGACGCTGGTGAGCGTCGCGACCGACAAGGAGGCCACCGGCTCATCGGTCTCGATCTACTTCAAGAACCCGCGCCGCACCCGTCGCACCGTCGCCGACTTCCGCCGCGGGCTGGCCGAGGATCTGTTCGGCAGCATGCTGAACGCCCGGTTCGACGAGATCGCGCATCGGCGCGACGCGCCGTTCCTGAACGGCGGGGCGTTCGCATTCCCGCTCGGCCGGTCGCTCGACCTTTACGTGCTCAACGCGAGTGTCTCGGACGGCGGCATCGAGAAGGGGCTCGCCGCCCTGCTCGAGGAGGTCGCACGCGTCCGGCAGCACGGTTTCCTCGACCGCGAGCTCGAGCGCGCCAAGGAGGAACTGCGCGCGGAGAACGAGCGCGCCTACGCCGAGCGCGACAAGTCCGAGAGCAGCGGGTTCGCGGGCCAGTTCGTGGGCCACTTTCTCACCGGCGATCCGGCCCCCGGGATCGCTGCCGGCTACGAACTGACCAAGGGCCTGCTGACGGGGATCACGCTCTCCGACGTGAGCGCACGCACGCCGCGCCTCACCCGCAACGACAGCCGGGTGGTCCTGGCCGCCGCCCCCGAGAAGGCCGGACTGACCGCGCCCACCGAGGAGGCCCTGCGCGCGGTGCTCGCGCGTTTCGTCGAGGCGAAGGTGGCTGCGTGGGTCGACACCAGCGCCGGCAAGCCGCTCATGGCGACGCTGCCGAAGCCCGGCACGGTGGTCTCGAGCCGCACGATCGAGGAGATCGGCACCACCGTGCTGATGCTCTCGAACGGCGTCGAGGTGTGGCTCAAGCCGACCGACTTCAAGGCGGACGAGATCCTCTTCACCGCCTACACGATGGGCGGACTCTCGGTCGCGGACTCCGCGCAGTTCGCCACCGCCTTTCTGACCACAGCTGTGGTCAACGACGCGGGCGTGGGCGGATTCAAGGCGACAGACCTGCAGAAGATGCTCTCCGGCAAGATCGTCCGGGTGAGCCCCAGCTACGGCCCCTACACCCACGGCTTCAATGGCTCGGCGCGGCCGGCGGATCTCGAGACCGCGCTGCAGCTCATCCATCTTGGATTTCTCAATGTGACGGAGGACGCCGATGCGTACTCGGCCCTCCAGAAGCGACTGGCGGCATTCTTCGCCGACCGCGCCAACAGCCCCGAGCAAGTGTTCCAGGACAGCGTCGCCGCGATCAACACGGGCAGGTTCTACATGAACAAGCTGCCGACGGCGGAGGAGATCGCCGTGGTGAGGCTCCGCTCGGTGCTCGATTTCCACAAGAAGCGGTTCACCAACGCCGCCGACTTCACGGTCTTCTTCGCCGGCTCGTTCTCGGTGGATTCGATCACGCCGCTCCTCGCGCGTTATCTCGGCTCGCTCCCCTCGAGCGGCAAGCGCACCTCGGCCTTCGTCCCCCGCGGCCCGCGCTACCCTGCCGGCATGACGACCAAGCAGGTGCGCAAGGGCGTGGAACCCAAGAGCAACACGCGCATCACCTTCTTTACCCACGGCGGCATCGAGGAGCTGGACATGCACCGGGCCCGCGCCGCTGCAAACATCCTGAGCGACCACCTGCGCGAGACCCTGCGCGAGCTTCTGGGCGGCACCTACGGTGCCTCGGCTGGGTTCTCGAACCTGGCGCCGCTCCCGGGCTACAGCACCACGACCGTCGCGTTCGGTTGCGCACCCGAGAACGTCGAGAAGATGGTGGCCGCATCGCTCGAGGAGGTGCGGAAGCTGCGCGAGCAGGGCCCGTCGGCCGCCGACGTGCAGAAGATCCAGGAGGTCGAACGCCGCGAGTTGGAGGTGGCGCTGAAGCAGAACGCCACCTGGAGCGGCAGCCTTCAGGCCGTCCACATGTACGGTTTTGACCCGCGGCGGATCGCCAAACGCCGCGAGCGCATCGACCTGCTCACGCCTGAGAACCTGAAGGACACGTTTCGCAAGTACTACCCGCTCGACCGCTACACCGTGCTGACGCTGCTCCCGGAGACCGAGGCGGGCGGCAAGGCGGGCACCGGGGGCGCGCCCAAGCCGGGCGGGAATTAGCTGGTCAGGTCTTCTTCTGAGCGCGGAAATTCACGGTCCCACTCGCGCCGCTGTACGTGACGCGGATGGTCCACGTCCCCGCCACGCCGTCCGCCGTGACGAACGTCCCGTTGTCGGCGAGCGATCGCGAGTAGACCTGCGTGCCGTTGGCGTCGGTGATGACCAGGGTCTTGTTGCCGCCCGACACGGTGGTCGACTGATTGATGTTGGCGCTGATCCCCGTGTTCTGCCACGTGTAGGGGGCGGTGCCGGTGAAGTTCGCCACGCTCGACACCTGGTAGGAGAAGTCGTCCGTCAGGTTCGCGATCTGGGGTTGGATCCCCGGCGCGGTGGGCGGGTTGCTATTGCCACAGCCCGACAACGCCAGGCAGGTTGCCAGCGCTCCGGCGATCGTTAGGCGGGTCAGCGTGGGATTCTCCATGAGTGTGGTTCTCCTGGCTTGGGGGGATGTTCGGTGGGGAGCTGGAACTGGTGCTGATGAGACAGGACCACGCAATCGTGATGCCGCGTTTCCGCCCCCTCCGGCGACGCGGGGCCCTGCACCCACGGAGAAAAGTGGGCCCGACCTGGGTCGGTCAGACTGTCAGGTGGCGGTGACGGGATTGGCAGCAGCGCCCGTGGGGCCACGTATGTCGGGTTGGGGCACGTGCCCCGGAATCTCATGCCCGCAGGCACCCAAGCACCGAACGAGGGGCGGGGACCGGCGCGGCACGAGGCTTGCCCCCCGCCGGTGGCCAGACTGTCGCTGCTGCCCTGGAGTTGGGAGGGTGCGTCCAGAGCCCGCCGCCACCGACGAGGAACCGCACCATGACCGTCGTGACCGCGCCTGAACCGGTCATTTCGCCTACCGTGAAGCCGCGCCCCGCACGACGGTCGCTCCCGGCGGACCGGGTGGCGCTGGCCGTCCTGCTCGCGATCCCGCTCGCTCTGACGGCCTGGGGGATCGCCTATTACGGCGCCCCGGTCGCAGACCGGGTGCGGTCGCCGCTTCATGCCCTGCTGCGCCCCTCGGGGGCGGTGGGGCAGAGCTTCGGCGTCCTCGGCCTCGCGCTCTTCCTGTTCATGTGGCTCTACCCCCTGCGCCGCAGCATCAAGTGGCTCGCCTGGACCGGCGCCCTCGGCTCGTGGATGCGCGTCCATACGGTGGCGGGGCTCTCGCTTCCGGTGCTGGTTGCGCTCCACGCCGGCTGGCGCTTCGACGGGCTCATCGGCTTGGGCTACTGGTCCATGCTCCTGGTCAGCCTGAGCGGCCTGGCGGGCCGCTACCTCTACGTGAGGATCCCACGCAGCCGCAATGGGCTCGAACTTTCGATCGACGAGAGCGTCAACCAGCGCCGGGCGCTGGTGACCGAGCTCGCCGCCACGCTCGATCGCGATCCAACACTCGTGAGCCGCACGCTCGAAGCGACCCTCGAGCCCGCGGCCGCGCGGGGCCTGCTGGGTGCGCTGCGACGGCTGGCGCTCGACGACATCCACCGCTGGCTCGCCGTGCGCGCGCTCCACCGCATGTGGAGCGCGCCGGGCCGCAGCGGGGAACGTGTGGACCCGGCCACGATCGCGCGCGCGCTCAAGCTCGCCCGGCGCGAGATCGCACTCGGACAGCAGCTGCGAATGCTCGATGGCACGCAGCGCTTGTTCCGGTTCTGGCACGTCGCCCACCGCCCGGTGGCGATTACCGCCCTGCTGGCGGTGCTCGTCCACGTCGTGGTGGCGGTGGCGATGGGCCAGACCTGGCTGAAGTAGGCCGCCATGGAGATGTGGCTCACGACCCTCGCCGTCCTGCTGATCACCGCGATCAGCATGGTCTGGCACGTGCGCCGCGAGGCACGGCGCGCCAACGACTGCGGGCCCGCCGCGCGCCGGGCCTGCCCGCGCTGCGGGGCCGCGATCCCCCGGGGCGCCCAGTCCTGTCCATCGTGCCGGGTGCCGCTCCAGGCCTACGAGCTGGTGCTGGCGCCGGTCGCGGCGGGCGAGTCGGGAGTCGACGCGCAGGGCGCGCTTCACGCCATGGTGCGGGCGGATGTCTGCGTGGGCTGTGGCGCGTGCGTCTCCGCCTGCCCGGTCCCCGGCGCCATCCGCCTCGAAGGGAAGCTCGCGATCGTGGAGAAGGCACTGTGCCAGGGCCACGGCGAGTGCGTCAGGGCCTGCCCCGTGAACGGGATCCTGCTCACCACCGGGGCCGCGGTCCAGCGGATCGAAGCGCCGGACCTCGATGTTCACTTCCAGAGCAACGTGCCCGGGCTCTACATCGTCGGCGAGCTGGGTGGGAGGGGCCTGATCAAGAACGCCATCAACGAGGGTCGCATCGCGGTCGAGCACATCACGTCCCGGTCGCGTCGCGAGGAGGGCGGGGACCCGCGGATGCTGGACGTCGTCGTGGTGGGCTCGGGGCCCGCGGGGTTGAGCGCTGGCCTCGAGGCGCTGCGCTCGGGGCTGCGCTACGCCGTGCTCGAGCAGGGCGACCTCTCGGACACGATCTTCCGCTACCCGCGCCACAAGCTGCTGCTGGCCGAGCCGGTCAGCATGCCGATGTACGGCGACCTGTGGATCGCCGACGCTTCGAAGGAAGCCCTGCTCAAGGTGTGGCGCGCCATCATCGAGCGCACTGGGCTCGAGGTGCGGAGCGGCCACCGGGTCTCCGCCATCGCCCCGATCGAGGGCGGCTTCGAGGTCGAGGCCGGCGACGAGGTGTTCCGCACCCGGTGCGTCGTCCTCGCCATGGGCCGGCGCGGCAACCCCCGGCGGCTGGATGTTCCGGGCGAGTCGCTGCCCAAGGTCTTCTACGACATCATCGAGATGGAGGCGTTCGCGGGCGGACGCGTGCTGGTCGTGGGCGGCGGCGACAGTGCCGTCGAATCGGCGGTCGGGCTCGCTACCCAGGCCGATACCGAGGTCACGCTATCGTACCGGGGCGACGCATTCGGTCGCATCAAGGAGCGCAACCGCGCGAAGATCGAGGCGGAGCGCGCGCGCGGGCGGGTGAACGTCCTGCTCAAGAGCCAGGTCCGGGAGATCCGGCCCGAGTGCGTCGTGCTCGACCTCGACGGACAGGCCCATATCCTTCCCAACGATCACGTCATCGTGCGTATCGGAGGCGACCCGCCGTTCGCGTTTCTCACCCAGCTCGGCGTGCGCATCGTCACCAAGGAGGTCGCGCTCGGGTCACCGTCGGGATCGGCGGCGGAGGAGGCGGCCCATGCCTGACGGTTTCGGGATGGTTCCCGCCCCGGGCACCTCCGCCGTCGCGCTCGCGGCCATCCTTGCGCTCGGGCTCGCGCTGGGGCTCGCGCTCGGCCCGCCGCCCGCATGGGCGCAGGTTTCCCCGGGCCCGCTCGCGCGCGCGCACGAGACGCTCGATCAGCCGTCGCAGTGCTTCAAATGTCACGCACGCGGGGGCGGCATGACCCAGCGCTGCCTCGACTGCCACACCGGCATCGCCGCGCAGCGGACCGGCGGTCGCGGTCTGCACGGGCGCGAGGAGCGCGCGAAGGAATGCGCGGTCTGCCACCCCGACCACGCCGGCCGGGACTTCGCCCTCGTGAAATGGGACGAAGGCGCGGCCGAACGCTTCGACCACCGGCGCACGGGCTACGCGCTCACCGGCAAACACGCCCCGTTGAAGTGCGGGGCGTGCCACCAGGCGAAGTTACAGCGCCCGGCCGTGGTGGCCGCCGGCGCGGCGCCTGAGCCGGCCCATCGCTGGCTCGGGCTCGGCACGACGTGCCTCTCCTGTCACGCCGATCCGCACAAAGCACGGTTCGGGAACGACTGCGAGAAGTGCCACACCACCCGGGACTGGAAGGCGATCGAGTCCAAACGCTTCGACCACGACCTCACGCGCTACCCGCTGCGCGGCAAGCACGCCAAGGTGCGCTGCGAAACCTGCCACGACCCGGCGAGCCCTACCGGGAAGAAGCCGCCGTTCGAGCGCTGCGATTCCTGCCACAAGGATGCCCACGCCGGGCAGGCCACGATCGCCGGCAAACCCGCCGACTGCGAGGCGTGCCACAACCTGCAAGGATTCACTCCCTCGACCTTCACCGTCGCGATGCACCAGCGCTCGAAGTACCCGCTCGAAGGCCGGCACGCCGAGGTCAAATGCGCCTCGTGCCACCCGAAGCGGGCGGTGGGAGCACCGTCAGCGGGGCTCGGCCCGGCGGCCGTCGTCATGCGACCGCCGCACGAGCGCTGCACGAGCTGCCACGCCGACGCCCACAAGGGTCTGCTCGCGGCCCGGGCCGACCGGGGGGCGTGCGAGGCATGTCACCGCCTGGCCGGCTGGAAGCCCAGTCGCTTCACCGTGGGCGACCACGCGGCGCTCGCGTTCAAGCTCGAAGGCGCCCACGCGCGCACGGCCTGTGCCGATTGCCACGCGCTCGGCCGGCGGGGCCTCTCGCCCCCGGCTGCGGTGGCCACGCTTGGCACCGCGAAGTTCGCATTCAAGCTCCCCGAGAAGGAATGCGTCCAGTGCCATCACGACCCGCACGTGGGACGCTTTGCCGCGACCGGAGCACGTCCCAAGCCGGGCGGCTGCCTGGCCTGCCATGACCTCGAGCGGTGGCGCCCGGCGCGGGTGACGGCGGAGGCGCACAAGGGCTTCGGCTATGTGCTCGATGGGGCGCATCGCGCGGTGCCCTGCACCGGATGTCACGGTGAGCTCAAGGCCCGGCCGGAGGTATCGAGCCTGGCGCTGGCCGCGCACCCCAAACCGCTCGCGTTCGAGCAGGGCCGCCGCCTGTGTACCGACTGCCACGAAGATATCCATCAGGGACAGTTCAAGCCCCGGCGCGATCGCGGCGCGTGCGAGGCCTGCCACGGGTCCGAGTCCTGGAGCCCCGCCACGCGATTCGTCCACGACCGCGACAGTCGTTTCAAACTCGAGGGCGCCCACGCGAAGGTGGCGTGCGCCGCCTGTCACCTGACCATGAAGAGCTCCGGTGGACGGGCGGCCATCCGCTACCCCGGCGTCCCGGTGGAATGCGCGTCCTGCCACGCCCCGGCCGGCCGCTCAAACGGAGGTATCGGATGAAATCCTGGAAGCGTCATGTCGTCCGCCTGGCGGGGGTCGCGCTCGTGCTCGCGCCGCTGGTCGCGCTCCTTGCGGTGACGCTCGCCGCAGCGCCCGCGCGCCCGGCCAACCCGCACGGTAAGTTCAAAGGCGAGTGCAGCGACTGCCACGGCGCCACCGCCTGGAAGCCCGCGAAGATCCGCGCCAAATTCGATCACGCGAAGTTCGGTTTCGCGCTCGAGGGGGCGCATGCGGCCGCCGGCTGCATGAGTTGCCACGCCACGCTCGACTTCACGCAGGAGAAGCAGCTCTGCGTCTCGTGCCACGAGGACATTCATCGCGGCGAGTTCGGCGACGAGTGCGCCCGCTGCCACAGCGCGCGCAGCTTCATCGACCGCGCGGGCATGACGCGTGCACACCAGACCTCGCGCTTCCCGCTCACCGGCGCCCATGCCGCGATCGAGTGCGAGGACTGCCACCGGCCGGCCGGCGCCGGGCAGTCGCGGTTCGTGGGACAGCAGGCCGACTGTGCGGGCTGCCACCTGGCCGAGTTCAACACCGTGAAGTCGCCCGATCACGTCGCCGGCGGCTTCCCCCAGACATGTCTCAACTGCCACACCACGCTCACGTGGGGGTCGGCCCGCTTCGATCACGCATTCACCGGCTTCCCGCTCACCGGTGCCCATCGCCCGCTGGCCTGCGCCAGTTGCCACACCGGCGGCACCTACCAGGGTTTGAACGCCGCCTGCGCCTCGTGCCACCAGGGGAACTACGACGCCACCACCAGTCCCTCGCACACCCTGCTCGGATTCTCGACCCTGTGCCAGACCTGTCACAACACGGCGAGTTGGGCGGGGGCGACCTTTGACCACGACACTCAGAATTTCCCGATCTTCTCCGGCGTGCATGCCGGCAAGTGGGCGAACTGCGCCACCTGCCACACGGATCCGGCGAACTTCACCCAGTTCACCTGCTTCAACTGTCACCCGCACAGCGACAAGGTCAAGACCGATGGGAACCACTCGCAGGTCGCGGGCTACTCCTACGACAGTCAGGCCTGCTACACGTGCCATCCGCGGGGGCGAAGGTGAGCGCCGCATCGTCCGCCCGCGGGGACATGATCGCGCCGGGGATCGCCGCGCTCGTGATAACGCTCGCCGCGCTCGCGTCGGGAGTCCCAGCCGCCGCCGCGGCCGATCTCGCGACGACGCGCGTGAGCTATCTGGCCGGGGGCTCGGTCTACCTCGAGGCGGGACGAAAGGACGGGCTCGCCGAGGGCGACACGCTCGATGCGGTGAGCGATGGGCGGACGATGGCCCGGCTGATCGTCCGCTACCTGTCTACCGGCCGCGCGGTGTGCGACACCTTGAACGCCGTCCGGATGCCCGCGTTGGGCGATGTGGTCCGCTATCGGGCGCGCCCGGCCCCGGCCGGTACGCCGTCGCCGGCGGCCGTGGATACAAGCGTGACGACACCGGCTCCCGGCGAGGCGACCATCGCACCCGGTTCGCCTTCGACCGCCCCGCCGGGCACCGGCCGGAACCCGCGCCGGCTGCGCGGCCGCATCGGGGCGCGCTACCTGGTCGTGGATCCGAGTGGCGTGGGCGGCTATTCTCAGCCCGGGCTCGAGCTGAGGCTCGACGGGGCGAACGTCGGCGGCGCCCCGATCGATCTCGCCGTGGACGTGCGTGGCCGCCGGACCTATCACAGCGCCGCGGGTGCCGCGGATGACGGCGAGGCGCGCGTCTACCGTCTGGCGGGGACGCTCCACGACGCTTCCGGACACAGGCGGCTGACGCTCGGCCGACAGCTCTCGTCCGCGTTCGCCGCGGTCAGCCTGTTCGACGGCGCGTTGCTTGAATACGCGGGCGAGCGCTGGGGCGCCGGCCTGTTCTCGGGCGCCGAGCCCAACCCCGCGACATGGGCGGTGAGCGGCGACATCCTGCAGCACGGGGCCTTCGTCATCCGGCGCGGGCGCGAGGGCGCCCGGCGCTGGTCGGTGACGACCGGCGGCGTTGCCTCGTTCGACCACGGACAGGTCAATCGCCAGTACGGATTCGTCCAGGGCACCTGGCTGGATCCCAGGCTCTCCCTGTTTCTCGCCGAGGAGCTGGACTTCAACACCGGCTGGAAGCGGGCGTTCGGCGACCCGACCCTCTCGTTCACGAACACGTTTCTCTCCGGGCGGGCGCAGGTCACGCGCGAGTTCTCGGTGAACGCGGGCTACGACAACCGGCGCACCGTCCGCCTCTATCGCGACCGTGAGACCCCCGAGACTGAGTTCGACGATCGCCATCGCGAGGGCGCCTGGGCCGGGTTCGCGGCCGGGGTGGTGGAGCATCTGCGCCTCGCGGCCGACGGCCGCTGGAGCGGGGGAGGGACGGGCGGCGACCACAACTCGATGTCCGTCAGCGCCGAGGCCTACCGCCTGCCCGCGCTTCAGACGGATGCGCGCTGGCGCTCGACCTGGTTCAGCGGGACCACATCGAGCGGCTGGATGCACGTCGCCGGCATCGGCGTGCGCCCCTTTGGGCAGACGCGCATCGAGTTGAGCGCCGGCAGCCGCACCTCGACCGACGTGTTGTCTCAACTCGACACGCGGACGCGCTGGGAAGGGGCCGATCTCGACCTCGGCTTTGCGTCCCGCTGGTACCTGCTGCTCTCATCTCAGCACGATCATGGCGACGGTTTCGACGCCATGCAATGGCACGCCAGCCTGAGCCGGATGTTCTGATCCGCCGCTGCGTCACCCCGGACCGGACCGGAAGCCCTACCCGGAAGCTCCGACCAGCCATCCCGTTGGCCCACAAGTTGCCCGCCCGACCTGCCGATAATACGAGCGGCCCGGTCCGCCCTTCTCCGGCGGCGCCCTGGCGACTCATCCTTAGGAGGGACATGCCATGCGTCATCCTGGTCTTATCGTCGTGGCGGCTCTTGGCCTGGCCATTTGCTGCTTGCCCGTGGACGCCCGGAGCGAAGGGCGCATCAGCGTGGGCGCCATGCTCTGGCGGCACGGCACGAACCTCAAGGTGGAGCGTGCCACCGACTACGACGGATCGAACATCACCAGCGGCGAGCGCGCCAGGGACTGGGACGTCACCGGGTCCGGACTGGGTGCGCGGGTCAACTACGAGTTCCCCCGGCTGCTCACGGTCTACGGGGAGGCCGGCACGTCGCAGGCCACCGTGCGCGACAAGGATGTCACCGATCCCAACCAGCAGGTGGATTCCCGCGGCTTAAACGGCGGCGCCTACTTCGCGATCGGGGCCTCGGTCGGAGATTACTTGTCCGGCACCGGCAACGTGTTCTGGAAGCTGGGCGGATCGCTGGCCTCGATCTCGGCCGGACTCGATCGCGACGTCAACCGGAGCTGGGACTATGACGAGACCCGCCTCAGCGGCGATCTCAAAGTCGGGGCCTGGGTGCAGCAGGTCGGATTCTACGGCGGGCTGCGCATGGTCCAGTCCAACGCCGACCTGCGCGAGACCGACCGCACCAATATTCCCGGCCAGCAGAGCCGCGTGACCGAGCTGGCGCGCGACAGCGCGGTGGATCTTCTCATCGGCGCCCAGACCCGGGGACCTGAGATCTCCGGGTTCACCGAGATCGGCATGGTCGGCACCTTCAGCGCGACCGCGGGGCTGACCCTGCGGTTCTAAGCCGACAAAACGATCGAGGCAAAGACGACCGGGCGGCCACGATGGCCGTCCGGTTCTTGTTGTACGCCCCGCATGGGCGCTGACTTGGAGGTGGAAGTCCTCCGGGGACTTGGTCACAGGGACCCAAGGGAACCGCAAGGCGACGCTCGCGAGGGCGGCGCCGAAGGAAGCGGGGAACGAACCGACGGGCCGACGAA
>CAYONG010000093.1:0-5643 GCA_964405235.1 uncultured bacterium | reverse complement strand
CCCTCGCGGATGACGCCGAGCAGCAGGTGCTCGGTGCCGATGTAGTCGTGCTGCAACCGGGCGGCTTCCTCGCGCGCCAGGTAGATGACCTTACGGACCCGTTCGGTGAACTTGTCGTGCATGGTCGTTGGCTCCGTCCAGAGAGCGGTCCTCAAAAACCGCCCCTACGATTGGCTCGTTGAATCCCTTCGGCCCCGACATCCTACCTGAATCACGCGCTGCTACCCCGGCCGCTCTCATGCTCGGCCGCTTCCAGCCGTTCCCGGACCAGCTGCGCCCGGTAAACGTTTCGCTCCGCCAGGGTCAGCTCGCCGCCGTGGGCGCGCTGCAGATGGGCGGGCTGGGTGAGCACCAGAAGCTCGTTGACGACGCGCAGGGGGCCCAGACCCGGCAGCCCAAGGGACACCCCCAGACGCACCGCCGAGCACAGGTTGATGACCTCCTGCGATGAGATCGAGCGACAATAGCGCAGCATGCCGTAGGCGCGCCACACCTTGTCTTCGGTCTGCACGCGGGCGTCGCGGATCAGGCGCTCGCGGGCGCGCTCCTCGGTCTCGATCACCTGGCGCGTGACACGCTCCAGCCCTTCGATCGAATCGCGCTCGCTCTGGCCCAGCGTGGTCTGGTTCGAGACCTGGAACAGGTTTCCCATCACGTCGCTGTGCTCCCCGTAGAGGCCGCGAACGTTGAGCCCCACCTGCATGATGCTCTTGAGGACCTTTTGGATCTCCTGTAGCAGCACCAATGCTGGCAGGTGGATGAGCACCGACGCCCTGAGCCCGGTGCCGGTGTTGGTCGGGCACGACGTCAGGTAGCCGATCTCCTCCGAAAAGGCGAAGTCGAGCGATGTCCCAAGCTCGTCGTCGGCGCGGTCCGCCGATGTCCAGGCCTCGGCCGGCTGGAAACCCGAGGCCATGGTCTGAAGCCGCAAATGGTCTTCCTCGTTGATCATGAGCGAGAGCCGCTCCTCGGGCGCGATGAAGATCCCGCGCGGCCGGGCGCCGTCCCCCAATTCGTGGCTCACCAGGTGACGCTCGACCAGCACCTGCCGGTCAACAGTGGACATCTCGTTCATGCGCAGCAGCATCCCGTCCTTAAACGACGGCGCGCTCTTGAGCGCATTGGTGACGCTCGCCAGCACTCCCTGAAGCTGCTCGTCGCGCGCCCGGTGGCTGAATGGCACGTGGCGCAGGTTGCGCGCCAGCCGCACCCGGGTGGAGACGACGATGTCGCTCTTGGGACCGGTGCCGTCCAGCCACGGGCTGGGACGCGCGACCAGCGCGTCAAAGTCGTGCATCGGGGCGCTCATCGGGGCTTCTCCACATGCGCCGCGCGGTCCTCGTTCTCGATCAGCTTGATCTCATCCCGGATCTCGGCCGCCCGTTCGAATTCCTCGCGTTCGACCGCCCGCTGCAGCTCGTCGTAGAGCCGCTGCATCTGGCGCGAGCGCGAGACCCCCTCGCCGTCGCGCGCCGGCGACTTGCCTTTGTGATGGGTGTCGCCGTGGATCCGCCGCAGCAGCGGCCGCAGCTGGAACTGGAACGCCTGGTAGCACTCGGCGCATCCCAGCCGTCCGGTCTCCTTGAATGCGGAATAGAGCAGCCCGCAGCGCGGGCACTGCACGTGGCCGACCCGCTCCTCCTCGGTGCTGGTGACGCTGTCCACCATGCCCGCGATCAGGTCCGCGATGTCGAACTTATGCTTGGCCTGCGGGGTCTGGAGCCCCTTCTCCTCAGCACACCGGTCGCACACGTGGATCTCCGACATCTTGTTGTCGTGGATCTCGGTGAAATGGACGGTGGCGGGGTTCTTGCCGCAGATCTGGCACAGCATCGGTCCCAAGCCTCTCAGTCGTTCGCGACGAGGCGGCCGCCGTCCAGGGTCAGGACGCGGTCCGCCAGCGAGGCGAGCCTATCATTGTGGGTGACGATGACAAACGTCTGATGCTTCTCGCGCGCCAGAGAGGCGAGCAAATCCTGAAGTTGACGCGCCGCCACCGGGTCCAGGTTGCCCGACGGTTCGTCCGCCAGCACCAGTTCGGGCTCGGGCGCCAGCGCCCGAGCGACCGCCACCCGCTGCGCCTCGCCCCCCGAAAGCTCGGACGGGCGATGCTCCCACCGCTCGGCGAGTCCGACAGCCGCCAGCGCCTCACGGGCGCGTTGGCGGGCCGCGCGCTCGGGTTCGCCGGCGATCAGGAGCGGCATCATGACGTTCTCCTCGGCCGTGAATTCGGACAGCAGATGGTGGAACTGGAAGACGAATCCGATCCGCCGAGCGCGAAACTCCGCCAGGGCCTCCTCGCCCAGACCGTCAACCCGCCGGCCGCGGATGCTGAGGGTCCCGCGGTCGGGTCGGTCGAGGGTCCCGAGGATGTTAAGAAGGGTGCTCTTTCCCGCCCCCGAGACGCCGAGGATTGCCAGAACCGTGCCACGCTTGAGATTGAGATCCACCCCCCGGAGAACCTCGAGTCGGCCGCTCGGCGCCTGGTACGCCTTTTCGATGCCAACCGCCACTAGAGCGTCGCCGCCATCCGCAACGTCTTCGCTTATTGTCATTTGTCAGCATGACCTCATGTGGCGCATCAGACCTGACGCCTGATCGCTTCGACCGGATCGAGTTGTGCGGCCCGCCAGGCGGGGTAGATGGCGGCGGCCAGACAGAGCGTCAGAGCGGCCAGAATGACGGCGGCGAAATCTCCGGCCTCGGGGCGCACCGGCAGACGTTCGATGAAGTAGACGTCGCCGGGCAGCCGCACGAAGGGGTAACGCTGCAACACGGCGATCAGCAGTCCCCCCAGGGCGGCGCCGAGCCCGGTGCCGATGCCCCCGATCATGAGCCCCTGGAGGAGGAAGATTCGCAACACGACCTGGCGCGACGCCCCCAACGACTTGAGCACGCCGATATCACGCCGTTTCTCGAGCACCACCATGAACAAGGTGCTGACGATGCTGAACGCCGCCACCAGCACGATTAAGGCGAGGATCACGAACATCACCGCCTTCTCGAGCTTCATCCAGGTGAAGAGATTCCGGTTCAGCTCGATCCAGTTGTTGCTCCTCAAGCCCGGGGTGTCGAGCGCGCGCACTAACTCGCCGGCGATGCGCGGCGCCTCGAACATGTCGGATAGCCGGACCTCGATCCCGGTCACGGCGTCCCCGAGCTTGAATAGCTCCTGCGCCGCGCTGATCGCGGTGAACCCGAAGCTCGAGTCGTAAGTGTAGAGGCCCGAGGTGAAGATCCCCACCACCCGGAATCGGCGCAGCTTGGGGGTGTAGCCGAGCGCCGAGCGTTCCGCCCCGGCGAGCGAGGCGAGCACCACGGTATCGCCCACGGCGGTGGAGATGCGCGCCGCCAGCTCGGAGCCCAGAACAATCCCCGGGAGCCCGTCGCCCGCGGCTTCCGGGATCGATTCGAGGGGGGGCGCGATGTTGCGGCCGATCGTGGTCACCCGCCGCTCGGCCGCGAGGTCGACGCCCTTGACCACCAGCCCTTCGGCGTAGCCGTGCCGCAGCACCATCGCCTTGGCGTAGACGAACGGCGCCGCGCCCAGCACGCCCGGGTGACGGGCCGCCCGGGCGGTCAGCGAATCGGGGGACTCGATCCCGGCGGTGTTCTCACCGAGCAACACGACGTGGGCGTCGGTACCGGCGATCCGGGTCTGGATCTCGTTCTCGAACCCGTTCATCACCGCCAGTACCGTGAGCAGCGCCGTCACCCCGAGCGCCACGCCGGCGACCGAGATGCCGCTCAGCACCGTCACGAAGCCGCTCAATCGCCGCGTCCGGAGATATCGGCCGGCGATCCACAGCGGTAGGTTCACGGGGTGCGGCCGCCCTTCGGCTTCCCCGGGGCGGCCACGCCGGCCGGCTCTTCCGCCTCGTGCTCGATCTCTGCTCGTCCCTCCTCGGGGCGTAGCTGGGGAAACAGGATGACCTCGCGGATCGAGCGGGCGCCGGTGACCAGCATGGTGAGCCGGTCCATGCCGATGCCGACCCCGCCGGTGGGTGGCATGCCGTACTCGAGGGCGCGCACGTAGTCATGGTCCATGACCTGGGCCTCTTCATCACCGGCCGCGCGGCGCATCATCTGTTCCTCGAACGCCTGCGCCTGCGCCTCGGGATCGTTCTGCTCGGAGAAGGCGTTGGCGATCTCCATCCCGGCCGCGAACAGCTCGAACCGCTCGACCACCGCCGGGTTCCCGCGCTTGACGCGCGCGAGCGGCGAGACCTCGCGCGGGTAGTCCACAACGAAACACGGTTGCTGCAGTTCGGGCTGCACCAGCGCGCTGAACAGCTCATCGAGCAGACTGCCGGCCCCGGTGCCGGGGCGGGCCTCGATCCCGCGCGCCTTCGCGAGGCGCGAGAGCCGCGCTGGGTCGAGGTCGGCCACCGACTCCCCGACCTTCTCGCCCACCGCCTCGAGCATCGAGATCCGCGGCCAGGGCGGCGTGAAGTCCAGCACCGTGTTGTTCGATTCGACCCGAAGTGCCCCGCATGCGCGCGTGACGGCGTGGCCGACCAGCGCCTCGGTCAGGTCCATCATGTCATGCACGTCGGCGAACGCCTGGTAGAACTCGAGCATGGTGAACTCGGGATTGTGCGACCGGTCCATGCCCTCGTTGCGGAAGTCGCGCGCGAACTCGTAGACGCGCTCGAGCCCACCCACGATCAGCCTCTTGAGGTAGAGCTCGTTCGAGATGCGCAGGTAGAGGTCCATGTCGAGCGCCCGGTGACGGGTGACGAACGGCCGCGCGAAGGCGCCGCCGTAAAGCGGCTGCAGCACCGGGGTCTCGACCTCGAGGTAGCCGCGCTCATCGAGGAATGCTCGCATCGCCGAGGTGAGCCGGGCGCGCTTCCTGAACACCTCGCGAACCTCGAGGTTCATGAACAGGTCGGCGTAACGCTGGCGGAAGCGAGTCTCGGGATCCTTCAGCCCGTGCCATTTCTCGGGCAGCGGGCGCACCGCCTTGGCCAGCATCTCGAGCGCATCCACGCGCACCGTGATCTCGCCGGTGCGGGTGCGGAAGAGCGGTCCCGAGACGCCGACCCAGTCGCCGACGTCGAGCAGCTCGTAACGGGCGAAGGCATCGCCCAGGATCTCGGCCTTGAAGTAAAGCTGGATGCGTCCACTGCCGTCGAGCAGGTGGGCGAAGCCGGCCTTGCCGTGCCCGCGGAGCGTCAGGATGCGCCCGGCGATCCGCACGTTCCCGCCCGGGGTCTCGGTCACGGCATCGCCGCGCGCGATCAGGGCCGCCGCGTCGTGGGTGGGCTCGAACCTGTAGGCATAGGGCTCGACCCCGAGCGCCCGCCAGCGGGCGAGCTTCTCGCGGCGTTGCCGCACGAGTTCCTGGAGCGACATGCGATCCCTCGGTCGAAGGTGGGGAGCCGCGCCGGCCCTGGCGCGGGAATAGACGGTCGAATCTAGGGAGGGGGCGTGGGGGGTGTCAAGACGGTGAGGCCGCCGAGAAAGGGTCTTTGGCAGCCTGCAGGAATGGGATGTTGTGGTAGAGTCGGGAGGTGGCGCGTTGACGTACAGGGCCGGCGGCGCCGACAGCAGCCTGCCCCTTTCGGAGCGGACTTCGCCGAGTGGTCCATCGTCCGTTTCCACGCTCCCGCTCGTCGAACCGGACAGGCGGATTTCCCG
>CAYONG010000092.1:0-2908 GCA_964405235.1 uncultured bacterium | reverse complement strand
AACGTGCGGGAGCTGGAAAAGGCGGTGAAACGGATGGTCGTGCTCGCGGACGACGGTGTCACCCTCGACCTGTCCCTGCTGCCCGCCGAGATGCGCGAGGGTGCCGCCCGCGATCCGGAGCGCCCCGCCGGACGGGCCCTGCGGTCGAATGTGGCACAACTTGAGCGCCGGATGATCGCCGAGGCGCTCGAGCGGGTGCGCTGGAACAAGGCGCGGGCCGCGCGCGAGTTGGGCCTCAGCTACCCGACACTGCTCTCCAAGGTCCGCACACTGAAGATCGAGCGCCGTCGCGGCGCCTGAGCCCCTCCCCAAGGCTCGACGTGTGAACCACACGTCATCTTCTTGTCATGCCAAACATAAAAAAGATTGATAGTGAAACCATCCCCAGGAAAGCACTTATGGGTGGAGGGCTCCCCCTCTCATATTTGTTTCGATTTCACTGGCTTCAGGGGAGCCACGAGCGTTTCCCAACGCGACGGCATCTGTCGTGCTATCCGTTTGTCGCACAATGGTTTAACTGGAATGCCCGAGATCGGCGCGTGAGTGGCACGGCGGGTGCTTTGACTAACGGCCGGAGGGGGGGACCTCCAGTAGGGCAGAATAGAATCACTCGCAGCACGATGTTTCTGGGCTAGCCGGAAAGTTCGGGCACAGGACGAGGGTACGAGCCCCGGTCATCTAGACAACGCACCTGCTCGAGCAACCGGCTAGCCTGGAGAATAAACAGGACACGTTTCCCTGTGACGCCTGCGTCGGGCGGAAGGCAGCCGGCGGCGTCAGCACAGACAGCCAGGTCCAGCGCAACTTCGTCGCCGGACCCGCTCGATCAGGTCGCAGGGATAGGAGACACCGGTCAATCGCGGCTGAGCCAAGCACTGGGGGATGTTCCGGCTTTGGTCACGAGGCAATTGGCCGGTGTCTTCATTTTTGCTCCGCCCCTGCCCGAGCCACTGCTGTAGCGGCGGCCGCACACCTGAGTCCGCCCCGCACACCCACGCCGACGCGGCCGCAGGCGACACCGTCCCGCCCCAGCCCCGCAATCCGTTGAATCCCAATCGTTAGTGCGAGCGCGGCGGGCCCCGGTCGGGCGCACCTGGCGGGTGGCACATCGCTTGCCCTCATTGCCCTCCAGTTTGGTCACGATCCTGCAGCAACCCAACCGATCTTCAGGAGGAGGCGACCCATGCGCGGTATCGGGATTTTCCTGCTGGCTGCGGCCGCGGCCCTGGGCGGTTGCCGCAACGAAACGACCGCCCCCCGTGACCTGACGCCGCCCGCCGCCCCGCGCGGGCTCTACTCCGTGACCGGCGACAACACGGTCCATCTGAGATGGCTCGAGAACACCGAGCCCGACGTCGCCGGCTACCGAATTTACATGGCACCCTGCGCCAGCGGTTCCGGCTGCCCCTACGACCGCATCGGGAACACGGGTGGGACCACGTTCACCGCCAGCGGGCTCGCGAACGGGGTCACTCGGTACTACGCGGTGGCCGCCTACGACCTCGCCGGCAACGAGAGCGACCTCACCTACGAGACGATCTTCGACACCCCGCGCCCGGAAGGGTTCGGGGCGTTCGTCTCCAGCTATCTGGCGAGCCCGGCCGTCTCCGGTTGGGACTTCTCGGTCGCCCGTGTGCGGGCCTTCGACGACCCCGCGACCGACATGTTCTACGGTCACAACGGGTCGAATCTGAACATGTTCGTGCCCGACTACCAGACCGACATCCAGGATGCCGGGTACGCGACGAGCCTGGATGCCGTAGACTTTGCACCCAATGGTGGCTGGTCGCCGACCGGCTCGGTCGAGCTGATCCAGGGTCACTGCTACGTCGTCTGGACGCGCGACGACAACTACGCCAAGTTCCGTGTCACCCGCGTGGTCGCGGCGCCCTCAGGGCCGCCGCAGGTCGAGTTCGACTGGGCCTATCAGGTGGACCCTGGGAACCCGGAGCTGAGGGCGCGGCCGGTGCGGGAAGAGGGCGCGGCACGCCGTCCCATCACTTGGATTCCGTGAGGTGGACCGATGCGCTGGACGGGATGGATCGGGATCTCCGTGGGGCTGCTCGCCCTCGCCGGGTGCGGGTACGGCTATCGCGCGATCGTCGTCCAGGCCAGGTACAGCACGGCCTCGCGACCGGACGCGTCCTACTTCTGCTACGACTGCCATGGCTACCGTTACTTCGATCCCTACTACGACTATTGCGACGGCCAGGGATTCCGCTACCGCTGGGCCGATCACCCGCGGAGCATGGTCATTTACCGTGACCGGTATGTGCGGATCAAAGAGGCCCATCCCGACTACGGCCGCCACCGCTATCGGCCGGGCTACAAGTCGGCGGAACGGTATCGCGACCCCCGGGACTACGATTCGTGGCGCCGCGAGGTGAAGCCGGGCTCCGCCCCCGAGACGAAACAGGGCCGCGAGCTCAAGGCCCGGGAGAAAGCCCGGGAGAAAGACGATCAGGAGCCGGGTACGAAGAAGGAACGAAAGGGCGAGAAGCGCAAGGGCCCCCGCGACAACGGGTCGCGTCTCACCTTGCCGGGAGGCGTGTCATGAACGGGAGACTGTGGTCGGGGCTGGCGCTCCTGGGACTGCTGGCGATGGCGCCGGCGGCCGAAGGCGCGCGCGGTCTGGAGGTCGAGGTGTGGACCGGCCGTGGCGACGATGCCGTTTACCAGCCGGGCGATGCGCTCGAGGTGCGCGCGCGCGCTTCGGATGACGCTTACCTGCTGGTCTACGAGATTGATGCCGAGGGCTACGTGCGGCTGCTCCATCCCTACCAGGGGGGCAGCGGCTTCGTCGAGCGACGCCGCACCTACACCGTGCCGCCCGAGCGGGCCAACGTGGAGCTAGTAGTGCAGAAGGGGCCGGTGGGGCAGTGCTACGTGGTCGCGATCGCGTCCCGCG
>CAYONG010000091.1:0-39594 GCA_964405235.1 uncultured bacterium | reverse complement strand
TCACGAACGCCTGCACCAGTGGTGTGGCGGCCTGCATCAGGGTCGCGCGCATCCAGAAGGCGGCCACCGCGAACTCGAGCCGGTTCTCGGCGCCCAGGGTGACGAGGAAGGGGAGCGACAGCACCTGGGCGGCGATGGCGGTGCGCAGCATCCCGAATCGCCGCGCGAGCGCCGGCCCCAGCAGCGAGGCGGTGGCGGTGAACACCGCAGCCAGCGAGAAGAACACGCCGATCTGCGAGCTGGAGCAGCCGAAGCGCTTGGCGAAGTAGAGGTTCATGAACGGGATCACCAGGCCCGCCCCGGCGCCTATCAGGAAGGCGTTGAGGCCGATCGGGATCAGCCGGCGGCGCTCCGGCACGCTCGCCCCGGCGCCGCCGTGCGAGATCGCGGGCTCCACGAGGCCGCCCAGGCGCATGAGCGGCAGGCACGCCGCGGCGTTCAGCAGAACTCCCACCCAGAGCGCGCCCCGGAAGGCGTGGAGTTTGTCCGCGTGGAGCGGGCCCGACGTGCGCCCGAGCAGCGCTGGGATCTCGCCGCCCATCATGCTGCCGATCACGCCTGCGAACAGAGTGGCGGCGAAGAAGGTCGAGAACAAGTGGGTGCGCTCGCGCGGGGTGGAGTGCTCGGTCATGAACGGCGCGGCGGCGATCGCCAGCAGCGCCTGCCCGATGCCGGCCACGAAGCTGCCCGCCAGGATGATCTGGGGGTCCAGTGTGGTGGCGCGGGCAAACTGCGCGACCGCGTCCAGCCCGGCGCCGAGGATCAGGCAGCGTCGCCGTCCCCAGCGGTCCGCGAGCAGGCCGGCCGGGAGGGCGGCGAGCGCCATCCCGAGGCCGTTGAGCGAGACCGCCGTGCCGACGAACGACTCGCGGAAGCCGCCCTCGAGCAGGTAGAGGTTGAACGCGACCGCGAAGATGCCGTGACAGATCCAGGCCAGGAGCTCGGTGACGAGCAGCAACCGGGCCGGGCGGGAGAACAAGCCGACCGCATCGCGGTAGTCGTTCCATGCCGCCCGCAGCGGGCTCACGTGGACCAGACGGCCGCGGCGGCCCGTGTGGGCCGCCGCGGGAACTGCCGGGCTGGGGATCCGGTTTGGTTCAGGTCCGCGCGTCCGCCAATTGCGGCGCGTCGGCGACGACGATCCCGTTCGTCTTGGAGACCCGGAACATCGGCTCGTAGGCGGCGGGCGTCATGGCGATCAGCACCCGGGCGGGGTTGGTGCCCCGGTTCTCGATCGCGTGCGGGACCCGGCCGTCGAAGTGACACGAATCCCCGGGCGCCAAATCGATGACGTGGTCGCCGCAGTTGAGACGGATCAGGCCCTCGACGCAGAGCAGGCATTGCTCCCCGTGGTGATAGTGGCGATGGTCGCCGGCCTCGAGGCCGGCGGGCAGCTCGATCTGGATGAGCTCGAGGTTCCGCTTGGGCTGGGCCGAGAGCACCTCGACACGCGAAGTGTTCCCGCCGACCGGCACGCGAGAGCGCTCGCTGGCGCGGATCACGCACGGCACCTGGTCCTCTTCCACCACGAGATAGGCGGCCGAGGTGTCCAGGGCGCGGGCGAGATCGTGAAGGGTCGCCAGCGACGGGGAGGTGCGGTGGTTCTCGACCTGACTAATGAAGCCTTTGGAAAGTCCGGTCGCCCCGGCCAACTGCTGGACGGTGAGACCACGGCGAAGCCTGAGATCGCGAATCTTCTTACCCAGCTGCATGGGGGGCCTCCGCGGGATGTGAGGGTCTGAAGGTGTCGCGCAGACAAAGAGGTTATGCCAACTCTATACGGGTGTCAACGATTTGTAAATCGAGCAGTTCCCCATCCCGCGCGCTTCCCTGGACGGGGGTCGCTGGGCGGGAGTGGCTCAGGAACTGGAGCCGGTAGAGGCGATAGTAGATCCCCCGCAGGGCGAGAAGTTCGGCGTGGGTCCCGCTCTCCCGCACCCGACCGTGGTGCAGCACGACGATCCGGTCCACGTCCTGGATGGTCGAGAGCCTGTGGGCGATCACCATGCACGAGCGGCCCCGCATCAGACGCCTAAGGGCCTCCTGCACCTGTGCTTCGGTCTGGGTGTCCACGCTCGAGGTCGCCTCGTCCAGGATCAGCAGCCGCGGGTCGCGCGCCATCGCGCGGGCGAAGGCGAGCAGCTGGCGCTGTCCCGCCGAGAGCGTGGCGCCGCGCTCCCGGACCTCGGCTCGGTAGCCGCCCGGGAGTCGCATAATGAAATTGTGGGCGCCCACCTCACGGGCCGCGCGCTCGAGGTCCTCATCGGTCAGCCGGTCGTTGCCGAGCCGCAGGTTCCCCGCGATGGTGCCCGAAAAGAGGAATACGTCCTGCAGCACCAGCCCGATGTGGCCGCGGAGCGCGGCGATGTCCCAGTCCGCGAGCGGCCGGCCGTCGACGCGGATGGTGCCCGACTGCGGGGTGTAGAAACCCATGAGCAGGTTCGCGAGCGTCGTCTTGCCCGAGCCGGTGGCGCCCACCAGCGCGACGCGCTCGCCCGGGGCCAGCGTCAGCGACACGTCGCGCAGTACCCAGTCCTCGCCCGAGTAGGCGAAAGACACGCGATCGAACTCAACCCGCCCCTCAAACCCGCGATGGGCGGGGACCACCTCCGGGGTGCGCTCCTGCGCCGCGGACGCCGACGTCGGGAAGCTCGAAGCCGGGTCGGCAGGCGTATCGAGCAGACCGAAGATGCGCTCGGCCGAGGCCATCGCCTGCTGGAGGATGTTGTACTTCTCGCTCAGGTCCGAGATCGGGCGGAAGAAGCGCTGCGTGTACTGGATGAACGCGACCAGGGTGCCGAGCGTGATCCCGGTCCACATGACCTGCCGGCCGCCGTACCAGACGATGAGCGACACCGCCGCCGCGCCGACCAGTTCCAGCGTCGGGAAGAACATCGCATGATAGAACACGGTCTGCAGGTGGGCGTCCCGGTGTTTCGAATTGATGGCGCTGAACTCGTCGAGATTCCGGCGCTCCCGATTGAGGATTTGCACCGTGCTCATGCCGGTCAGGTTCTCGTTCAGGAAGGTGTTGAGTCGCGCCAGCCGCGTGCGGATGTCGCGGAACGACCGGCGCACCCGGGACCGGAAGGTGAGCGTGACGATCAGGATGAGCGGCAGCACCGAAAACGCCACCCCCATCAGCTCGGCATTGATGCGCGACATGGCGATCAGGATGCCGAGAAGCGTGAGCAGGTCGCCGAAGATCGCGACCACCCCGGCGGTGAACAGCTCGTTGAGCACGTCCACGTCGTGGGTCACGCGGGTCAGCAGCCGTCCCACCGGATTGCGGTCGAAGAACGCGACCGGCAGGCGCTGCAGGTGGCGGAAGATCGCCATGCGCAGGTCCATCATGACCTGCTGGCCGACGCGCTGCATGATCTGGGTCTGCAGGTAGCCGAGCCCAAACGAAACGAGAAGCACCGAGAAGTAGAGCACGGCCACCCGATCGAGGTACCCGAGATCCTTGTGGCGGATCCCGATATCGATCGCCTGCATGGTGAGCCACGGCCCGGCGAGCTGGGCGACCACGTCCACAACCACCACCGCGACCGCGGCGGCCACCCTCCCGCGGTAGGGGCGCAGATAGCCCAGCAGCCGGCGCATCAGCCGGTGGTCGTAGGCGCGGCCGAGGTCGTCCTCTTCCCCGGGGCTCACGACGCTTCCAACTCCTCCTCGAGCTCCTGCTGCCGGCACAGCTCGGCGTAGCGCCCGTCCAGCGCCAGCAGGGACTCGTGGGTGCCGCGCTCGACGGCCGCTCCGTCGTCGAGCACGACGATGAGGTCGGCCTCGCGCACGGCGCTGATCCGGTGCGAAACGATGAGCGCGGTGCGCCGGCGCATCTCGGCTCTGAGCCCGTGGAGGATGGCCTCCTCGGTCTGGGTGTCGACGCTCGAGAGGCAGTCGTCGAGGAGCAGCACCGGCGAATCGCGCATGAGCGCGCGGGCGATCGCGGCGCGTTGCCGCTGTCCGCCCGAGAGCGTGATGCCCCTCTCGCCGACCATGGTGTCGTAGCCGGCAGGAAAGCGGTGCACGTCCTCGTCGAGGCGCGCGATCCGCGCGGCCTCCTTGACCGTCTCGCGCGGGGCGACGTCCACCCCGTAGCCGATGTTTTCGCCCACGGTGGCCGAGAACAGGAAGGTCTCCTGCGGCACGATCGCGAGCCGGGAGCGGAGCGCCCCAAGGTCCCACTGCCGCACGTCCACCCCGTCGAGAAACACGGTCCCGGGCGGCGGATCGAAGAGCCGGGGGAGGAGCGCGAGCAGCGTGCTCTTGCCCGCGCCAGTGCGCCCGACCAGAGCCACCGTCTGGCCCGCCGCCACGCGCAGCGAGAGGTCGCGCAGCGCCGGCTCGGAAGCGCCGGGATAGGTGAAGGTGAGGCCGCGGAACTCGATCTCGCCGCCCGGTGCTGCGCCGTCCGCGCCGCGGTACGCGTCGGGCGGGCTCTGGATCGAAGGCTCGACCTCGAGGATGTCGATCAGTCGCCGGAACGAGGCCATGCCGCGCTGGAAGAGGTTAATCACCCATCCCAGCGCCACCACCGGCCAGTTGAGCATCGCCAGGTAGGCGGTAAACGCCACGAAAGAGCCGAGGCTGATATGGCCGCGCATCACCTCGCGCCCGCCCAGATAGAGCGCGAGCAATGCCGCCAGCCCGGAGAGGAATCCCAGCAGGGGGTGGAACACTCCCCACACCTGAATGAGGCGCTGATTGCGGTCCACGTACTCGCGGTTCATGTCGCCGAAGGCCTCGACCTCTCCGGCCTCACGCGTGAACGCGCGGATCACACGCACGCCCGAGAGGTTCTCCTGGACGCGCGCGGAGATGTCGGCGAACTGCGCCTGGACGCGCTCGAAGCGGCGATGAATGCGGTCGCCGAAGAACCACACCGTCAGCGACACCAGCGGCAGCGGCAGCAGCGTGTAGAAGGTGAGACGCGGACTGATCGCCACCATGCAGGCGATCGAGATCGCCGCCACGGTCACCGTGTTGACCATGTACATGATGCCGGGGCCCAGCATCATGCGCACCGCCGAGAGGTCGTTGGTCGCGCGCGACATGATCTCGCCGGTGCGCGTGCGGTGGTAGTACTCGAGCGGCAGCCGCTGCAGGTGGGCGAACAGGTCGTTGCGGAGGTCGAACTCCAAATGGCGCGAGATGCCGATCACGAAATGCCGCATCAGGTACTTGAACACCCCCCCAGCCGCGGCGATGCCGAGGAGGATCAGGGCGTAGCGGGCGAGCTTGGCCGAGGTGACCCCGCGGTAGAGGTCGTCCACGGCCAGCCGCAGCACGTGCGGCTGGGTGAGCGCGATCGTGTTGGTGAGCACGATGCACGCGACGCCCAGCACCAGGCCGCGCCGGTAGCGCGACAGGTAGGGAAGGAGTCGGGCGATCAGGTCGCGGATGCGTTCACCTCCCCGAGACCCGGCGCGGCAGGTCAGGACCGGGAGCCCGTGCTAGGGGGACTGCGAGCCGCCCAGAAATCCCTCCAGCCGGTTGAGTTTGGTGCGGTGGAACCCGAGCCCGAGGTAGACCTGGTCGTAGTGGAGAGTGTTCCTGCCCGAGGCGGTGGACCAGAAGCCCGCGAACATATCGAGGCGCTCATCCACGCGGTAGAGCAGCTGGGCGCCCAAGAGGCTCGCGTCGCTCGCCTCCGCCAGCAGCCCGCTCCCAATGGACATCTTTCCCCGAAAGCGGCCACCGACCAGCACCGACGGGCTCACCCAGAATCCAAGGTCCGCGCTCGCGAGCAGGTGCTGGGTCCACAGGTACCTGGCCGGATGGAGCCTGTCAATCACCACGAGACTGCCATCCTTCTTGGTGATCGTCAGATAACGGTAGCTGTGGGCGAGCGACCACTGGATGAAGCGGCGCCCGGGGACGCTGCCGCCACCCGCGACTGCCACGGTCAGCTGCTGATGCCCGTCGCCGAGCTGGAGTCCGAGCGAATCGAGGTTGCGGTTGTAGCCGGCGGGCGCGCTCCAGTCGAGCTCGACCGCCACCGCGTCGCGCCCGTCGATCAGGTTGTAGCGTATCCCGACCAACACATCCTGGAACCCGGTCGCGCTGCCCTGGACCCGGGCGTCGCGCCGCGTAACGCTGAGCAGCGGCAGGCCGAAGACGAGCGAGAGGCGCTTCTTCCATCCCACCTCGAGCACGGTGCGGAGGGCCCGCTCCTCGACGACGAGGCCGGTGTCGGCGCGGAAGACCTCCCCGTGGAACGTGTTGGCGGTGAAGGTGCTGCCTTCCATGTTGGCGTGCCACTCGCCGGGGGCGAGTCCCCAGGGGCCGGCGGCGGCCGGACGTACCAGCGTGAATGCCGTCAGGACGGCAAGGACCAGCGTCCGCAACGCGATGCGTGCGCTCATGTGGGGTGGGAGTCTCCGATTAGGGGGTAAGCGCCCAGCAAAAGGTCGCGTCAGACTAGCGATGGGGTGCTTTGCATGCAAACCGAATCTCGGGGGGTGAATCTCGGGGGGCCTGGGAGGCCGTGCCAGTCGGTGTCTTCGCCCCAGTGAGGCGCTGTGGCACCATGGCCTGCGTGGCTCCTTTGCGCGTTCTCGAGTTCGTCCGCTACGACGATGGCGTCTGGAATCTGCCGCGTGTGCACGTGGACACGCTGGCGGCGGAGTTCCCTGCGGTGCACTTCGACTCGCCGGCGGACCAGGCGGGGGCGGACCGGTTGCTGCCCGAAGCGGACGTGGTGCTCGGGTGGGGGGTGAGGCAGGCGAACTTCGCAAGCGCCACGCGTCTGCGCTGGATCCAGCTCACGGCGGCGGGTGTGGGCGGGCTGCTGTTCCCCGAGCTGGTCGAGAGCCCGGTCATCGTCACCAACGCACGCGGCCTCCATGCCATCTCGATGGCGGAGCACGCACTCGGCGTGATGCTCATGTTCGCGCGCAAGCTGCATCTGACGCGCGACGCCCAGGTGCGGCATCACTGGTCCCACGTCGAGCAGTGGGGGGAGTCGCCGCCGTTCGGCCAGCTGGCCGGGAGCACGCTCGGCATCGTCGGCTTCGGCGCCGTCGGCCGGGCTCTCGCCGGGCGGGCCCGAGCCCTCGGGATGCGAGTGCTCGCGGTGCGACGGCATCCGGGTGACGATCCTGCCCTGGCCGAATCGCAGTGGGGACCCGAGCGCCTCCACGAGCTGATCGCGCAGTCCGACTGGCTGGTGCTCGCCGCCCCGCTCACGCCCGCGACGCGGGGCGTCATCGGACGCGCGGAGCTTTCACTCATGCCGCGCCACGCGATCCTGGTCAATCTCGGGCGCGGCGCGCTGGTGGACGAGGCGGCGCTGATCGAGACACTCGCCGAAGGGCGCATCGCCGGTGCGGCGCTCGACGTGTTTCAGGAGGAGCCGCTGCCGGAGGCGAGCGCGCTTTGGGCCATGCCTCAGGTCATCGCGACCCCGCACATCTCGGGACTTGGGCCCCGATTCTGGGAGCGCACGTGCGAGCTGTTCGCGCGCAACCTGCGCCACTGGCTCGCCGGCGAGCCGCTCGATAACGTGGTGGACAAACGGGCGGGGTACTGAGTTGGCTGCGTCACTCGGCGTGCTGGTGGCGGGCGGCTCCGGGTCGCGCCTGGCGCTCGGGATGCCAAAGGCACTGGTGCGCCTGGGGGGCGTCACGCTGCTGGAGCGGGGCATCGCGATCCTGGCCGCTTTCTGCGACGAGATCGTGGTGAGCGCTCCGGCGGGAATGGCGCTCCCGCTGCCTGACATGGCGCGGTCCTCGCGTGGCTCGTGCGCTTTGCGCCGGGCGGACGATCCAGCCGGCACGGCCGGCCCGCTGGCGGGCATGGTCGCGGGGCTCGCGTCAGTCGCCTTCGAGCGTGCGATCGTGCTTGGGGTGGATCTGCCGTTCATGGAGCCCACGGCGCTGGAGGAGTTGCTCGGAAGACTGTCCGGCCACCATGCTGTCGTCCCCGCGCCGGAGGGATTCCCGCAGCCGCTCGCAGCGGCGTATGCTCCGGCGGCGCGCTGGATCCTCGAGTCACGCCTGGCGGCGGGCGAGCGGTCGCCGACGCGCGCTCTCGGCTCGCTCGATGTGCTGATGCTTGATGACGCGGCGCTGGCGCACCTTCCCGGCAGACCCGGGAGTCTCTTCAACCTCAACTCGCCGGCGGATCTCGAGCAGGCGGAACGGCGGATCGCGGTGGGGGAGACGTCCATATGAAGGTGGCGGAGGGGATCACCCGCGACGGCGGTGCGCTCGCGCTCGGCGGCGTGCCGCTGGATCGGGCGCTCGCGGCGCTCCGGAAGCTGGAGCCGGCCGCTTCGGCGTGCTGGGTCTACGACCTCGACCAGATCGAGGCGCGCGCCACGCGCTTCAAGACCGCCTTCGCCCCCCTCGGCGTTCACGTCGGCTACGCGCTCAAGGCGAACGCGCTCCCCGCGATCCTCAGGCGCGTGCGCGCTGCCGGACTCGCCGCCGAGGCCGGCTCGCTCGGCGAGCTGCACGCGGCACGGCGCGAGGGGTTCGTCGCGAACGAGCGCATCTTGAACGGCAACGGCCGAACGCCGCAGGAGGCCGAGTTCGCCGCACGAGAGGGCGTCCACTCGGTCAACGCCGACCACATCGAGGAGCTTGACCTGCTGCAGGAGCACGCGGCGCTCGCCGGAACGGTGCTCCGCGTCGCGTTGCGAGTGAACCCCGGGATCGACACCCATGGCCACGCCTACGTCGCGACCGGCCATGACGAGGCGAAGTTCGGCGTGGCGCCCGGCGAGGCGCTCGAGGCATGGGCCGCGCGCGTTCGCTGGCCCGCTCTGCGCCTGGACGGCGTTCACCTTCACGTGGGCTCTCAGCTCCTGGACACCGGCCCGCTCGAAAGTGCGGCCGACACCGCGCGCGAGCTGGCGGAGGAGTCCGCGCGCCGGGGAGCTCCGCTGGGCCTCGTCAACCTGGGCGGCGGGTTCGGTGTGGACTACTCGGGGAGTGGTGCGGAGTTCCCGCTCGAAGCCTACGCCGCGCGCCTGGCGCGGAAGATGGAGGGGCTGCGCGTCGAGTGGGTGATGGAGCCCGGCCGCTGGCTGGTCGCCCCGGCCGGCGTGCTGCTCGCCGAGGTGCTGTGGGTCAAGCGTCGCGGTGGCGCCAACGGCGGAGGTTCCCGGCGGTTCGTGGTCCTCGCCGCCGGGATGAACGATCTCATCCGCCCCGCACTGTACGGCGCACGCCACCGAATCGTTCCAGTTCGGCCGCGCCCTGGCGCGGAGGAGCCCGCCATCGTGGTGGGCCCAGTGTGCGAGAGCGCCGACGTCTTCGAGCGCGACGCCATGCTGCCGCCGCTCGAGCGCGGCGACTTGGTCGCCCTGCTCGATGCCGGTGCCTACGGTGCGGTGATGTCTTCCAACTACAACGGCCGCGGCCGCCTCGCGGAGTTGACCGTGAGCGGCGGACGCCTGAGCCGCGCGCGGGCGGGGGAGGATGAGGGGGCGGTTGGGGCGCGGGAGGTGGAGGAGACGCTGGAGAGCTGAATGGGATCAGCCGGAGACGCTTGTTCAGCACCGACCGGCCATCAGGGCCTGGAGGAACGTCCTACTTTTGCCAGAACGGGGACATCTCCGTCCTCAACCAGGCCAAGAGCCGACGAAACAGTCACCGAGCCTCCGAGGAATTGTCCGATTGGGACAATTTCGTCTCGAAAAAGGGAGAAGGAGACATTCTCCGCCCGGCGAACGACGGCAGGGGATCTCCTACACCCCGCACTTCTCGTCGCAGCGCCTATCTCACCACCTCCCGGCGCCGAGCCGCCCGTCGTCCCATCCCCGCTCGCCACATCGGCTTGACACTACATGGCCGCACGCGCCAGACTGCCGCGGCCTTTTCCGTATGGGCCCCGGTCTTTTCGCCCTCGGAATCGGCGTCGGTCACCTTGTGAAACTTGGCGCAAGCCGGCCTTTGGGGCCGGCCCCGCGTGTGAGGTGAGTGGGTGCTGCAGGTCGTCTGCATCAAGCAGGTCGCGGATACCGAGACCCGGGTCAAGGTGGCGGCGGACGGCCGCACGCTCGATCCCGCCGGCGTGACCTGGATCCTCAACCCCTACGACGAGATTGCGCTCGAGCAGGCTCTGCGCATCCGTGAGGCGGAGGGCTCCGGCGAGGTGGTGGTCCTCTCCCTGGGCGGAGCCGGCGTCCAGAGCACGCTCCGCAACGCGCTCGCCCTGGGCGCCGACCGCGCGATCCACCTCAAGACCGACACCGTCCAGCCGGATTCGCTCCAAGTCGCCCGCGCACTCGCGGCCGAGCTGCAGACGCCCCCGCTCCAGGCGGCCCAGCTGCTCTGGTTCGGCAAGCAGGCGGTGGACGACGACGCGACCCAGGTCGGCCCGATGGTGGCCGAGCTTCTGGGCCATCCCTGCGTCACGGTCGTGGCGGCGATGGAGCTCAAGGGCGGGCAGGTGGTGGTGGAGCGCGAGGTCGAGGGTTGCCGCGAAGTGATCGAGGTGACCCTGCCTGCACTGCTAGCGGCCGAAAAGGGGCTGTGCGAGCCGCGCTACGCCTCGCTCAAGGGCATCATGGCGGCGAAGAAGAAGCCGATCGAGGAGAAGCCGGCGTCGCTCGGCGCTCCGGCGCTCGAGCTGCTCTCGCTCGCGCCGCCGCCGCCGCGCGCCCCGGGGCGCATCGTCGGTCAGGGCGTCGGGGCGGTGCCGGAGCTGGTGCGGGTGCTGCGCGAAGAAGCGAAGGTGATCTGACCCATGGCGATCCTGGTCTTCATCGAGCAGCGCGACGGCAGGGTGCGGGCGGTCTCGCGCGAGGCGCTGGGCGAGGCCGTGCGGCTCTCGGCCACACTCGGCGGGCCGGTGCTCGCGGTGTGCGCCGCCGCCGCCGACCCGGGGCTCGCGGCGCTCGGTGAGGCCGGCGCCTCCGAGATCCTGCTCGCGACGCACGAGGCGTTTCGCCACTACGAGCCCGCCGGCTACGTGCGGGCCGTGCTGGCGGCAGTCGAGAAGGTGAAGCCGACCGTGGTGCTGTTCTCGGCGTCTTCCATGGGTCGCGATCTCGCCCCGCGCGTCGCGGCCCGCCTCGGCGTCGGCCTTGCCGCCGACTGCACCGCGCTCGCCGTCGAAGGTGGACGACTGATCGCGTCCCGGCCGGTCTACGCGGGCAAGGCGATCCAACGGGTCGCCTTCACCGGCTTGCCGGCCTTGGTCTCGCTTCGCCCCAAGATCTTTGCGCCCGCCCCGCCCCAGAACGGCGGGACGCCGACGGTGACGCCGCTCGCGCTCGAGTACGACGCGGCGGCGGCGCGCTCGCGCGTGCGCGAGGTCAAGGCGACCAGCGCGGGCAAGGTGGACTTGACCGAGGCCGAGATCATCGTCTCGGGCGGGCGGGGGCTCCGCGGGCCCGAGCACTTCGACATGATCGAGTCCCTCGCCGCGGCGCTCGGTGCCACGGTCGGCGCTTCGCGGGCGGTGGTGGATGCGGGCTGGCGGCCGCACGGCGACCAGGTGGGGCAGACGGGCAAGACCGTCTCGCCCAAGCTCTACGTGGCGATCGCCATCTCCGGCGCGATCCAGCATCTGGCGGGGATGTCGTCGTCACGCTGCATCGTGGCGATCAACAAGGACCCCGACGCGCCCATCTTTAAGGTGGCGGATTTCGGGCTGGTCGGGGACGCATTCGAGGTGGTGCCGGCGCTCACGGATGCGATCCTTAAACTCAACGCGCACGCTTAGGGCGCGGCGCGGCTTGACCGTGGTCGGGCGCGCTGCGTAGGGTGCGCTCACGTGGTGTCGCGGGACCCTCAGGGACCGCGACGAGGCATCGACAGGAGCATCGAAGACACTCATGAGAGAGTACATCCCGGTCCTGCTGTTCCTGCTGGTCGCGATCGCATTCGCCGGCGGGACCATCGGGCTCTCCAGCATCATCGTGCCCCGCCGCCGCAACGCGGTGAAGATGTCGTCCTACGAGTGCGGCGTCGAGCCGGTGGGGGACGCGCGCGAGCGCTTCTCGGTCAAGTTCTACCTGGTTGCCGTGCTGTTCATCCTGTTCGACATCGAAGCGGTGTTTCTCTACCCCTGGGCGGTCTCGTTCCACCAGCTCGGGCTCTACGGACTGATCGAGATGGTGCTCTTCATCGCCATCCTGTTCGTGGGCTACGTCTACCTTCTCAAGAAGCGCGCGCTCGAGTGGGATTGACGCGTTCGGACGGCGCCCGGGCGCCGAGGGGGATCTGAGAATGGCGGACCAGAAGGTCGAGAATCCGTTCCGGGTGCTTCCCGCGCCGGCGGTTGGGACGCCCGTCGCCCCGGGCGTGGCTCCCGGGACACGCGGGACGCAGGGGCCGGGCGATCCCGAGCAGGCGTTGCGCGAGGAGGTCGAGCGCGGCCTCCTGTTCACGACCGCGGGCGGGATGATCAACTGGGCGGTGAACCAGTCGCGCGCGAACGCGATCTGGCCGCTCGGATTCGGCCTCGCCTGCTGCGCCATCGAGATGATGGCGATCGTCGGCCCGCGCTTCGACATCTCGCGCTTCGGCGCCGAGGTATTCCGCGCCTCACCGCGCCAGGCCGATCTCATGATCGTGGCCGGGCGCGTGAGCATCAAGATGGCGCCGGTCGTGCGGCTGCTCTACGACCAGATGCCGGATCCCAAGTGGGTCATCTCGATGGGGGCCTGCGCCTCCTGCGGCGGCGTGTTCAACAACTACGCGATCGTCCAGGGCGTGGACAAGATCGTCCCGGTGGACGTCTACGTGCCCGGCTGCCCGCCGCGGCCGGAGGCGCTCATCCACGGCATCATGAAGCTCCAGGAGAAGATCCTCGCCTCGCCGGTCGAGGTGGGCACGCTAACGTTCCAGCCGATGAAGAAGAAGAAGCGCAAGGACGTCGCCTGATGTCCACGCCGGTCCAGGCACCGATCGCCGCGCCTCCCGGCCTTCGCCCGGACCAGGTGGAGCAGCGGCTCCGCGAGCGCTTCTCCGACGTGCCGTTCCGGCGGCAGGAGGGGGCGGCAGTACGCGACCACACGCTCCACCTGCCGGCCGACCGGCTGGTCGAGGTGTGCACGTTCCTGCGCGACGACGCCGCGCTCGCGTTCTCGATGCTCGCGTCTGTGAGCGGCGTCGACCTCCTGCCGAGCGAGCCGCGCTTCGAAGTCGTCTACCACCTGCTCTCGATCACCCACAACGCGCGCTTCGTGCTCAAGGTCCAGGTGCCCGAGGCCGAGCTGCGCGTGCCGACCGTGTGCGGCGTGTGGCCGACGGCGAACTGGCACGAGCGCGAGGCCTACGACTTCTACGGGATCCTCTTCGCCGGCCATCCCGATCTGACGCGCATCCTGCTTCCGGATGACTGGGAGGGCTGGCCGCTGCGCAAGGACTCGCCGCTCGGCTACACGGAGGTCGCCTTCACCCACAACACGCCCGGCCGCACCGTGCCGGCCCCGGACCTCACGGATCTCAAGCCCAAGAAGGTGAAGTACCGTGCCCACTGAGACCATGACGCTCAACATGGGGCCGCAGCACCCTTCCACGCACGACGTGCTGCGGGTGGTGCTCGAGCTCGATGGCGAGACGGTGGTCAAGGCCAAGCCGATCATCGGCTACCTGCACACGGGGATGGAGAAGCAGGCCGAGTACAAGACCTACACCCAGTCCATCCCGCAAACCGACCGGATGGACTACCTGGCGCCGATGTCGAACAACCTGGCGCTCTGCCTCGCGGCCGAGAAGCTGGTGGGGATCGAAGCGCCGGCCCGCGCGCAGGCCATCCGCGTGCTGCTTACCGAGCTGACCCGCATCAGCGCCCACTGCGTGTGGCTCGGCACCCACGCGCTCGACATCGGGGCGATGACCGTCTTCTTCTACTGCTTCCGCGAGCGCGAGAAGGTCCTGTCCATCTACGACCAGGTGTGCGGCGCTCGCATGACCGCGTCCTACTTCCGCGTCGGCGGGCTCTCTTCGGACATCCCGGCTGGGTTCCTCGACAGATGCCAGAAGTTCGTGGACGAGATGCCCAAGCACACCGACGAATACGAGACGCTGCTCACCAAGAACCCGATCTGGCTCGCGCGCACCAAGGGCGTGGCACCACTCTCGGAGAAGGATGCGATCGCCATGGGCGTCACCGGGCCCATCCTGCGCGGCTCGGGCGTGCGCTGGGACCTGCGCAAGGCCCAGCCCTACTGCGACTACGAAGGCTACGACTTCGACGTGCCGGTGGGGTCCGCGGGCGACGCCTACGACCGGTACGCCGTGCGCGTCCAGGAGATCCGGCAATCCACGCGCATCGCCAGCCAGGCGATCAGGAAGATCCGCGAGATGGGCGAGAGGGGCGAGTACCGGCTGCGCGACTTCAAGTATGTCGTGCCGCCCAAGGAGGAGGTCAAGACCTCCATGGAGGCCCTGATCCACCATTTCAAGATCGTGGCGCACGGTTTCTTCCCGCCGGTGGGCGAGGCCTACCACGCGATCGAGGCGCCCAAGGGCGAGCTGGGGTTCTACTTCGTCTCGGACGGCACGCCGCGCCCGTGGCGCATGAAGGTGCGCTCGCCGTCGTTCGTGAACCTCCAAGCGCTGCCCGGCATGATCGAGGGGCGGATGGTGGCCGACGTCATCACCGCGATCGGCAGCCTCGATATCGTGCTTGGCGAGATCGACCGATGAGCCCGGAGGGTCGAATGCTTTCAATGGGCGGGACGCTGGCCATGCCGGTCGAGGCCGCACAGGCCCTGGAATGGCCGGCCGCGCGCCGTGCCGAGGTGGACGAGGCGCTCTCGCACTATCCCAACAAGCGCTCGGCGGTGCTCCCCGTGCTGTGGATCGCTCAGCGCGAGTGGGGCTGGATCCCGCCCTCGGCAATGCAGCTCGTGGCGCGCACGCTCGACCTGCCCGAGCCCGAGGTGTTCGGGATCGCGACCTTCTACACCATGTTCAACCTCAAGTCGGTGGGCCGGCACCATCTTCAGGTTTGCATGACCCTTTCGTGCTCGCTCATGGGCTCGGACCGGTTGTTCCGGCACCTCGAGGAGAAGCTCGGTGTCGGGCACGGCGAGACCACCTCGGACGGGCGCTACACCCTGCGGCGGGTCGAGTGCCTGGCGGCCTGCGGGGGGGGGCCGTGCATGCAGGTCAACTTCGACTATCACGAGAATCTCGACGAAGCGAAGGTGGACGCCCTGTTGGAGACGCTCAGATGAGCAAGCCCAGAGGCCCGCTCCTGTTTGCGGACATCGACACGCCGCAGCTGGCGTCGATTGATGTCTACCGCAAGGGCGGTGGCTACCAGATGCCCGGCGAGGTGCTCGGCAAGAAGCCGCCCGACGACTGCATCCAGGTGGTCAAGGACTCAGGACTCCGGGGCCGCGGCGGCGCCGGGTTCCCGACCGGGATGAAGTGGGGCTTCGTCCCGAAGCAGAGCCCCAAGCCAAAGTATCTGGTGTGCAACGCCGACGAGAGCGAGCCCGGCACATTCAAGGACCGCGAGCTCATGGAGAAGAACCCGCACCTCCTCATCGAGGGGATGCTGCTCTCGGCCTACGCGTTCGGCGCGCACACCGGCTACATCTACCTGCGCGGCGAGTTCGAGTACATCCAGCGCATCCTCGATGTCGCGATTGCCGAGGCAAGGGTTGCCCGCCTTCTCGGCGACGATATTCTCGGCACCGGCTTCTCGTTCCACCTCTACACGCACCTCGGCGCCGGCGCCTACATCTGTGGCGAGGAGACGGCGCTGCTCTCGTCGCTCGAGGGCTACCGCGGCCAACCGCGGCTCAAGCCCCCTTTCCCTGCGCTCGAAGGGCTCTACTCGTGCCCGACCGTGGTCAACAACACCGAGACGTTGATGAACGTGCCGCACATCCTGAAGCACGGCGCGGCCTGGTACCGCCAGTGGGGCACTGAGAAGAGCCCGGGCACCAAGATCCTGTCGGTGTCCGGTCCGGTGAAGCGCCCCGGCAACTACGAGGTGCCGATGGGCCTGCCGCTCTCGACGCTGATCCACGAGCACTGTGGCGGCATGCGGGACGGCATGAGGATCAAGGCGGTGATCCCGGGCGGCTCTTCTGTGCCGCTCCTTCCGGCCTCGATGCTCGACACCGGGCTCGATTTTGAATCCATGGTCGCCGCCGGCACGCTGCTCGGCTCGGGGGGGGTCATCGTCATCGACGACCAGACCTGCATCGTGGATGCGCTCTGGAACATCACCCGCTTCTACGAACACGAGTCGTGCGGCAAGTGCACCCCGTGCCGCGAGGGCACCTACTGGATGAGCGAGGTGTTCGAGCGGCTCGAGAGCGGGCACGGCCGAGAGAAGGACATCGACCTGCTCTACGACGTCTCGGACAACATCCTGGGCAAGTCGTTCTGCGCGCTGGGCGACGCGGCGGCGATGCCGGTGATGGGGGCGATCAAGCACTTCCGCGCCGAGTTCGAGCACCACGTGACCCACAAGCGCTGCCTTGCCAACCGGCGCCGTGCCGGTGTGGGAGAGGAGGTGCCCGCGTGAGCGCCACCTGCCGGGTGACGATCAACGGCCGCACGGTCGAGGTCCCGGCAGGCACGCTGGTCACCGGGGCCGCCCGCGTGGCCGAGACGCACATCCCGATCTTCTGCTCGCACGACAAGCTGCCGCCTCTGGGGGCCTGCCGCATCTGCGTGGTCGAGGTCGGCATGCCGAAGCTCGGCCCCGACCGCAAGCCCGTGCTGGGCGCGGACGGCGCGCCCGAAATCGCGTGGATGCCCAAGGTCCAGACCGGCTGCACCACCACGGTCGCCGACGGCATGCAGGTGCGCACCGAGTCCGAGGTCACGATCAAGGCGCGCAAGGGCGTGATGGAGTTCCTGCTCGTCAACCACCCGCTCGACTGCCCGGTGTGCGACGAGGGCGGCGAGTGCCAGCTGCAGGACCTCGCCTTCGCCTTCGGCCACGACTTCTCGCGAATGGACGAGGCCAAGCGCACGTTCGACTCCGAGGACCTGGGCCCTGTGGTCAAGAAGGAAGCCAACCGCTGCATCGTGTGCATGCGGTGCGTGCGCTACTGCGACGAAGTGATGGGCGACGACGCCCTCACCGCCCACCAACGCGGCGTGTGGACCGAGATCTCCTCGTTCAACCGCCAGCCGCTCGAGTGCGAGCAGTGCGGCAACTGCGTCGAGGTGTGCCCGGTCGGCGCGCTCACGGCGCTGCCCTACCGGTTCAAGGCGCGTCCCTGGGACCTGCGCCAGCACATCACCGTCTGTCCTTACTGCTCGAATGGCTGCTCGGTGCGCCTCGGCGTGCGCGGGAACGAGGTGCTGCGCGCTCGCGGCACCGAGTTCCGCGGGATCAACCGCGAGTTCCTGTGCGTGCGCGGCCGCTTCGGCTACGAGTTCGTCAACAGTGGCGAGCGTCTGACTGCGCCGCTCATGCGCCTCGGCAGCGCCCTCTCGCCCGCGAGCCACGACGAGGCGGTGGCGTTCGCGGCGGCGCGGCTGAAACAGATCGCCGCAGTACACGGCCCGGGATCGGTGGCCTTCCTGGGCGGCGAGAAACTGACTGTCGAGGAGTGCTATCTCTTCCAGAAGCTGGCGCGCGCCGTGATCGGCACGCCCCACGTGGACGCGCGGACCCGCTTCACCACACGTGTGCCAGGCGCCGCGCTGCTCAAGGCGACCGGCGGCGGGCGGCCGCTCATCTCCTTCGAGGACCTCTACCGCGCCGAGGAAGTGCTGGTCCTCGGGGACGACCTCCAGGGCGAGTCGCCGTTCGCGCAGGCCCAGCTTGTCCGCGGTCAGCACCAGCAGAAGCTCCACCTCACGGTGGTCCATCCGCGCCGGGTGAAGCTGGCGCGCACCAAGTTCGCTGGCGACTGGCTCGCCCTGAAGCCCGGGAGCGATCTGGCGCTGCTCGACGGTCTGACGCGCGCGGCGCTCGACCTGGGCGAGCCGCCCCAGCCTTCAGGTCTGCCGGCCGAGATCGGCGCCGGTCTCGGCGCGCTCAAGCAGGCACTGGTGGGGGCGACACCCGCGGCCACCGAGAAGGCCACCGGCGTGCCGGCGGCGGCGGTCACCGCGGCGGCGAAGCGGCTGCGCGATGCGGGCCGCAAGGCGATCCTGTTCGGCCGCGCCTACGCCGAGCACGCGCAGGCGCCGGCGCTGCTGCAGGCGGTCGAGAACCTGGCGTGGGTGTGCGGCGCGCTCACCGCCGAGCGCTCCTCGGTCATGTACTTGGGGCCCCAGAGCGACTCGCAGGGCGCCCTCGACATGGGGCTCACGCCCGACTGCCTGCCCGGCTACGTGCCGCTCGGCGACGCAGCGGCCCGGGCGCAGTACGAGAGGGCCTGGGGCGCGCCGCTCGATCTGGAGCAGGGGGGACAGGGGATGAGCGCTCCCGAGATCCTCGCCGCCGCCGCCGATGGCCGCATCAAGGCGCTCTGGATCGTGAGCGACCACTGGCTCCGGAGCGCCCCCGACCGCGCGCTGGCCGAGCGGGCGTTGGAGCGCGCCGAGCTGGTGATCGTCAACGAGCTGTTCCTCACTGAGACGGCAAAGCGGGCCCACGTCGTGTTCCCCGCCAGCGCCTTCGCCGAGAAGGAGGGGGTGGTGGTCAACTGCGAGCGCCGTCTTCAGAAGTCGGTGCGCGCGCTCGCCTGGCGCAAGGGCTGCAAGCCCGACTGGGACATCTTCCAGTCCGTGGCGCAGGCGATGGGCGCCCGCTGGAGCTACCGCGGCGCCGAGGACATCTTTCGCGAGATCGCGAAGCTGGTCCCGGGCTATGGAGGGCTGAGCTGGGCGACGCTGCTGCCGCTGGGACTCCAATGGGCGTCGATCGGCACCCCCGCGATCGCGGGCTCGCTGGCCACCGCCCGCGCGGCGGGGGACGGCGCCGCGGCGAACGGCCCCGGGTCGAACGGTGATGGGCTGTGGCTGCTCTCGGGCGGCACGCTGTTCCTACAGGGCAGCCTCTCGTATCGGGGCGCACTGCTGCCCAAGCTCGCCAAGGGGGCGCGCGCGTTCCTCCATCCGGACGAGGCGAAGCGCCTCGGGGTCGTGGACGGGGAGATGCTCGAGCTGACCGGGCCCGCCGGGAGCATTCTCGTTCCGGGCGCGATCGACGCCGACGTCCCCGCGGGCAGCGTGTTCGTGCCCTACGCGTACGCCGAGGTCGAGCTGAACCGGCTGGGCGCTCCAACGGGTGCGGGTCTGCGCGTGCGGGCGAGCCGGGTTGCGGCGCCCGAATCCGTGGGCGCACAGGGCTGATGGGGGACGGGGTCTGATGGCCGCGATCTGGAACAACCCGGATTTCCAGCTCGTCTTCTGGTCCCTCTTCAAGATCGTCGTCATCCTGTTCACGATGCTGACCGTTGTCTCGTACATGATCTACGCCGAGCGCAAGATCGCCGGTCACATGCAGGCGCGGGTCGGTCCCAACCGCGTCGGCCCCTTCGGGCTGCTCCAGCCGGCGGCCGACGTGCTCAAGCTCTTCTTCAAGGAGGAGTTCACACCGGACGGTGCCAACAAGGTCATCTTCCACATCGCGCCGATGCTGGCGGTGATCCCGGCGCTCGTGACCTTCGCGGTGGTCCCCTTCGGCCCGCAGGACGCCCTGCGTGTAACCGACATCAACGTCGCGCTGTTGCTGTTCCTCGCCATGTCGAGCCTTGGCGTGTACGCGATCACGCTCGGCGGCTGGTCCTCGAACAACAAGTACGCGCTGCTCGGCGGACTTCGCTCCTCGGCGCAGATGATCTCCTACGAGCTGGCGATGGGCCTTTCGACCATCGGCGTACTGCTCATGGCCGGATCGCTCTCGCTGGTCGACATCGTGCATGCGCAGGAGCGCTGGTGGTTCGTGGTCTACCAGCCGGTGGCGTTCGGGATCTTCATGCTCACCGCCCTGGCCGAGACCAATCGCGCGCCGTTCGACCTGCCCGAGGCCGAGGCCGAGCTGGTCGCCGGGTTCCACACCGAGTACTCGAGCATGAAGTTCGGACTCTTCTTCCTGGGCGAGTTCGCAAACGTCATCACGATCTCGTGCATCGCCGTGACGCTCTTCCTCGGCGGCTGGAACGGTCCGTGGCTCCCCGAGTCGCTCAAGTTCATCTGGTTCTTCGCCAAGCTCGGCGCGGTGCTGTTCTTCTTCATCTGGGTGCGCTGGACGTTTCCGCGGCTCCGCTACGACCAGCTCATGAACCTGGGATGGAAGGTGCTGCTGCCGCTCTCGCTCGCCAACATCCTCCTGACCGCCGTGATGGTGTGGTGGAGGAGTAACGGATGATGCCGGCCCTGTTCTTCGGTTTCGCCGCGCTACTGGTGGCGTGCAGTCTGCTCGTCATTCTGCACAAGAACCCGGTGACCAGCGCCCTGTTCCTGGTGCTCGCGTTCTGCTCACTCGCCGGGATCTACCTGGTGCTCCACGCCGAGTTCCTGGCGATGGTCCAGATCATCGTCTACGCCGGCGCCATCATGGTGCTGTTCCTGTTCGTCATCATGTACCTGAACCTCAAGCGCGACGTCGAGCACGGCGTCCACATCGCGCTCCGCCGCGGTGTCGGGTGGACGCTGGGTATCGTGCTCTTCGCCGAAGGCTGGGTGCTGCTCGCGCGCCGCTGGGCGCCCGGGCCGATCTCGTCCGACCCCGCCGTCGCAGCCCCGGTCGGGAACACGCAGGCGATCGGGCAGGTGCTCTACACCCGCTATCTCTTTCCGTTCGAGATCACTTCGATCCTGCTCCTGGTCGCGATGGTGGGGGCGGTCGTGATCGCCAAGGGCCGGGTCCCGCACATGCGCCGTCGTGTAGCGACGGAGGGCGCCGCGGCCGCGCCGCCCTCCCCGGCGCCCGCCGCCCGAACGGAGGAGCCCGCGTGATCCCGATCTCATGGATGCTGACCCTGAGCGCCGTGGTGTTCGTGATCGGAGTCGTCGGTGTGCTGGTGCGCCGCAACGCGCTCATCATCTTCATGTCCATCGAGCTGATGCTGAACGCCGCCAATCTGGCGTTCGTCGCGTTTGCGCGCGAGCTGGGCTCGCTGGATGGACAGATCTTCGTGTTCTTCGTCATGACCGTCGCCGCCGCCGAGGTCGCGGTCGGGCTCGCCATCATCGTCAACGTATTCCGTCTTAAGGAGACGGTCTACGTGGACGAGATCAACCTGCTCAAGGGATAGGACGCGATCGTGGCCCCGCCGATGCTCTGGATTATCCCCGCGCTTCCGCTATTCGCGGTGGCGTTGAGCCTGCTGATCGGTGACCGGCTGGGCAAGCGGGGCACCGCGTGGCTGGCGTGCGGCGCGGTGGGGGCGGCGTTCCTGTTCGCGGTGCGCGCGGTCATCGCGCTCGCGGCGCTCCCCGAGGCCGACCGGGCCATCACCGAAACCATCTACACGTGGATGCGGGTGGGCGATTTCTCGGCCGACGTCTCGTTCCTGCTCGATCCGCTCTCGGCCGTCATGGTGCTGGTCGTGACCGGCGTCGGGTTCCTCATCCACGTCTACTCGGTCGGCTACATGAGCCACGACGATTCGTTCCGCCGCTTCTTTCTCTACCTCAACCTGTTCATGTTTGCCATGCTGACGCTGGTGCTGGCGGACAACTTCCTGCTCATGTTCGTGGGCTGGGAGGGCGTTGGATTGTGTTCCTACCTGCTGATCGGGTTCTGGTACACGCGGCCTTCGGCGGCCGAGGCGGGTAAGAAGGCGTTCATCGTCAACCGGATCGGCGATTTCGGGTTCCTGCTCGGGATGCTGACCCTGTTCGCGTGGGGCGGGAGCCTCAACTTCGAGAGGTTGTTTGCCGTGGCGCCGCACGTGTTCGCGGTCGGCTCGGTGGCGATCACCTTTGCGACGCTCGCCCTGTTCCTCGGCGCCACGGGCAAGAGCGCCCAGATCCCGCTCTACACCTGGCTCCCCGACGCGATGGAGGGTCCGACCCCGGTCTCGGCGCTCATCCACGCCGCCACCATGGTTACCGCCGGCGTTTACATGGTCGCGCGCTGCCACGTGCTGTTCCAGCTCGCGCCGGTCTCGCTCGAGACCGTGGCCGTGATCGGCGCAGTCACCGCGCTGTTCGCGGCCACCATCGGCGTGGCCCAGAACGACATCAAGCGGGTGCTCGCCTATTCAACGGTGAGCCAGCTCGGCTACATGTTCTTCGCCCTCGGCGTCGGCGCCTTCGGTGCGGGCATCTTCCATCTCATGACCCACGCCTTCTTCAAGGCGCTGCTGTTCCTCGGGGCGGGATCGGTCATCCACGCGCTCTCGAACGAGCAGGACCTGCGCCGCATGGGCGGCCTCGCTACCAGGCTGCCGTGGACGCACGGGGTGATGCTGGTTGCGACCCTTGCGATCGCGGGCCTGCCGCCGCTTTCTGGATTCTTCAGCAAGGACGAGATCCTGGCTGGAGCGTTCGCGAGCGGTCACTACGGCGTGTGGGTCGTGGGACTCCTGGGCGCGGCGCTGACCGCGTTTTACATGTTCCGCCTCTATCTGCTCTGCTTCCGGGGCGAGTCGCGACTTGACCACGAGGCCGAGCACCATCTGCACGAGTCGCCACGCCTCATGATCGCGCCTCTGGTCGTACTGGCGGTGCTCTCGGTGGTCGGGGGATGGGTCGGGTTGCCCTTCCAGCACGGCGGACACGCTCTGGCCCGCTGGCTCGCGCCGGTGTTCGAAGGTGGGGCCGGGAGGGACGCGGCTCCCATCGAGGCTCATGGGGCAGCCGCGGGGGGCCATGGCGTTCCCCATCTCTCGGTGGGCGCCGAGTGGGCCCTCATCGCCGTTTCGGTTGCGGTCGCCGGCTTCGGCATCGCCATGGCGTTCCGGGTCTACGGCCGCGGTTCCGGACGCACGGGCGCCGAGCCGCTGGCCGAGCGGGCTCCGGCGCTGCACCGGATGCTCACGAACAAGTATTGGGTGGACGAGATCTACGACGCGATGGTCGTCCGCCCGCTGCACGCGCTTTCGCAGCACCTGTGGCGCTTCTGGGACGAAAAGGTCGTGGACGGGACGGTGAACGGCCTCGCCCACACGGTCGAAGGTCTTTCCGCAGTCTCGCGGCTCTTCCAGACTGGCTTCGTCGGCACTTACGCGCTGTTCATCACCCTCGGGGTGGCGGCGCTCATCGCTCATTTCCTGAGGCACTGACGTGAACGAGTTCCCCTGGCTTTCGTGGCTGGTCTTCTTCCCGCTCCTGTGCGCGGTGCTCATCGCCGTGCTGCCGGGCACCTCGGGGGCGACGCTGCGGTGGCTCGCCACGATCGCCTCGCTCGCGGAGCTGGCCTTTTCGCTGCCGCTCTGGTGGCGCTACCAGCCGGGTCAGCCCGGCTGGCAATTCATGGAGCAGTTGCCGTGGATCCCCGGCCTCGGCGCCACCTACCACGTGGGCGTGGACGGGGTGGGCGTGCTGCTCGTCCTGCTGACCACCGTGCTGACGCCGATCGTCATCGTCGGTGCCTGGTCGGCGGTCGAGAAGCGCGAGCGCGAGTTCTACGCGCTGCTGCTGGCGCTCGAAGCGGGAATGCTCGGCACCTTCTTCGCGCTTGACCTGCTGCTCTTCTACGTGTTCTGGGAGGCCATGCTCATCCCGATGTACCTGCTCATCGGGGTGTGGGGGGGCCCAAGGCGCGTGTACGCGGCGATGAAGTTCTTCCTCTACACCATGGCCGGCAGCGTGCTGATGCTGGTCGCCATCCTGTGGCTCTACTTCCACAATCGCGCCGTGACCGGGGTGCCGACTTTCGCGCTCGACGCCTTCTACGCGCTGCCGCTGGAACCCGCACAACAGACCTGGCTGTTCCTTGCGTTCGCGTTCGCGTTCGCGATCAAGGTGCCCATGTTCCCGCTCCACACCTGGCTGCCCGATGCGCACGTCGAGGCGCCGACCGCGGGCTCGGTCCTGCTGGCCGCCGTGCTGCTCAAGATGGGCACGTTCGGGTTCGTCCGCTACGCCATGCCGCTCTTTCCCTCCGCCTCGGCGGAGTTCACGCCCTGGATCGTCGGGCTGTCGCTGATCGGCATCATCTACGGCGCGCTGGTCGCCATGGTGCAACCCGATCTCAAGAAGCTGGTGGCGTACTCGTCGGTAAGCCACCTCGGGTTCTGCATGCTCGGGCTCTACGCGCTCAATCCCGAGGGTATGGCGGGCGGGATGATGACCATGCTCAACCATGGCGTCTCGACCGGCGCGCTCTTCCTCCTGGTCGGCGTGATCTACGAGCGCCGACACACGCGCCTGATCGCCGACTTCGGCGGGCTCTGGAAGCCGATGCCGGTCTACGCCTCGGTCTTCCTCGTGGTCATGCTCTCCTCGATCGGGCTGCCCGGAACCAACGGGTTTGTCGGCGAGTTCCTGGTCCTGCTCGGGGCGTTCCGCACCAACCCGATGTGGGCGATCATCGCCGCGACCGGGGTGATCCTTTCGGCCGTGTACATGCTGTGGATGTTCCAGCGCGTGTTCTTCGGGCCGGTGACGCACGCCGAGAACGAGAAGCTCACCGACCTTTCGTTCCGCGAGCGGCTGGTGTTCGCCCCGCTCATCATCATGATCTTCTGGATGGGGGTGTTCCCGCAGCCGATCCTGGACCGGGCGCAGCCGACGCTCGACCGCACCATCGCGCTGTGCAAGGCGCGCATCCAGATGACCGAACCCGCCGCCGCCGCGGCCAGCCCCGCGGACACGCGGCCGGCAGGGGGAGGTGCCCGATAATGTCCTTCCAGCCTGCGGCGCTGATCGGCGTGGACTGGTGGGCCCTGGGCGCGGTCATCGCGCTGAGCGTCGGGATGATGCTCATGCTTCTGCTCGAGTTCCTGCCCTCGCGCCCGGGCAGCGGCCGGGGCGCGGTGGTGGCACTCCTCACGCTGGCGGTGGGGGCAGGAAGCGTGTTCCGCGTGCGCGACGTGCGGCGCTCGCTGTTCGAGGGGATGTTCCTCCATGACGGTTTCACCGTGTTCTTCACCCTGCTCTTCTGCGGCGTGGCGGCGGTGGCGGTGCTCCAGTCGTGGGACTACATCCGGCGCACACGGATCAACCACGGCGAGTACTACGCCCTGATGCTGGCGGCCACGCTCGGGATGATCCTGATGGCGGCCTCGAACGACCTCATCGTCATCTTCCTCGGTCTCGAGCTCATGTCGCTCGCGCTCTACATCCTGGTGGGCTTCCGGCGCGGACGCCTCGACTCGAGCGAGGCGGCGCTCAAGTACTTCCTGCTCGGCGCCTTCGCGAGCGGATTCCTGCTCTACGGCATCGCGCTGCTCTACGGTGCGACCGGCACCACGAATCTCGGCCGGATGGCCGTTTTCCTCGCCGACTCACCGATGCTGGGGAATCCACTGCTCCTCATGGGCGGCCTGCTCGTGCTCGCGGGGTTCGGCTTCAAGGTGGCGGCGGTGCCGTTCCACATGTGGACCCCGGACGCCTACGAGGGCGCGCCGACCACGGTGACCGGATTCATGTCGGCAGGAGCCAAGGCGGCGGGGTTCGCCGCGCTCCTGCGCTTCGTCATCGTGGCGCTGCCGGGGCTCCAGGCCGACTGGCGGCCGCTGCTGACCTGGATCGCCATCCTGACCATGACGGTGGGCAACATCACCGCGCTGCTCCAGACCAACGTCAAGCGCATGCTGGCCTATTCGAGCATTGCCCACGCGGGATACCTGCTGGTTGCGGTGGTCGCCGGCGGCCTCGATGGCGGCTCGGCCGCGCTCTTTTACCTCGCGGTCTACTCGCTCATGAACCTGGGCGCCTTCGGCGTGCTGGCGCTGCTCGGCCGCGAGCAGGAGGAGCGCGTCATGCTCTCCGACCTGGCCGGGCTGGGCGCGCGCCACCCGGGCCTCGCGGCCGCAATGACCGTGTTCATGCTCTCGCTGGGCGGCATCCCGCCGACCGCGGGCTTCATGGGCAAGATCTACGTGTTCGGTGTCGCGGTGGACGCGGGACTGGTGCCGCTGGTCATCGTCGGCGTGCTCAACAGCGTGGTCTCGATCTACTACTACCTGCGGATCACGGTGGTCATGTACATGCGCGAGCCCGAGGGCGAACCAGTGGAGGTCTCGTGGGGGGCGCCCGCCGTCCTCGCCATGGTCGTGACGCTGGGGCTGACGCTCTGGTGGGGCATCCAGGCGAGCGGGCTCCTGGAGCAGGCGCGGCGCTCGATCATGGCGCTGCTCTAAGGGTGGCCCCGTTCATCTTCCGCACACCGTCGCGTCGAAACGAGCGAGGATCGGGCCGATCGGACTGACGATCGCGGCCCCGTTCGAACCACCCCCGATCACGATTCCGGTCGGATGGAACGCATCGTCGTCGGTGACCACGAGCGCGCCCGAATCGCCGAAGGCGCCGAAGCCCTTCGACGTCAGGATCTGGTCCACGAACAGCGCCGTACCCGCGGGGAACGTGATCTTCACCTTCAGGTTGATGGCCTTGATGGTTCCCCGTGTCAGCTCCGTCGTGCGGCCGACCTTGAGAATGGCCGATCCCGCCACAGGGCTCGCGGGTTGACTCGAGGGCAGCCCATAGAAGGCGGGAAGGGTGGCACAGGTGAAATCCGTGGTGGTCAGCTCGGCGATCGCGGCGTCCATCCGGTTCGGCGTGTGACCGTCATAAACCACAGGCTCAAAGTCGGCGAGCCGCGCCACCCTCGCCGTCGGCGGGGACGCCCCACATGAGGGGTTCGCATCGGGAAGGCTGGGCTGCCCGACCACCTCCCCGATCGCCGCCTGGTTCTGTCGCGCGAACACGTGATTGGCGCTCAATAGGTAGCTCTTGCCGCCCGATTGGAGCACGCAGCCGATGGTCCCGGGGATGCAATCGCCGGCGTTCCCCGTCGAGACGCCGATCGGCACCGGGCGGTAGCGGTCGGTGAGCGCGAAGGCCCGGAGCGGCCCGACGACCTCACGGACGACGCGGATCCCACGCAGGTTGCCCGGAACCCCCGCCACCTCCGTGCGTTCGAGCAGCACGACGATCGCAGCCTGGCCGCCGACGTCCTGGCCGACACCGATGCCGACGACGCCCGGCAGGTCGAGCATGGCCCCGGACACGGCCTCCTGGGCCGCGATCGCCGCGGCAATCCCCGCGTCCCTGGCCGGCCCGGGTGCCGGTGGGGCCATTGCGGAGGGGGCGGTCGGTCGATCGCCGTGGTCGCCCGAACACGACACGAGGAGCAGCACGGACGAGAGCGCGAGGACAGCCGCCAGCCGGCGACCGAGGTAACGACGCCTGTCTAGCGTGAGCATGAAGATCTCCTTTTCGTGGTCGCCGTGAGCGAAGTCTCTTCGGCGGCAAGTCGGTACCCTAGAGGCATGGTCCTGCCGGGCGAAAGCGAAATCGCCGCCCGACGGCCAGGGCTCGACGCCGAATGGAGGTTCCCGCGCGCGAATCCGGACCTCGGGCCTCGCCGTCATCTCGTGCAGGTCAGGATCTCGTTCTTGTGATTCCGGACCTGGTAGCCCTTCCCGCGCAGCATCCTCGCGAGGTCCTGGACGGTCCCGTAGTCGCGGACCCAGTCATGGACCTCCAGGACTATCCGGTCGGTCGCCGCAAAGACGTCGTCGGGGCAGTGGTGGAGGATCTCGTACTCGGCCCCCTCGCAATCCAACTTCAGCAGGTGGCACCGGCCGATCGCGTGCGTCGTGAAGAGTTCGGCCAGGGTGGTGGCTTCGACGGTGAGCGAGCCATTCACGTGCTCGCGTGGAAAGAGCGAGGCCGCCACGGAGAACTCGTCACGGCGGTCGAACCGGATCTCCACGTTCCCTGCGCGGGCGCAGACCGCGCGCGGGTCGACCGTGAGATCGAGCCCGGGGTTCAGCTCCATCTGCCGCCGGATGAGCGCCACGTGGCCGGGGAGTGGCTCGAGCGCCACGACCCGGGCGTCGCGATGCCGGGTGAACACCTGGAGCGAGAAGAACCCCGCGTTCGCGCCGATGTCGATAACGACCGGAGCGGGGCCCAGTGGCGGGCTCAAGGCCCCCCCGTAAACCTCACGCAGGAAGACCTCATCGAAGGCGCTCATGAGCACGCCCGGCACCCGGGCGACCAGGCCGCCGCGCAGGCGGATTTCGAGTTCCTCCGCCCGGCCCCCCTCGCGCTTGAGCGCGTAATACCGGGGCCAGAACGAGGTCCAGCCAGGGAGGTTCCGGACGGAGTTGACGAAGCGCTTCATCGCGGGAGGTCCCTCCCGATCACCCCCAGCGAATCCAGCGCCTCGCGGTTGCCGGGGTCGATCGTCAGCTCGCGACGGTACGACGCCCGAGCGCGTCGCAGATCCCCGAGCCGCTGCCACGCCTGCCCCAGCCGCAGCGCGTTCCCCGGCATGCGCGGCGACAAGGAACGCTGGCGTTCGAGCTCCGTGACCGCCTGGCGCAGGCGCCCCTCGGCGAGCGCGATCATCCCCAGCAGCTCGTGACCGCGGTCGAGCAGCGGATCCACCGCCAGCGCGCGCTCCACCAGCGCGCGCGCCTCGGCGAAGCGCCCGCGCGCCAGCTCGACGTTGGCGAGCAGCGCGAGGTCGCGCGAGTTCCTCGGAGACGCCGCGGCCCGCCCGCGCAATCCCTCGGCGACCCGCGCGGCCAGCGCCGTGTCGGTGGCCATCGCCCGGCCCAGCGCGTAGAGCCCAGCGCCGCCCGCCGGGATCGCTCCGGCGCCGAGGCGCGCCGCGACCGCCGCGAGCGCGCCCGCCCGCCGCAAATAGACCGTGGCCGCGTCGTCAGCGAAGACCAGCGCCCACGTGGTGTCGGCCTCGAGCACGTCGAGCAGGTGGTTGTCGCCGTCCTGGCGACGCGTGAGCAGGATGTAGTCGAACCGATGCCGCCGATCGAGTGCTCGCCAGGCGTCGGGTCGCGCGAACACGCCGGCGTAGAGCAGGCGATCCATCGGCGTCGCCGCCTCGATGGTGCCGGTCATGAAGGGGAGCCGCGCCCGGTCGGGCCAGAACCGCCAGGCCTGGTACCCGCCGAACTCGAAGTTGTTGAATCCGCGCCCCTGGATGTCGTTCGCGGCGATGAAGTCGCACGCCTTGACCGGGTAGCGCTCCCACTGCAGCCCGATGCCCAGCGGCAGGTCGGGACGGCGCCACTCGGGGACGCTCACCGCGACGCAGACGGCGATGGTCACCGCGGCGCGCGCCCACGGGGCCGCGGTCCAGCGTGGCCAGCGTCGCGCCGACACCCACTCGCCGAGGCCGCGCATGAGGAACGGCGTGGCGACCAGCGCGTAGAAGCCGAGGAAGCGCTGGGTCGACAGGGCGAGGGCGGTGAAGGCCAGGCAGAACAGGACCTCGACCCGGTCGAACGCGCGTCGGGTCGCGCGCCAGGCGATGAGCGCGATCCATCCGCCCACCAGCACCGGCAGCGCGGTGTTGATGTAGAGGCGCCAGGCCACCGGCTTCAACTCGAGGATGGTCCGGTACATGATCTCGTGTCGCAGATGCAGGAAGAAGTCGAACGGCTGCCACAGCGCCCGCCATCCGAACGGATTGACGAACGAGATCGCCAATGCGGCCAGCCCCACGATGGCGAGACGGCGCGAGCCCGGGAACGCCCCGGCCCCCGAACGACCCCGCGCGCCCCGGCGGGCGACCAGCCACGCTTCGAGAAGATAGAAGCCGAGGATGACGAAGCCGAGGTAGTAGGAGACGTGCGCGTTCGCCCAGATCCATGCGATGAGGACAAGCCAGCGGCTGCGGTCCGCCCCGCCCCGGCGCCGCGCCTCCAGGATCCAGATCTCGAGCGCCGCCAGCACGGCCACCAGCGTCTCGGGGCGGATCTGCGAGCGCAGCCGGTAGATGAAGACGCACAGCACGAGCGCGACGAGCGGCGCGAAACCCCGGGCGCCCATGCGGCGCGCGGTCGCCCACAGCAGCGCGAACGCGGCCAGCGTGGTGAGCCAGCGCCAGGCGAAGAGCCCGCCCACATCGCCCAGCGACCAGAAGGGCCACACCAGTGCCCGGAAGAGCCAGGCCGAGTTGGCCTCGGGCGCGCCCCACGTGGGCCAACTCCAGAGCTGAGTCGTGGGGACCGCGTGCCTCTCCCAGATCACCCGGCCTACCAGCAGGTGGTGCCAGAAGTCCGTGTCGTAGAGCTTGAATGTGACCGAGACCAGCGCGCACGTCGCGGCGACCACGATCGCGGCGATCATCGCCGGATGGTGGAGCGCGGTCGGCGCCGCCGACGGGAGGGCCCGATCATCCTGCGCCCTGCGCGACCCTTGCCGGTGGCGCCCCATCAGGGCCCAGTCTCCGCTTCGAGCGCTCGCAGCGCTTCGAGCGCTCCCGCGTGCCCCGGCTCGCGCTTCAGCTCGGCGCGGAACTGCGCGCGCGCCTTCATCAGTTCGCCCTGCCTCTGCCAGGCGCGGCCGAGGTTGTAGTGGACACCGCCCGGGACGGGCCGCTCGTCGAGGGCGCGCTCCAGCTCGCGCACGGCGTCGCGCGGCCGGCCGTCGGCCAGCGCGATCATCCCCAGGCGCTCGTGCGAGCGCGGGAGATCCGGGTCGACGGCGAGCGCCTGGCGCAGTCGGGTCTCGGCCTCGCCCAACCTGCCTCCCATCACCAGCAGGATAGACAGAACGCTGTTCGCCATGGCATTGCGCGGCGAGCCCATCGCCTGACGCGTGAGATCGAGCACCGCCAGGGCACGGAGCGCGGTGTCACGCTCGCAGGCGCGGCCGAGCGCCCCGATCGCGCTCTTTCCCCCAGGGGCGGCGCGGTAGGCGAAGGAGTCCGCGACCGCAGCCAGCGGCCCATTCCGCCGCACGTAGACTGCTCCGACATCGTCGAGGAAGACCAGCGCCCACGCCGGGTCCACATCGAGAACATCGAGGAGCACATCGCCGCCGAGTTGCCGGCGGTAAAGGAGCGCGTAGTCGAAGCGGTGGCGGCCATCGAGAGCGCGCCAACCCGCCGGGTCGGTGCGCGCCGCTTCATACCCCAACCGATCTTCGCGGCGCAGCGCCTCCGGGTGGATGGTGGCGAAGGGGAGCCGCTCGCGCTCAGGCCAGAAGCGCCATAGCATGTAGCCGCCGACGGGGAAGTGGGTGAACCCGCGCCCGCGTACGGCGTGGGTCGCCATGAAATCGCAGGCGCGCTCGGGCACGAAGCGCGTATCGAGGCCCACCCCGATGCCGGTCCCGCCGGCGCTCCACGCCTGCCATCCCAGCCCCACGCACGCTGCTCCCGCCAACGCCGCCCGCCGCCACGGTGGCGCGCTCCACGCCGGCCAGCGTCGGGCCGAGACCCACGCGTCGAGGTTGCGCGCCAGATAGGGGAGGGCGGCCAGAGACAGATAGCCCAGGAACCGCACCGATGAGCAGGCGAGCGGGACGAACACCAGGCACATGAGGATCTCGACCAGGTCCCAGCCGCGACGCACGCCGCGCCAGACGAGCAGCAGCGGCCAGAGGACGAGGACGAAGGCGACCCCGCTCCACCTGAGCGCCTGGAGGGGGAGACGCTGGAGCTCGCCGATCGCCTGGAACATGGGTTCTCCGCGCCAGTTGAGCGCGAAGTCGAACGGTTGCCAGAGCGCCCGCCATCCGAACGGGTTTAAGAACGAGACCGCGAGCGATGCGAGCGCGATGAGGAGCAGCAGGTTCGGTCTTGGGTCGGGCCCGGTGTCCCCGGGCCGCCGCCGCCAGTCCGCGAGCTGCGCCGCGAGCCAGTGGATGCCGATCAGGACCATGCCGAGGAACCAGGACAGGTGGGTGTTCGCCCAAACAAGCGCGATTAGCGGCAGCCAGGCGATGCGGTCACGTCCGCCGTGGCGACGCGTCTCGAGGATCCACACCTCGAGCGCGAGCAGCACCGCCACCAGGGTCTCGGGCCGGATCTGGGAGCGCGTGCGGTAGACCAGCGCGCATGCCACCGGCACGATGAGCGCCGCGAACCCGCGCGCGCCCATCGCCCGCGCCGCGGCCCAGAGCGCTCCGAACGCCACCAGCGTCGTCGCCCAGCGCCAGGCGTAGAGGCCCCAAAGCTCGCCCAGCGACCAGACCTGCCAGATCATCGCCCGGAACAGCCACGCCGAGTTGACCTCGGGATCGCCATGGCTCGGCCACGCCCAGAGCTGTGTGGTGGGCACGTGACCCAACTGCCAGATCGTCTTGCCCACCAGCAGGTTCTGCCAGACGTCGGTCTCGAACAGCGTGTAGGTCACGGAGATCAGGACGCCGGCGAACGTCACGAGCAACGCCGCCCGCATGGCCGGGTGCGAGAGTGGGATCGTCTCCGGGATACGGGACGCGCCCGCGGCGGGCCCCGGGTGCGGGGAGCGCGCGGCGCGGGCGGACGATCGTGCGGTGACGCGCGGGCCGCAGGCGTCGGGGACGCCGTGGCGGCCACGCGGGCTCACGCCCAAGCCTCCTCGGGCCAGCGCAGCAACAGCGCATGGGCCGACTCGCCCGCCGCGATCTGCCGCGCGGCCGCCGGGATCACCAGCAGCGCGTGCGCGCGAGATTGCGGCGCGAGATGTCCCGAGACCTGAGCGCCCGCCGGATGCGCCCACCACGCTCCGTCGCGCCGCTCGAGCGTAACCCGCACGAAGTCGGTGCGGCCCTCGCGCGATTCGATCGCGACCGCCGCTTTCGCCTCGATGCGCGGCCGCTCGAGCGCCGCGAAGCCCATGAGCTTGCGCAACGCCGGCCGGACCAGCGCCTCGAACACACACGCCACCGAGGCGGGATTGCCGGGGAGCCCGAAGAACAGTCGGCCCTCCGGCGCGCCGAACGCCTGGGGCTGTCCCGGGCGCATGGCCACACGCCACAGCTCGACCCCGTCCAGCTCCGCGATCGCGATCTTCACCGGATCGAAGTCACCGGCCGAGACCCCGCCAATCGTGATCACCACGTCGGCCTTGCCGAGCGCCGCGCGCAGAGCCGCGCCGACAAGGGCCGGATCGTCCCCGACCCGTTTCGCCGACACCACCCGGCCGCCGCACTCGCCGATGAGCGCCTCCAGCATGGGCAGGTTGCTGTCGCGGATCGCTCCAGGCTTGAGCGCAGCCTCAGGCGCAAGCAGCTCGTCCCCGGTGGAGAACACAGCCACGTGCGGTCGCCTGCCGACGGTGGGACGCGCGACGCCTAGCGCCGCCAGCAGGGCCAGGTCGTGCGGCGTCAAGGCGCGGCCCGCCTCGATCGCGACCGCGCCCGCCGCGAGGTCGAGCCCGGCGTCACGCACGTTTTCCCCGGGAGCGCACGCGCGTTTGACCAGCACCCGCTCGTCGCCGCGGGCGCCGCGGCTTGACTCGATCTCCTCGACCGGGATCACCGCGTCGGTGCCTTCGGGCAGCATCGCGCCGGTCATGATGCGGGCCGCCTCGCCACGTCCCAGCGTGTGCGCGGCGACACGGCCGGCGGGGAGCGTCTCGATCACGGCGAGGTCGACCGGCGCCGCCGGCGTGGCCGCAGCCAGGCCGGCGCTGCGGACCGCGATGCCGTCCATGGCCGAGTTGCGGAACGGCGGCAAGGGGTGGCGCGCCACCACCGGGTCGCGCAGCGGGCGGCCGAGCGCCTCGGCCAGCGGTACCTGCTCGGCCGGCAGGGTCCGCGCGGCGGCCAGCACCCGCTCGCGCGCCTCGGCGTAGCTGAGCTGTCTACGCTCGGCGGCGGAAGGTTCCACTGCGGCCCCCGCGTTTCTCCCAGACCGCGATCTCGCCCATCACCATGCCGCGATCGACCGCCTTGAGCATGTCGTAGAGTGTGAGGCCCGCGACCGTGACCGCGGTCAAGGCCTCCATCTCGACGCCGGTCCGCCCGCGGGCGCGCACCCGGGCCTCGATGCCGACCGAGGAACTCTCGTCGTCGAGGGTGAACGCCAGGTCCACGCCGTCCAGCGCCAGCGCGTGGGCAAGCGGGATGATCTCGCTGGTGCGTTTGGCCGCCATCACGCCTGCGATGTGCGCGGTCGCGAGCACGTCGCCCTTGGGGCCCTGCCCGTCACGCAGCAGGGCGAGCGTGTCGCGGTGCATAAACACCCGGGCACGAGCCGTCGCGACCCGGGTGGTCACGGTTTTCGCACCCACGTCCACCATGCGGACGCGGCCCTTGGGTCCAATGTGGGAGAGCCGACGCCGCATGGCGGGCGACATTAGGAGCGGCTGTAGGGGACTGTCAATTGGAGCGTGCATCATGAGTGGAGCGCCGCCCGCAATCCGCGCACCCCTCGCCAATCACGGCCCCACACCTTGACACCAGGCAATGCCCTCCCTAGTCTCCCGTGCTCACCCACCCACATGAGCACCATCGAGCGGCGACGCCCACCGATCTCCACCCGCCACGCCTTCGGTCTGGCACTCGACCTGGCGGTCCGTCGCGACCCGCTCCACTCGCTTTTGATCCCGCTGGTGCTCAGGGCCCCCTGGATCCTTGCGCTCGTCCTGCTCCCGCCGGTCGACTCGGGCGGGGCTACCCCTGCCCTGCTCGGGCTGACGAGCGTCGCCCTGCTCGGCGATTTCATCACCCTGATCGTAATCGGCGCGATGCTGCGGCTCCGCGCGCGCTCCGTGTACAACACCCCGCGCGAGGCGTTGCCTACCCCTGCGTTCGAGTGCTACGCGAAGGGGGTGCGCCGGATCCCCTGGCTGCTCGTCACCGAGGTGCTCCGCAACCTCGTGCTGGCGGTCGCCGCTTCGCTCATCGTCCTGCCGACCGCGTTCGCGCGGTTCCATCCCGAGACCGCCCTCGAGGACCTGGGACGCAATCTGCTCCTGCTGGCGATCGCCGCCGTATTCGCGCTCCCGTCGCTCTTCGTGGTCTACCGGCTCGCCGTCGCGACCGAAGCCGTCGTGCTGGACGAGCATGACCTGGGCGGTGCGTTCCAGAGCTCGTTCGCGATGATGCGCGGACATCTCGAGCGTTGGTTCGAGCTCATTCTCGCGAGCGGGATCCTGGTGCTGGCGCCGGCGATGGTCCTTGCTCCCCTCCAGCTCGCGATCCCGGCACTCGCTGGGACGGCGAGCCTCATGCTCTTCTGGCTGATCGTGGTCGCCGTGTGGCCCATCGTCCAGTACGCGTGGACGTTCTTCTACCTGCGCCTGGTCGAGATCCGCGTCCCGGTCGAAGCGTTCGCTCCCGCCGGCACCCCGGCACCCGAACCCAGCCTGCCCGCTGCCGCGGCCACCTCGGGTCCCCCTCGCCTGCGAATGGTCCCACCCAGCGACGACCGTGACCCCGGGGCAAGCAACCAAGTCGATTGACCGGTCCCTTCGTGTGTGGCATTTTGAAACACCCAGCCACGGCGAAGTCCAGACGGCTTCGCGCGGCGGGCCCTCATCAAATCATGCCCACCACATCGACGCCGTTCCGACCCGGCCGGCGGACGCCCCAGGACCCCGGCGTCCATGCGGCGCTCTACCACGATATCGTGGGGGCCAGCGCCCGGATGCAGCGCATTTTCCGGCTGGTCCGCAAGGTCGCGCGCACGGACAGCACCGTGCTCCTCACCGGCGAGAGCGGGACCGGGAAGGAGCTGATCGCCCGCTCGCTTCACCTCCAGTCGCGTCGGGCCGCGGGACCCTTCGTGGCGGTCAACGTGGGGGCGTTGCCCGAGAGCCTGATCGAGAGCGAGCTGTTCGGTCACGTCCGCGGGGCCTTCACCGGCGCCACCGAGGATCGGCCGGGGCTGATCGAGGCCGCAGATCGGGGAACGCTCTTCCTGGACGAGATCGGCGACATGCCGGCCGCCACCCAGGTGAAGCTGCTCCGCACCCTCGAAAGCAGCGAGGTGCGACGCGTCGGCGATAACGCCACCCGTCTGGTGGACATCCGGGTCATCGCCGCTACGCACCGTGACCTGCAGCGCGAGGTGGCCGACGGGCGCTTCCGCGAGGATCTCTTCTACCGGCTGAACGTGGTCCAGATCGACCTGCCGCCGCTTCGGGAACGCCGCGAGGACATCGGGCTCCTGGCCTCGTACTTCCTCGAGCGTCTGTCGGCCCGTGCCGGCCGCCCTGGGCTCGCCTTTTCGCCCGAAGCGACACAGCGACTCGAGCGCTACGACTACCCCGGCAACGTGCGCGAGCTGGAAAACGCCATCGAGCACGCGGTGGCCGTCGCCGAGGGCGCGGTCATCAGGCCCGCCGACCTGCCGGCGGCGATCCGCTCTCCGCGCCTGCTCCCGGAGGGCACGGGTGAGGGCACCGGACGCCCGGCCCATCCCGCGGAGTCGGTGGGAGCGATGCGGGGCGAGGCGGGAGCAGCCGCGCGCCTTCGGGAACATGGAGAGCGGCGGGAACGAGGGGATCAGAGGGAGCACGTGGAGCACGGGGACGCGCGCCAGAGCTGGTCGCTCGCCGACGTCGAGAAGGAGCACATCTCGCTCGTGCTCGCCCGCCATCGCGGCAATGCCACCAGCGCCGCCCGCCAGCTCGGCATCTCGCGCACGACGCTCTGGCGCAAGCTGCGCGAGTACGGTCTCAGGCGCACGGATCACGGAGGCTAGGAACGCGCGATGCCATCGGAGCGGCTCTTCTATGACGACGCCTACACCACGCGGTTCACCGCGCGCGTCACCGCGGTCGGCGAGCACCGGGGACGGCCGGCGGTCGAGCTGGAGCGCACGTTCTTCTACCCGGAGAGCGGGGGCCAGGAGGCCGACCGCGGCGCCCTGGGTGGCGGTCGCGTGGTGGACGTCCAGGCGGATGCCGAGGAGCGTGTGTGGCACGTGCTCGAACCCGCCGGGCCGGCGCCGGCGGCGGGAATCGAGGTGGCGTGCGAGGTGGCCGGCGAGGTGGACTGGGCGCGTCGCTTCGACCACATGCAGCAGCATACCGGCCAGCATGTCCTCTCGGCCGCGCTCGAACGCGTGCTCTCGGCGCCGACGCTCTCGTCCCATCTGGGCGAGGAGCGCAGCACCATCGAGGTCGCCCTCCCCGGCACCGACTGGCGCGCGATCGAGCGGGTGGAAGACGCGGCCAACCGCGTGGTATGGGAAGACCGGCCGGTCGAGCGTCACTGGACGGATGCCGCGGGTGTTCACCGCTTCGCGCTCCGCAAGCCCCCTCAGGTGGTCGGCCGCATCCGCATCGTCGAGATCCCCGAGTGGGACGTCTCCGCCTGCGGCGGCACCCACACGCGGCGCACCGGCGAGGTGGGGGCGATCAAGATCGTCGGGTGGGAGAAGCTGCGAGGGAATCTGAGGTTCGAGTTCCTGTGCGGAGGCCGCGCGCTGCGCGACCACGCCTGGCGCACCGAGGCGCTGGTCGAGGCGGCGCGCCGCCGCACGCTCAAGGATCGAGACCTAATCGCCCACCTGGAGCGCGCGGCGGACGAACGAAACGAAATGCGCAAGCGCCTGGACGCGCTCTCCGAGCGCATGCTGGCGGCGGACGCGAAGGAGCGGGTGGGCGATCCGCCTCACGGAGTCGCCGAGTTCTCCGCCTCCCGACCGCGCGAGGAGGTCAGGCGGTTCGCGCTCAAGTGCCTCGAGGCGGGGGCGCCCTGGGTGGTCGCCGGCGCCGCGTCACCCGACCCGGTGGTCGTGATCGGACGGGCGAAGGCGCTTAGCACCGACCTCAAGGCGCTGCTGCCGGGATTGCTCGAGCGCGCCCACGGCAAGGGCGGCGGGAGCCCCGACCTGATTCAGGTGGCGGCGGCGGACGCCACCGCAGCGGAGGAAGCCTGGCGCTGGGCCGGCGAGGAGGTCCCGGGCCGGGTTGGCGGCTGATCGGCACCGGGCTATCGCGTGGCGGAAGCCGCCGACGGCGATCAGGTACTGGCGGCGCTGGAGACGCACGAGGTCGATGTGCTGCTGCTCGACGTGCGCATGCCGCGTCGCAGCGGAGTGGAGGTGCTGGAGGAGCTTCAGCGCCGCGGGCGCGTGCTGCCCGCATTGCTCCTGACCACGTTCGACGATGACGCGGCGCTGCTCGCCAGCGTGCGCGCCGGCGCGCGCGCGGCTGGCTGCTCAAGGATGTGGCGTTCGAGCGGTTGGCGGACGCCGTCCGGACCATCGCCCGGGGCGGAACGGTACTCCTTCCCGCCGTCACCGAGCGCGCCGTGCGCGCCCTCACCACCGCGCCGCCCGGCTTTGAGTCGCTCGATTCACCCGACCGCCTCACGCCGCGCGAGACCGAGATCCTGCGTCTGATGGCGGGGGGGTACAGCAACCGAGAGATCGCCGAGGCGCTTTATGCCGGCGAGGGGACGGTGAAGAATCACATATCTCGGATCCTCTCCAAGCTCGGCGTTCGAGACCGCACGCGCGCGGTCCTGAAAGGCATCGAGCTGGGGTACGTGTGAACCGGGAGCATGCGCGGTTCGTCCAGAGTCGCCGCCGTTCTCGGCGGGGCCGAGCCCAATTCCGATCAAGCCCTCGGCGAATCCGAAGCAAGGAGCGGCGAGCCGCTGGGCAGCCCGAGTGATGGCCACGAGGGTGAGGTCCGCTCGACCCTACGTGGCTGAGCCCGGGTGAGTTTAGGGATGCCCTGAAGGAAAGTGCCTGAACAACACCTTTCCATCACGCGGCGGTCCCACCTTCACTGCCATTTGTGAAATAGTCCGGCCTCGGGGGTACAGATGTTCAATCTGAATGGCCGTGATGTGCTGGGCTACCTGATGGTAGTCGCTCTGATTCTCTACCCTGGTTCGGCCGCCACCGCGGAATCGATTGCCGCACCGAAGACCACCAGCGACTGGGCCGCCGTGGTGCCAATCGTCATGATCGCCTCTCGCCCCTCTGGCGACGTACCCCTGGATATCGGATACGGCGGGGAGTTCGGTGTCGGGGTCCGGGGAGGCCGCGTCACGGGCAGGATCGTGATGGGCGGCTCGATGCACAAGATCAAGGACGGCGGCCATCTGGTTCTGGGAGACTCGCTGACCGTCGAATCGAAATGGGACATCACGTGGATCGGTGTCGATGGCCAGTATGCCTTCCGCGCTGGACATCGAGGCCAGCCGTTTCTCACCCTCGGGATTTCAGGCGCCTTCCTCACTCATGGACAGAATGACAACGTCGAGGGATGGCGGTTCAGCGCTGGAGGTGGGTACGAGTATTCGTTGCACCGCGCCGTGTCTCTGGTGGTACAGGGGCAAGTGGACCAATTGCGTGTGAACAAGGCCAAGGCCGCAGGCCGACCGATCGATCTCCCTGAACCCTTCGACGAGACCGTGCTGACATTGAAGGTCGGATTCAACCTCTTGCGGCGAGTCTGAGGCGACTCGGGACACGGGAGTACGAGGGGGAAGGCCACGGCTCACGCGGCCGCGAATCATCAACGTGGAATTCCGCGGTGGGCAGCCTACACGTCTCAATAGGGAGGTCGCGATGAACTCTGCTCGATGCGCCGTGGTTCTAATGCTGGCCGCGACGCTGGCCGCAGCCGAAGCCCGTGCAAGGACGCCAAGCTCTAGTCAGGATTCATTACGGCGCATCTACCTTCGCGGCTGTTCATTTCTGCCCCCGCAGGGAGAGGGATGGGCTCTCTCTACGCCCGGGGGCCAGGGCTCCGGAGAGCTGAAGTTTTGGAGATTGATTTCGAAGGATTCCAAGACTCATCACGAAACGAACATGGGCGTCATCGCCTCGGTATACAGGGGGGGCAGGTGGAGTTACCCCGGTTCCGTGGACGGTGAACATCTGCGGAATCATCGGGCCCAAGCGAACCGGGCTTTCCGGCCTCCCTGCCCCCGACCTCGGACTCATGCCGACCCGAGATCGTGGCTCTGCGGGGCTCCTGCGAAGCCG
>CAYONG010000090.1:0-8284 GCA_964405235.1 uncultured bacterium | reverse complement strand
AGGAGGTGGCAGATGGCAGCCAAGAAGACCAGCCGCTCGAAGAGCCGCAAGACCGTGACGCGGGCCAAGGCGACGAAGAAGAGTTCCGTCCGCACCGCACGCAAGTCTCCGAAGCCTACAGGACAGGTTCTATTTAACATCGTCTAGTCACGAGCATCGGGCCGCACTCGACGAAGCCCCGCACGATCAGCGGGGCTTCGTCGCATCCTCAGGATCGCGCGGAGTCCTAAGGCGGTACGGCGAGGGAGGCGGCGCGCCTCAGCGGTGCGTGACGGCGCGCTGGGCGCGCAGCAGGATCTCCTCGTACCCGGCCGGCAGCTTGGAGAAGGCGTGCTTGAGGCCCGCCGCGCCGCGCACCCCACGCAGTACCTCACAGATCTTGTTCACCCGCGGGACGATGCGCGCCACCAGGTCCTCGCTCCCCGCCACCGCGCGCGCGGCCTCCTCGGCATCCCCCTCGGCCTCGACCAGCGCACGCAGGATCTCGCCGACCAGGTAGTAGGAGAGCGCCGAGCGCTCGGTGAGCGGCACGGCCTGCCCGGAGCGTTTGCGGCGCTGGAGCAGTCGCGCCGCCTCGATCAGGTTGAAGCGCGCGGCGCGCGCCTGAACCAGCACCCAGTCGCCGAGCCTTCCGCGCGACGTGCGCGCTGCCCCGCTCCATGGGGGGTCCTGGCCGCCATGCTGGCGCCGCCAGACGTGGTCGAGGTCTTCGCGCGTGATGTGGCCGTCCTCGCGCGCCCGCACGCTGAGCGCGGCGCACAGGTTGTTCAGCTCGCGGATGTTGCCGGGCCAGGCGTGCTCGGCGAGCGCCCCGATCACATCCCCGTCGACCGCGCAGGCCTTGACCCCGAGCTCCCCGCATTGCCGTAGCAGGATGTGGCGCATCAGCGGCACCAGGTCGTCGATCCGCTCGCGCAGCGGCGGGATGCGGATCGCGAACACGCTCAGGCGGTAGTAGAGATCCTCTCGAAATCGCTTGGCGTTGACCTCGGCATGCAGGTCACGGTTGGTCGCCGTCACCACCCGCACGTCGCCTTCGATGAGGTGCTCGTCGCCGACGCGGCGGAACCGGCCCTCCTGCAGCACGCGGAGCAGCCGTTTCTGCAGCGGCAGTGGCATCTCCCCGATCTCGTCGAGGAACAGTGTGCCGTGCTGGGCGAGATCGAAGGCGCCGCGCCGGTCGCGATGGGCGCCCGTGAAGGCGCCCCGCACGTGGCCGAACAGCTCGCTCTCGATGAGGTCGCGCGGGATCGAGCCGCAATCGACCACCTCGAACGGACCGGTCGCGCGCTCGGAAAGCTCGTGGATGGCGTGTGCGGCGAGTTCCTTGCCGACTCCCGATTCGCCGGTGAGCAGGACCGGGAAGGGCGTCGGGGCGACCGCGACCAGCTCCTGGCACATCTCGAACATCGCGGCGCTCTGCCCGACCATCGCCCGCAGGGGCGGATGGGCCTCGCGCAGCGCCTCCTGGTCGCGCGCCGGTCCCCGGGGGGCGGTCCGGCGCTTGCCGGTCCCATCCGTGGCCTGGAGCCCGTCCGCAGAAGAAGGGTCGCGCGCCGGTCGTGCGGCGAGTGACTGCGCCGCCAATGCGGCCAGCGAGTCGAGCATGGCGAGATGACCGTTATCGTAGTCGGTCGGCAACAGCCGGGGCCCGAACACGAGCAAGCCCAACAGCCCGTGGGCATCCGAGACCGCCGCGGCCACCGCGGCGTCGTACTGATCGGTGAGCCGGTCGCGGAGCTCCGCCAGACCGCGGGCGGCGGCAGCAGCGCCTACGACGAAGGCGCCCTCACGGAGAAACCATTCACGCGCGCGCGCGGAGATCGGCAGGTTTTCGCCCCGGTTGGCTTCATCGGCACCAGCGAAATGCAGCAACCGGTAGCGTCCGCGGTCGTCGGCGACGAACATGGCGCCGGAGCGCGAGCCGAGAACCCCCATGCCCGAGTGGACGATGCGCGAGGCGACCTGCAAGTGATCACGGGCGCCGAGCAGTGTGCGCGCGGCCTCGTAGAGACTGGAGAGATCGGAGAGTCGGCGTTGCAGATCCTCCCGGAGTTCCTGTTGCTCCGATGATTCGGCTCGGGCGCTCATTCAGCGGCCTCCTGGGAATGCCGCATCGCCGGTTGGCGGCGGACGCGGCATGCCGCGACGGTAACAGAGCGCCGGCGGGGCGCGGATACAATTTGCTGGGATCGGCGGGGATCGTTGGGGCGCGGGTGGGGGGGGCCAGGCCTCCCGCCTCGCCCGGGGCCGCCGCCTTCCCGTTCCGGCGGCTACGCCCCCGTGGCCCCGATGGCCTTGGCAATCCTGGGCAGGCTCACGTCGAAGCGGTACTGGACGTTCATGTGGCCGTCGTCGAACTCCTGCCGCTCATGGGCGATTCCGAGCGCCTCGAGGCGACCCGCGAACAGGCGCAGCCCCAAATGCAGGTGCCATTCGTCGCGGATACCGCAGTCGAGGTAGAGGAGCTTCATCGAGCGCAGGGCGTCGGCACGGGGCTCGAGCATTCGGATCGGGTCGAGCTCCAGCCAGCGGTCCCACACGTCGGCGCGAAACGCGCCGCTCTCGAGGTCGCAGGGCAGATCGATCCCGAACGGGGCGACGGCGGGGTTCGGGGAGTAGGCGGCCGCCATGCCCAGGATGTTGAGCGCCACCAGATCCTCCTGCTTTTTCTGACGCGCGGCCTCGAAGCCCTCGAACCAGGTTTGCAGCCCGCCCGCGTTTTGGACCCGCGCGCAGAACTTGGGCACGTCGCCGCGGTAGCAGTACTCGAAGTACATGTCGCCGCTGTGACAGGCGATGGCCCCGAACAGCTCCGGGTGGCGCATCCCCTGCACCAGCGCCCCGTAGCCGCCTGACGACTTGCCGAGGATCGCGCGGTGCTCCCGGGCGGCGAGCGTCCGGTAGCGCCGGTCCACCTGAGGGAGCAACTCGGTGACGACGTGCGTCTCGTAGCGTCCGGTGGCGCTGGAGTCGAGATACTGCGAGCCCCCGTAGCGCGTGGCGCAGTCGGGCATGACCAGGATCATCTCGCCGCATCCCGCGGCGACCAGCGCGTCCATTCGGGCGTCGAGTGGCGGGTTCCACAGGTTGTCATTGAGCAGCATGCGACCGCGGCCGGTGAACCCGGTCAGCACGTAGGCGGTCGGGAAGCGGCGGTCGGGCCGGTCGTCGTACGACGGCGGCAGATAGACCGGCACCGTGCGCACGTGCGGGTCGCCGCCGGCATTCCCCCGCAGCACCTCGCTCTCGATCCGCATCATCTCCACACGGCCCGGCTTCATCACGCCTCCTCACGAAACGGTCAGAACTCCGCCACCGACATGCCGGCGCCCGAACGCAGGTCCAATGTGCGCCGCGCGTGTGCCAGTGTCGAATCGCGCGCCCACCCGGGGTCGACCCGGGCCAGCTCCTCGAAGACTCCGCGTGCGGCCTCATCGAGTCTCACCTCGACCAGCCCGCGGAACAGGTGGTGTCGTGCGCGCAGGTCGCGTGGGTTGAGGAAGGCCGCCACCTTGAGCTCGAGCAGTCCGTACTTGAGCTGCCGGCGCTCGAGCAGCTCGCCGAGGGCACCGTGGGCCTCCGGCCGGCCGACCCCGGCGCGGATCGCCTCGAACAGCCGCCGACGCGCGGTGAGCGTGTCGGCCGCGAGCAGCGCGTCACGCGCCGCCAGCAGGCTCGCGGCATAGGCGTCGTCGTCGTCACGCGCACCGAAGCTCCGCCAGGCGGCTTCGGCTTCCGGCCGCCGGCCGCGCCACAACTCGGCCCAACCCAACCAGTAGAGGTGGTCCGGCCGCGCCTCGCCGGCCGCGAGGCCGCGCCGGAACGCGTGCGCCGCTCCCGCGGGCCGGCCGAACAGCAGGAGATCCGACCCAACCTGGAACCAGGGCTCGCGGGAGCCCTCGTAGAGCGGAGCGAACCGGACCCCGTCCCAGTGCAGAAATCTACAGGGATGGCCGGCCGCGGTGGACTCGGAGAACTGTGAGTAGAAATGGCCGGCCAGCGACGTGTCACGGTAGAGGGTGCGGATGAGGGATCCGTTTCCCATCTGGAATCCCGCCCACGGCGGCAGCGTCGCGAAATAGAACCGCGTGCCGCGCGCAGGCGCCGGTTCGTACGAGCGCAGTTCGCGCTGGAGCATCCCGCTCAGCTCCGCGCCCCGCTGGAAGTAGAAGGCGGTCAGGTGCGAGGTCCAGCCCCACGGCCGATCGACGATGGCGAACGAGGTCGTGGCGCTGCTCCCGGCGTGCCACCACAGGAGGATCGTCGTGAGACCCACCCAGCCCCAGCGATCGATGCGACGCAAGACGATTCCCACCAGCAGCGCGCCGGCGACCGCCGCCAGCGAATAGTGATAGCTGCTCCAGACGGCTGCGACCGGCCCGACCGGCAGCGCGAAGGCGACCAGCCACGTAGCGGCGAACGCGAGGGTTGACCGCGCCGCCGTTTGGACCCTTGGGGCGACCCCTGGGGCAACGCCGGGAGCGGAGCGTGGCGCGGCGGCGCCGACGGTCGCCGGCGGCACCCACCATGCGAGCGCGGCAAGCGCGGCGAGCGGCACCAGCGGTGGCAGGTGTCCTCTCAATGCGCGCGCGAACCCGGCCGGATGCTCGAGACCGAGCAGGCTCTGGATCCCGTGCACGACGGCCGCGAAGAAATGTCCGGGCGTGAAGTGCAGCACCGCAGCCGAAGCCGGATGGCGCGCGCGCAGCGCCAGCACGACGATGAGCCAGGCCGCGGCGATCATGGCGAACGGCGCGAGCCTCCGCGCCAGCGCCACGGCCGCGGGACGGACGCGCACCCCGTTCGCATCCGGGAAGCTGCACCACCAGGCCCAGGCGGCGAGGGCGGCCGGGAGCGGGAACGCCACCTCCTTGCTCGCCAGCGCGGCCAGGTACGCCGCGCAGGCCCAGTCGTCGCGGCCGCGGCGGAAGAGCGCCAGCGCGGCGAGCGCGAACAGCAGCGCGAACAGGTCCTGGCTGCACGAGATCCAGGTGAGGTTGACGCGTTGGAGCGGAAGTGTGGCGAAGTAGAGCGCGCCGGCCAGCACACCGTTGAGGGGCAGGAGCGCGCGCAACAGGTCCACCAGCAGTGCGAGCGCCGCCGCGAAGGCGACTGCGTTGACGAGATGGAAGACCCACGGCGCCCCGTCCGCCAGCGGGGTCAGGACGGCGAAGTAGAGCTGCCGTGAGAGCGGCCGGTAGTAATTGCCGAGCGCGCCGACCCCGGTCAGGGATTCCGCGAGCGGCCGGGTGCTGGCTTCCTCGAGGAACAAGTAGTCGTCGTTGAGGAAGCCGGTCCGGAGCGCGTCAGCGTAGAGGACGCCCAGCCCGGCCAGGGCGAGCAGCAGCGGCGCCCACCACGGAGCATGACGAGAGAGGGTCACAGCGGCGCAATCTAGCAGCCGCTCGAGGCTGCGGGCCACCGTCGCCCGAAGTCGCGCCACCCCGGGGCGCGACCCGCCAAGACGTGGCGCGGCAAGAGCCAAGCGCTCCAGAGGGCCATGAATCCGGCTAAGGGCAAGCTGGCGGTGTGCCGATAACCTCGTGGCGCCCCGGAAACGGCGCCCTCAACAAACATGGGGAGAGTCGCTCATGTCTTCAGAGCCCAGGCCGAACCTGGATCGCCTGAATCGCCGCGCGTGGTCGCTGTGGGTGTTCGCGTTCGCCGTCATCCTCTCCCTGACCGCCGCCATCCCAACCCTCTACCTGCCGATGGTGCAACTGCTCGGCGCGGAAGACGAGGGGAACCTGTGGGTCCAGAACGGCTACATGGTCGGGGTCGGGCTTGCGGGGCTGGTGCTCATCTTCTGCCTGGTCACGATCCTCAAGCAGCGCGAGTTGATGCGCATGGGCCAGGCGCTGGTCGCCGAAGAGCGCGAGCTCCAGGACTCCCGCACCCGGCTGTCCGAGATGTCGGCGCTGTTCCAGCTTTCGACCACGCTCAACCTCCAGCTGCAGCTGAGCGCGATCCTCGAGATCATCGTGCGGCGCGTGCTCGCCACGCTCAAGGCGCAGCAGTCGTCGATCATGATCTACAACCCGGAGTCGGGGCTGCTCGAGACCCGGGCCAGCTACGGCCTCGAGTCCGAGTTCGCGCGCAACGCCAAGACGCGCGTGGGCCAGGGGATCGCCGGCTGGGTCGCCCAGCAGCAGCAGGCGGTGATGCTCGGGCCCACGGCCCCCAATGAGGAGTTTGGCCGGCACTACAAGACCAACCGCAACATCACTTCGGCGCTCTCGTTGCCGTTGCGCGTCGGCGACCGGTGCGTGGGGGTTCTGAACGTCAACCGCATCAACCACCCCGAGCCGTTCCGCGAGCACCACCGCGATATGCTGCGGCTGTTCGCCGAGCACGTGGGGGCCGTCATCGACCGGGCCGACGTGATGGAGCGCCTGAGCGCGCATGCGCATGCCCTGGAGTCGTCGAACCTCAAGCTGGCCGACATGAACCGGATGAAGGACGTCTTCCTCTCGACCGCAAGCCACGAGTTGAAGACGCCGCTCACCTCGGTGATCGCATATGCCGAGCTGCTCGACGAGCACGGCGGGACCCTTTCGCTGGAGCAGCGCGCCGAGTTCCTTGCCCGGCTTCAGACCGAGGCGAAGCGCCTGCTGGCGTTGATCGACGACATCCTCGACCTCTCGCGCCTCGAGACCGGAAAGCTTTCGCTGCGTCGGGAGCTGCTCTCGGTGAACGCCGTGGTGCGCGCCGCGGTGGAGACCGCGCGCCCGCTCGCGTCCAAGCACGGCGTGTCGGTCGAGCAGCGGCTGGACGATTCGCTGGCCGACGTCGAGATCGACGAGGTCAAGACCCGCCAGGTGCTGGTCAATCTGCTAGTCAACGCCATCAAGTTCAGTCCGGAGCGGGAGACCGTCACGGTCGCGACCCGGGCGGACAGCGGCTTCGTGGTGGTCGAGATCATCGATCGGGGACCGGGGATCAAGCCCGACGAGACCACCCACATCTTCGAGCTGTTCGGCCAGGGACTCCGCGAAGGGGACGGTCACACCAGCGGGCTCGGCATCGGGCTTCACTTGGTGAAGCGGATCACCGAGCTGCATGGGGGACACGTGGGGGTGAACAGCATCCTGGGACAGGGAAGCACGTTCTGGGTGCGGTTGCCGGGCGCGGAGCTGTCCTCGCAGCCGGTGGCTCACGCGGCGTAGCTGGCCCTGTCGTGGCTCGGTAGAACACCTCTTTAGCTTCACCGCGCCGTGGCTTTCCCTCGACGCCCGCCGCTTTCCCGCCTCAACCGACCGCCGCTGCGCCGCACGGCTGCCATGTCTTTCCCTATCAGCGCCTCTGGCTTCTCTCCGTGGAATCCAGATCAGGGGGCTGGTCCTGCCCGCATGGCATCCTGCACGGTGACCCCTCGCGGGATCGGAATGGGTTGTGCCGCATGGTGCTGCGTCATCCCGGCGGGCTGTGTGATACTTGGCCGCTCAACGGAGAGCGGACACACATGCCCGAGCGATTCGTACAGGATGACATGGCGCCACCTCGCGCCGGTACTCCGCCGGACGTCGGGGCGGTGGCGGAGCTCGAGCGTGTGCGGCTGAGGGACCCCGAGGCGCTGGCGGCGTTCTTCGAGCGCTACTTCGACCGCGTCTACGGACTGGTCTACCGGCTGCTCGGCGACCGGACGCTGGCGGAGGACATGGCGCAGGAGGTGTTCCTGAAAGTGCATCGCGCGGCCCATCGGATCGATCCCATGCGCGACCCGATGCCGTGGCTCATGACGATCGCCCACAACGCCTGCCGGGATCTGTGGCGCTCGAACGCCTGGAAGCTGACGCGCCGGTCGGCCTCGCTCGACGGGGACTCGCCGCTGGCGGAGACGCTGTCGCGCGGCACCAACGATCCGGAGCGCGACCTCATCGCGACCGAAAGCGAGCGACTGGTGCAGCAGGCCCTGCTCAAGCTTCCCGAGCCGCTGCGGGTCGCGATCCTGCTGCACGACTATCAGGGGCTGGGGCACGATGAGATCGCCGCGCTCACCGGCCTCAATCATGCTGCGGCCCGCAAGCGATACTCACGCGCGCTCGCGGCCCTCGCGCGGCTGCTGAAGGATTCCCTGGGATGAACGCCGAACGACCCGACCCGGCGACGCCGGAAGAAGCCCGCGCCCGTGAGGCGCTGCGGGGCCTCACGCCGCCGCGCGCCGAAGCGGTGTTCCGGGAGCGGCTCAAGCGCGACTTCGTCACCGGCCGCATCGGGGAGCGCCGCACCTTGGCGCTGCCGGTCGCCTGGCACCGGCGGCTGGTCTGGCGCCTCGCGTTGG
>CAYONG010000089.1:0-1832 GCA_964405235.1 uncultured bacterium | reverse complement strand
GATGAGGTTACGGTAGATCGCATCGGCGGTGCCCTGGTACCAGTCGCTCGCGACCGTGTCGAGCGAGGGCTGGAGCAGGTGGACGCCGCCGCGGGTCCGGTCCAGGTCCCACGGGCGGCCGATGCCGATGTGCTGGCGGAGCGAGGTCGGCCGGTACTGGGTGAGGACGCCGAGGTCGAAGATGCCGGAGTTCACGCAGTTCGAGAGCGTGAAATCGATGATGCGGTACTTGCCGCCGAACGGGACGGCGGGCTTCGCCCGGCGCTCGGAGAGCAGGCAGAGACGCGCTCCCAGACCGCCGGCGAGGATGAACGCGTAGCGATTGGCGTTCATACCAGACCCTCGGTCGCCAAGCGATCGGCGATTCGCGCTCCGGGCGCCAGCCTCCCGGCGCCGAAGTCGGCCTCTCCGGCCCCTACGCCGACCACCACCTGCGGCCCGATGCGGGCGCCATCCGGGATCGTCGCGTCCTTGCCCACCAGCGTGAGCCCGTCGAGCCAGGCGAGCGCCGGATCGTCCGAGCGCTCCCCTTCGCCGACCCTCGCGCCCTCGCCCACGCGCGCGAACTTGTCGAGGATCGAGCGGTGAACGTGCGCTCCGCGGCCCACGCTCACATCGAGCATCACCACCGAATCCACGATCTCGGCCCCCGGATGGACCGTGACGCCCGGGAAGAGCACGGAGTTCCGCACCCTTCCTGCCACCCGGCACCCGTTGGCGACCAGGCTGCTCTGCACATCGGCCCCAGGCAGCAGCAGCACCGGCGGTCGCTCCTCGTCGCGCGTGAGCACCGGCCAGCGGGCGTCGTGGAGCTGCAGGCGCGGCTCGGGCTTGAGCAGATCGAGACTGGCCCGGTGGTAGGTCGCCACCTCCCCGACATCCTCCCAGTACCCCTCGAACAGACAGGTCTGCACGTGCGCCCCGGCTTCGACCAGCGGACGCAGCACGTCGACCGCCAGGTCCACCGGGTGACCGCGGAGCGCCTCGCGCAGCACTCCGGTCTCGAACAGGTACACCCCCATCGAGGCGAGGCGGGCGTCAGTGTGCTGCGGTTTCTCCTCGAAGCGCACCACCCGCCCGTCCGTATCGGTGGTAACCATGCCAAAGCGACGGGTCCGCTCCGTCGCCACGGGCAGCACCGCGATCGTGACCGCCGCCCCGGCGCGCTCGTGCGGGTGGACGAGCGCGCGGTAATCCATCTTGTAGACGTGATCCCCGGAGAGTACGAGCACGCGCTCGGCGCGGGAGTCCTCGATCGCGTCCCAGTTCTGCGCCAGCGCGTCGGCCGTGCCCCGGTACCAGCGGGCGTGCTCGCGGGTCAGGTAGGGCTGCAGGATGACGATCCCCGGCTCGCGCCCGTCCAGATCCCAGGCGCGCCCCGAGCCGATGTGGTCGTGGAGCGAGGCGGGCGAATGCTGCGTCAGCACACCGACGCGGTGGACCCCCGAGTGGCAGCAGTTGCTGAGCGTGAAGTCGATGACCCGGTACTTGCCGCCGAAGGGGACCGCGCTCACCGCGCGCTCGGCGGCCAGCACGCTGAGCCGCTCGCCGCTGCCGCCCGCCAGCACCAGCGCCAACGCGTCACGCACGGACGCCTCCGGGGGGATCGCCGATCAGGATCGATAATGGAGCGGCGAAGCTACGGAGAGCCGGAATTGAAGTCAAGGACGCGCGGGGAGCCTTGATTCCCGGGTAAGAAGTGTACGGGGCAAGAAAAAGCACCTTGCCGGCCGCTCTGGAAGCGGCTAGAGAAGAGGCGCTGGTCATCGAAGCCTTCCGGGCGCTGGGGTTACCGCAGGCGATTCGGGACCACCTGCACTTCAAGCAGCGGG
>CAYONG010000088.1:0-103018 GCA_964405235.1 uncultured bacterium | reverse complement strand
CCGCCATCGCCGCCCAGGTGCTGTCGCTCCCCTTCCTCGTCACCCTGGGCGCCGAGAACCGGCTCGAGTTCGCGGTGGCCGCCTTCTGGATGCGCGCGACCCTGATGCAGGCCGCCACACCACTGGTGCAGGCGTTCGTGAAGGAAGCGCTCCCCGCGACGCTCCGGGCGCGCTCGACCAGCCTGATCACGCTGGTGTGGAACTGCGGCTGGGCGTTCAGCGCCACGGTGAGCGGCATCATCATCCAGCGCTTCGGCTACCACGTGCCGTTCTACATCACCGCCGTCCTCTACGGCCTGGCGGCGACCATCTTCTATCGCGCGTTCCGCGGGACCCCGGAGGGCGCGGCGCCGCGCCGGGTCCCGGAGTCGGTCGAGGGCCGGCACGGTGAGGGGCCGCTGACGGAGTGAGGCCGGCGAGCAACTCGGCTTGGCGTTCCTGCTCCAGAGCGGCCTTGCGGGTCCCGCGACCCGGGGAGTAGCGTTACCGTCACTGTCTCGCATGACGCGGGAGGTTTATGAGGAGGGAACCGATGAAGAATCTCCTTCTGCTCGCGCTGGTCGTCGCCCTGGCCTGGTTCGGTTGGAAGCGGCTCCCGGCGCTGTTCGAGCGACACCCCGCGCACGAGGCCGTGGTCCAGAACGATACCGGGGCGGGCCTCACCCGCGTTCGCGTGGTCGTGGATGGGCAGACGTTCGTGAAGGAGACCCTCCCGGACGGCGAGGCGGCGGTGTTCCCGTTCCGGGTCGGGCGTGACGCGTCCTTCGACCTCACCTGGCAGTGGGCCGATCGCGTCGGCGAAAGCCACTGGAGCGGCGGGATGGTGGCCATCGGGCCGATGGTGCAGCGCCACACCATGACCATCGACGGCGACGCGGGCGTGCTGTACACCCCAACTCGCAAGTAGCCTTCGCGCCGGTCTTTTCGAGCCTCCCGGGGGCTCAATCCACCTGGTCGAGGTAGAGCTGCTGATCGTCGGGGCTGTATCCGATCAGTTCGGCGTAGCGCCCCCAGTCGATCACGGTCTTGAGCAGCGCCTCCGGGTCCTCGGCCGGCAGATGGATGGCGAACATCTCGAGGAAGGCGTCCTCGTCGGCGCGCTGGTCCTCGCTGCGCTGCAGCGCCTCGACGACCGTGCGGAAGATCGGCAGCTTCTTGATCTGCTCCTTGAGCAGCTTCTTGCGGCTGTTGACGCGCCCGCGGAGCATTTGACCACCGGTGTTGGTGAGCACGACGTCCGCCCCGGGCGTCTCGACCAGCCCGAGCATCTCCGCACCCTTGAGGACGCGCAGGATCTCGCCGAACTCGAAGTTGACGTCACGGGCGAGTCGGAAGACGTCGTACCGCCCGCCGGCGTCGTCCAGCACCTCGAGCAGGCCGATGACGCGGCTGATGCCGACCTGCGGGATGGGATCGATGGACATGGCGCCGGGCTCAGACCCCGGCCGGGGGCCCCGGGACATAGCGCAGGGCCGGCCAGGACGCGTTCGGCAGGGCGGGGGGTCGCACGGCGGCAGCGGGCACCGGGATGTGACACAGGGCGTGCACGGGGCGGGACACTAGCACCCGCGAAAGAAGAGGGTCAAGAACGCGACGACCTCCTTCGTGGCGGTCCTCATCCCCCGCCGCCGAGGATGCGCGAGCGCAGCGTCCGCAGCCGTGCCGCGTCGGCGGGGCGCGGCGCCTGCAACGCTGCGCGCTCGAGCAGGACACCAGCGTCGGCGGCACGCCCGACTCGTTCCAGCAGCCCCGCCGCGCGCTCGGCGCACCCGGTCGCCGAGACCGGATCGGTGGCCGCGGAACGCAGGCCCTCGAGGTAGACGGGAAGCGCCTCAGCGACGAACCCGAACAGCTCGTAGTTGAGCCCCAGGTTGTAGTAGAAGTAGGCCTCCCCCCCGCTCGGCGGCCCCGCCCCCAGCATCGGCGGGGCGCCGGGCGACGGACGGCGCGCCGCAAACACCTGGGCGTGCCCGGGTTGACGATAGACCGTGATCCCGGGCCCCGGCCCACCGTTGGCCGGGAACTCCCGCCAGCGCTCCCACGACGACGCGAGCGTGTCGTAGAAGGCGAGTTGCGCGGCGAAGCGCAACGGCTCGCGCCGGTAGCGATCGCGCACCGAGCCGGTGACGACGAACACGTCCGCGACGCGGTAGAGGGTCGGGTCGTAGAAGCGAGCCGAGCGCTCGGGGGCGACCTGGAAGAGCGGCACCGAGACCAGCGCGTAGAGCTTGGGCTGGTAGCCGCGCTGCTGCAGCGCCGGCAACAGATCGCGGTCGATGGCCTGCAGCTCGAGCGGGCTCAGCAGCGGCGGCCCGTACTGCTCGCTCACCACCAACGCTCCGGTGGGAACGTTGGCCTCGAACCACGCTTTGGCGAGTGTACGGGTATCGGGGCGAAGCGCGGCGAGGTGACCCGGGAGGGCGACCAGCGCCGGGAGTACGAGGAGCGCAGCCATCCCGGTGAGCGCGAGCCCCGCGCGGTTGGCGGTCCAGGCGGGCGGACGGGAGGACGGCCGGGCGACATCGCGCCCCGATCGCGGACCCGCCGCCCTATCTGCCTTTCCGGCTCGGGCGTGCCGTCCCTCGCGGGACTCGGGGCCGCCGGGCGCCGCGCCCGCGAGCCGCCCGCACAGCTCGGCCGCCAGGGCGCACGCGAACACGATCGCGGCCGGCAGCAGAGGCAGCAGGTAGCGGTCGGCCTTCATCGCGAACGACGAGACCAGCGCCGCGTAGGTGATGACGAAGCTGCCGACGAGCACCGCCCAGGCCCGCCGGCGGGCCCCGAGGTAGACGACGAGTCCGGCCGCGGACGCGAGCGTCAGCGTCGGACCGGCGATGCCGCCGAACCAGGCGCGCAGGTAGCTGCGCCACGTGAGTCCGAGATCCGAGCCGAAGTGGCCGAGCCGCATGTGCTCGCGCTCGACGGCGAGATCGGCGAGCGCCGATCGATGGTCGAGGAAGAGGTACGGGGAGACGACGAACACGGCGGCGAGCAGCGCGATGCCAAACACCGCGCAAGCGGCCGGCCACGCGATGATTCGATCCCATCCCCGCGATGCCTTGCGAGCGCGGGCCGTGGCCGGAGCCGGAGCCGACACTCGCGAACCCAGCGCGATCGCCACGATGCAGGGAATCGCAAGCAGAACCCCTGGATATTTGGCCGTGGTCGCCAGCCCGGTCACCACGCCGGCGGCGAGCGCGCGCCGCAGCGTGAGCCCTTCTCCCAGGCGAATGGCGGCGAGCAGTCCGCACGCCACCAGCAGCGTGAGTGGCACGTCCACCTCGATCACCTGCGACCTGGCGATCAGCGGCGGGCTCAGCGCCACCAGCACCGCAGCGGCGGCGCCTGAACCCCGGCCCGCGATACGGCGCGACATCACAAATACCGGAATGACCGTGGCGGCGCCGAGCAGCGCCGTGATTGAGCGCCCCATCAGGTAGAACGGGGTCTTGTCGAGCTGTTGGAGGACGCGGAAGTCGAGCGTGGAGTGGACGGCTCCGGTCGCCGTGAGGACGAGGTACAGCAGCCCCTGGCCCAGGAACTGGAGGTCGATCATCAGCCCCGGGTACTTGAACCAGTGGGGGTTGAGGTCGAGCCCCTGGCCGGGCCCCCAGCCCCACATCCGCCACGCGACCTTGAAGGGATAGGCCTCCTCGTACACCTCGGGAAGCCCCGCGCCGATCCCCTGGAGCCTGAGCGCGAGCGCGAGCAGGACCAGCCCGGCGACCACCCACCCTTCCCGGAAAGGTCGCTTCATCACGGCGCGCTCATCCGATGTCCGTCCGCGCCCACCCGCCCATCACGATGCGGTCGGCTCGCGTCGGCGTGCGATCGCGAGATGGGCGATCACCTCGCGCGGATCGAAGAGGAGCCGGTCGAGCGCGGCGAACAGGAGCTGGAGCACAACGTAGAGCGCCCGCACGGGCAGTTCGGTGATGAGGCGCGTGGGGCCGCGGTTCAGGCGGTTCAGGGCCGCGATCATGGTGAGACCGACGCGGGCCGGAAGCCCTCCGAACGGGATGATCTCCAGCGGCTCGAACCCCGCGCGCTCGAGGTGCCAGGCGGCGCCGAAGCGCGTATAGCGCAGGTAATCATGGGGCTCGTCATGGAGCGGGACCATCTGCGGGAACTCGAGGATGAGGATGCCGCCCGGTCGCAACACCCGGTGCGCCTCGAAGAGCAGCGGCCCGGGCTCCGGGAAGTGGTCGAGCATCGAGAGCCCCAGCACCGTGTCCACCGACCCGTCGCGGAACGGGAGCCGCTCGCCGCGCGCGAACACCTCGGGCCGCCCGCCGTCCAGCCCGCCGCCGAGATAGGGCGACGAAGTGAGGTCGGTCCCCAGGTACCGGGTGACGTGTCCATCGAACCAGCGGGCGAACGGCTTGTCGCCGCAGCCCACGTCGAGCAGCACACCGTGCGCGTGGGGCCGCGCGCGCAGCAGGGCGCCGATCACCTGGTGATGGATGAGCCAGTTGTAGCGCCACGCCGACCAGCGCCCTGGACCACCGCGCGTGACCACCCGCCACTGACCGCTCATGCGCCCGTCCACTCGATGACGTATTCGCCCGGGCCAAGCTCGGCCACCACTTTGCCCGCCTCCATGGCGAGGCGCGGGGCCTCGGCTCCACGGGCGCCCCGCGCCGCGCGGAGCGCGACCCCGGTGGCCCCGGCCGGGGCCGGGATGCGTACGCGCGCGCGCGGCTCGCCGTAATAGCGCAGCAGCGCCGTCCGAGCCGCCAGCGCGCGCAACGACCACGCGTTTTCGTGGAGGGACCGCACCTCGGCATCGGTCAGGAAGATCGCCCCGTCGCGGGCGAACAGCGCGAGCAGGGCGCGGAGCGCCCCGCGCCCCGCCTCGGGCCACGCCGGGTCGAGGTGCGCGTAGTTCAGACGGTGGCTGCTGACCACCGCCGGCTGCCCGCGCCCCCACGCCGCGCGCACCTTGCGATGGGCGGCCGCTGCCCCAAGCCGCGAGCCGGACGCGGCGTCGCCGCGCGGCTCGAACGCGATGCGCGCCGGCATGTCGAAGCGCCGCCCGCGGCTCCCCCGCCAGCGCAGCCGCCCGAACATGTGACGCAGGCGGCGGAACCGGTGTCCCATCTGCTCGGAGCGACCCTGGAAGGTCGTGACCCCGAGCGCCTCGGCGTCGGCCTCGAGCCGTTCGTCCCAGCGGTAGTCCGGCGCGCACAGCGAATCGGGCGCGCGGCCGAAGCGCTCGCGGAAGCGCTCGACCGCGTGCACGAGCGCGCGCGAGCGCACCTCGGCGGGCTCCCCCGGGTCGTACTCGGCCCCGGCTTCGACGGCCGCGCAGACGAAGCACTGATGCGCGAGCGCCCGGAGCGCGTCGTCGGCGCCCGCACGCAGCGCCTGGAGCCATGCCGTTTGCGGGAGATGGACCAGACCGTGAAGCTCGGGCCACCACACGCCCGCGTCGCGGGCGCGCTGGACCTCGTCCCACAACCCGGGGCGCTGCCAGCGCGATGGGAAATCCGGATAGTGCACAACCGGCAGCGTCGCGCACTCGAAGCGCGGCGGCTGGAGGCGCGCGAAGTCGGGGGTGGCCATCACCGTGTTGGCTTGCCAGACCGGCGGGTGACCGTCACGCCCGCGGAACTCGAGCAGGACCGCCGCCAGCCGCGCCACGTCGTCGGCGCTTTCGAGGGTCGAGCGTGAGTAGGCGCGCGCGGCGGGGTTCCGGAAGGCCGGGGACGCCGCCAGCGCCTGGTAGGCCAGATCGTCCGGGACCCAGGCGCACAGCCCCCAGTCATCGCTCTCCAGCACCACCGCCTTGAGTTGGCGCCAGTTCAGGGTCACGCGCGGCTCCCAAGGATCGGGGGCGCGGGGCGGCGGCACGTCGCTCGTGCCAGCCCCAGCGGTGCGTTATTCGTACCGCAGCGCCTCGACCGGGTCCAATCCTGAAGCGCGCAGCGCCGGGTAGTAACCGAAGAAGATCCCGATCGCGGTCGAGAACCCGAACGCCAGCATGACCGCCGCGGGCTGGATCATGGTTGGCCAGCGCGCGAGCTGGGTGACCAGGGTGGCCGCGCCGATCCCGAGCGCCACGCCCAGCGCCCCGCCCGCGAGCGAGAGGAACGCCGATTCGGCGAGGAACTGCATCATGATGTCGCGGCGCCGGGCGCCGATCGCGCGGCGGATGCCGATCTCGCGAGTGCGCTCGGTGACCGACACCAGCATGATGTTCATGATGCCGATGCCGCCCACCATGAGCGAGACCGCGGCAATGCTCGCCAACAGCAACGTCATCACCTTGGAGGTCTCGGCCGCAGAGCTGGCGATTTCCTGCTGCGTGAACAGGAAGAAGTCCTGGTCCATGCCGGGCCGGATGCGATGACGCTGGCGCAGGAGTTCGGTGACCTGCTCCTCGGCCGCCGTCACCTCCCGCTCGCTCGCGGCCGAGACCCCGATCGAGTTCACATTGGTGCGGCCGGCGAGCTTCCGCTGGGCGGTGGTGAGCGGCACAATGATGACATCGTCCTGGCTCCCGCCCCAGCTCTGGCCGCCTTTCATGCTGAGCACCCCGACCACCCGGAAGGGCATGTCCTTGATGCGGATCGTGCTCCCGACCGGATCGGCGTCCCCGAACAGCTGCTCGGCCACGTTCTTGCCCAGCACGCACACCTTGGCCGCCCCGCGCACGTCCGAGTCGGTGATGAAGACGCCGCTGCCAACAGGCCACGCGCGCACGATCGGGAAGTCCGCGGTGGTGCCCTGGATCTGGGTGGCCCAGTTGCTCGCGCCGTAGACCACCTGACCGTTGGTGCGCACGATGGGCGCCACCGCCTGGACGGCGGGGCACTCGCGTTTGATCGCCTCGGCGTCCTCGACCGTGAGCGAGTTGTTGCTGCCCATCCCGCCCATGCGCACCCCGCCCGCCGTGACGGTGCCCGCCATGACAGTCAGGGTGTTGGCACCCAGCGAGCGGATCTGCGCCTGGACGGCCTCGCGCGCGCCCTGGCCGATCGCCAGCGTGGCGATCACCGCCGCCACGCCGATGACGATTCCGAGCACGGTGAGCGCCGAGCGCATGCGATTGCGCGACAGCGCCTGCAGACCGAGCATGAACAGCTCGACCAGGCTCATCGCCGGCCTCCGGCCCCCGGGCCGCGGAACTGCGGGCCCCCCATGCCGGGCGGCGGCTGGAGGTTCGGGCCTCGCGCCGCAAGCTCAGTGCCGACGATGAGCATGTCACCCGGCTTGAGCGCATCCCCCATCACCTCGGTAAACGAGCCGTCGGTGATGCCGGTGAGCACCATGATTCGCTCGGGTCTGCCGTCCCTGAGCACGTAGATCGCCGTGGGGCGGGTCCCCGGAGGGCCGTCCGCGGACGCGGGACCGCGCGCTCCAGCTCCGGATGCGCCCTTGCCATTGCGCCCGCCAGGACTCTGGGTTCCCTGAGCCCCCGGGGCCGACGGCGCCCCCCGGCCCTCCCCGCGCGTTGCGGCCCGCGCCTCGCTGCGACCGCCCTGGCCACCTTGGCCGCCACCACCCGCCATCGCAACCGCCCCATTCGGACCGCGCGCGCCGTTGCCCGCTCCCCCGGGACCCCCGGCGGGCGCCGGCGGACGGAAACGCAGCGCCGCGTTCGGGATGCGCATCACGTCGTCGCGCCGCTCGATCCTGACCGTCACGTTCGCGGTCATGCCGGGGCGGAGCATCAGGTCGGGATTCCGGGTCTGGATGACGGTGGTGTAGGTGACCACACCCTGCTCGATGAGAGGTTCGAGCCGCACCTGCGCCACCCGGCCCTTAAACGCTTGATCCGGGAACGCGTCGACGGTGAACGAGACTGAGAGGCCGGTGCGCAGGCGGCCGATGTCGGCCTCGTCGATCTTGCTCTCGACCTGCATCTGCGAGAGGTCGTTGGCGATCACGAACAGCTTTGGGGCCTGGAGACTTGCCGCCACCGTCTGGCCGAGGTCAATCGAGCGCGAAATGACCACCCCGTCGATCGGCGAGCGGATGGTGGCGTGCCGCAGGTCCACTTGCGCCGCCTCGAGCTGGGCCAGGGCCTGCATGCGGTCGGCCTTGCGCAGCTCCACCGCGACCGTCGCGGCATCCAGCTCGGCCTGCGACAGGTACTTCTGGCTGAACAGCTCCTGGGCACGGGCGAGTCCGCGCTCTGAGTCCTTGACCGAGGCCTCGGCGCGCGCCACGGCGGCCTCCGCCTGTACCTCGCGCGCCCGGAACGAGGAACGCTCGAGCTCGAGGATGACCTGGCCCGCTCGCACCCGGGAGTTGAAATCGGCGTGGAGCTTGTCCACGGTGCCGCTCACCTGGCTGCCGATCTCGACCTGGATCACAGGGCGGATGGTCCCGGTCGCCGAGACCACGCTTTCGATGCTCCCCCGATCCGCCTCGGCCGTGCGATACTTCGGCGCCCCGGCTGCGCTACGGGATCTCCACCACCAGGCACCGAACATGGCGACGACCAGCAGGGTGGCGACGAGGATCCAGCGGTTGCGATTCAAACGACCTCCTCGGGTTGTCTCGAGCGCAGTGGCAGGCCGCAGCGGTGAAACGGGGACTCGGGCCCCCTCAAGCGGAAGACGATGGTACATGAACTGGACGATTGGCGGCATGGAGCGGTTCCGGGGCGGAGTCACGGGTATGACAAGATTTGACCGCCGCGCCCTCCCGAAGGGCGCCATTTCGGCAGGACTTCACCGTCAGCGACCCGGGAAGTGACGATGAACGAGCGGACCGCTGTGCGCTTCGACCGCATCGCCACGGTGCTGTGGCGGATCCTGTGGCTCAACCTGGCGGTCGCGGTCGCCAAGCTGCTTTACGGCTGGAAATCGGGCGCGATCGCCATGACGGCCGACGGCATCCACTCCCTGCTCGATGCCTCGTCCAACGTGGTCGGACTGGTCGGGGTCGCGGTCGCCCGCAGGCCTCCCGATGCGAACCATCCCTACGGGCACCGCAAGTACGAGACGTTCGCGGCACTCGGGGTGGCAGCGATGTTGTTCTTCGGCTGCCACGAGGTCATCAACTCGGCGCTCGCGCGGCTGCGCACTTCCGAGTCGCCGATCATCTCAAACCTGGGGTTCGTCGTCATCGGCTTCACCCTCGCCATCAACGTATTCGTGGTGTGGGTCGAGCGCCGCGAGGGCCGTCGTCTGGGGAGCGAGCTCCTCACCTCGGACGCGGCCCACACCGCGAGCGACGTGGCGGCCACCCTGTTGGTGCTGGGCAGCTTTCTGGCCGTGCGCGCGGGGGTGGGCTGGGCCGACGTGGCGGCCGCGTTCATCATCGTCGCCCTGATCGCGATCGCCGGGGTTCGCATCCTCTTGGGCACCCTCTCGACGCTCGCCGACGAACGCCGCATCCCGCCCGCGCAGGTTGAGGGGACAGCCCTGGAGGAGCCGGGGGTGCGCGAAGCGCACAACGTGCGCTCGCGCGGTTCAGACGACGACATCCACCTCGATCTGCACATCCTGGTGGATCCTCAGATGCCGATCGCCGCCGCCCACGCGGTCGGCCACCGGGTCGAGCAGCGGCTGCGGGAACGCTGGCCCGGGCTCACGGACGTGGTCGTGCACGTCGAGCCGGCCCTCGAGAGCGAACGCGCCCGCGCCCGCGAGGGCGGCGGGCTCAAGGCCGACGGGTAGAGTCTCTATACCCCGCCCGCGGACAGACCCTGGCGCAGGGCATCCGCCAACGCTGCGAGCTGACGGTCGAAGAAGTGCGAAGCAGCCGTGACGCGTATGAGCCGCTTGGGCTCGGCCCAACTCGGGAACACGCCCTCGAGCACGGCGAGCGGACAGACGTCATCCTGCGTGCCCTGGATCACGAGCTTGGGGACATTGGCTGACTTAAGTGCCGAGAAGTCCGCGGTCGCCACCGGCGGGGCCACCAAGATGACGCGCTCGACCTTGGGCTCGGAAACCGACAGACGCGCGGCCACCCATGAGCCGAACGAGAAGCCGGCGACGCACCGCCCCGCGTCCGGGTAGCGCGCCTCCATCCAGCGGAGCGCCGCGCGCGCGTCCTCCAGCTCCCCGGCACCACGGTCGAACTCCCCCGCACTCCCCCGCACCCCCCGGAAGTTGAATCGCAGGACCGCCGCCCCGAACTCGTGGAGCACCGTCGCCACGCGATGGACGACCTTGTTGTGCAGGGTGCCGCCGTGGAGCGGATGGGGATGGCAGACCACCGCCGTCGTGGCGTGGTCATGCGCGTCCCGCTCCAGGAGCAGTCCTTCGAGGGCACCGGCCGGGCCTTCGAGCGCCACCTCGCGCAACCGTGAGGTCGCGGGGCCGCGGGACTCCCGCGCCGCAGGCTCCACGCCGGTCAGTCCGTCGCGGCGGGGAAGCGCGCGCGCAACCGATCGGCCAGCCCACCGTCGAGTGTGGCGAAGTTGAGTCCCGCGCCGTCCCCGAGCACCAGCAGGCAGCCGCTGTCGATCATCCACTCCTCGAGACCGAGCGGGGTACCTTCGTTGAAGTCGGCCCCCTCGCTCCCGACCCGGCCGGGGAACGACTCGAACTCGTCCTGCCACTCGGTGCACAGCAGCAACTCGTCGTTCCCGCTCAGGAGTCCGATCGAAGCGAAGCGGTCCAGCTCTCCCGGCTCGAGCAGGAGCGCGCCGCGATGCGAGGAGGTGCGCACCCCCTCGGCCCGTAGGCGGCGCTTGACCTCGGGCCACTCGGCGGGGCGCTCGGCGCCGTCCAGGATCGGGATCACCGCCAGTTCGTAGTGAGGGAGCAGGTCCAGCCCCAAATCCAAAACATCGGCGATCGACGCCTTCAGCCGCCCGTGATGCATGACATCACTCAGTTGCGCTCCTCCCGAGCCCGGATGGGCTGCGTTGCCTGGGGCGCGGCGGGCCGTTCCAGCCGCGGAGCACAAGGGTGACGCCCCCGCCCGGGTTTTGCAAGATGGGGCATGGCGGGGGCGCGAGCGCGCCCCGGCGCGACAGCGGACGCGCGGGATTAGCGGGGGTGCTGACCGGCGCCCGGCACGGTGAGGACCGGGCAGTGCACGAGGTGGCGCAGGCCCGATGCGGTCGCGCCGTGGATGAGGTCCTGGAACATCCGGTGACCGTGAGCGCCGGTGATGAGCAGCTCGGCGCCCGAGGCGTTCACCAGCCGCGCCAGCTCCGGCGCGGGGCTGCCGTAGCCGAGGCGCACTTCGGCCTCCACACCGGCGCCGCGGAGGCTCTCGGCGATGGCTTCGAGCGCCGCCCGGTCCTCACGCGTCTCCTGATCAGAGGTCTCGGGGCCCAGGTAGCGACCGGCGGCGCTCTCGACCACGTGAAGGAGCAGCAGGCGGGTGCGCGTGGTCAGCTCGACGGTGCGCACGTGCTCGAGCACCGCGGCGTCGGCCGGACCCAGCTCGAGTGCGACCGCAACCGTGCGCCAGGGGTCGCCCGCGGGGGCCGCGCGCACGTGAAGCGCCGGGGCGGCCGCTGCGACCGTGGGCAGGGACGGGACTTCCGGCACGTGCCCCACCAGTGCGGGGGCGAACCGGCGCAGCATGGGCGTCAGCGTGATGTAGATGACCAGCGCCCCGAGCCCTGCGACCACCGGCAGCACGATCAGGCGCAACCACCATGCGTCGGGTCCGGCCGCCGCGAACCACCCCGAAACCTGTTGCGCCACCAGGTTCGCGTTCAGCCCGACGATGATGACCGCAGTGATGCCCGCGAGCGCAATGACCCAGGGCGGGTTCACGAACGCTCCCATCTTCTTTCGATCGCTGGTGAAGGTGATGAGCGGGATGACCGCGAACGCGAGTTGCAGGCTCAGCACCACCTGGGAGAGAACCAGCAGGTCATCGACCGCGTCCGCTCCCCGGATGGCAATGAACAGCGCCGCCGGGATGATGGCGAGCCCACGGCTGATGAGCCGGCGCAGCCAGGGTCGGATGCGGATGCGAAGGAAGCCTTCCATGACGATCTGCCCGGCGAGCGTGCCGGTGATGGTGCTCGCCTGGCCGGAACACAGGAGCGCGATCGCGAACACGGTCGAGGCGAGCGCCGTCCCGAGCAGCGGGGCGAGCAGCCGATGGGCGTCCTCGAGCTTTGCGACGCCCTGGTTGGGGCCGCCGTGGAACACCGCGGCGGCGAGGATTAGGATGGCGGCGTTGACGAACAGGGCGCAGTTGAGGGCGACCGCCGTGTCCACCAGGTTCATGCGGCACGCCTGACGCTTCCCCTCGTGGGAGCGCTCGACGGCGCGGCTCTGTACCAGCGCGCTGTGGAGGTACAGGTTGTGTGGCATGACCGTCGCGCCCAGGATCCCCATCGCGACGTAGAGCGATCCCCCGTTCAGCCCCAACACCGAAAGCCCCCCAGCCGGGTCGCGGCGGAACAGGGTGAGCGAGCCGTCTTCGCCGCGCGGGATGAAGCCGCGCAGGATCTCGCCCAGCACCGGATGCGACAGCGCCATCTCGATCCCGAAGCACACACCGATGGTCGCGACCAGGACGATGATGAACGCCTCCATGCGCCGCATGCCGAGGCGCGGGAGCGCGAGCAGCAGCAGCACGTCGAGCGCGGTGATCAGCACGCCCCACAGGAGCGGGATGCCGAACAGCAGCTTCATCCCGATCGCGGCGCCCAGCACCTCGGCGAGGTCGCAGGCGACGATGGCGACCTCGCACAGGATCCAGAGCGGCACCGAGAGCCAGCGCGGGTAGTAGTCCCGACAGGCCTGCGCCAGGTCCTTCCCGGTCACCACGCCGAGTCGGGCCGACAGCGTCTGGAGCAGCATCGCCATCAGGTTGCTCATCAGAAGGACCCACACGAGCTGGTAGCCGAAGCGCGCCCCGCCCGCCAGGTCGGTGGCCCAGTTGCCCGGGTCCATGTAGCCGACGCTCACGAGGTAGGCGGGCCCCGCGAACGCGAACAGCCGGCGCAGCCAGTTCCCGCTGGTCGGAATCGCGACCGAGCGGTGCACCTCGGAGAGCGAGGAGAGGTCGGGGTGCGGCGGGGCCCCGGGGGGCCGGCGGTCAGAAGCCATGTTCGAAGCTCAGGTAGAGGCAGACCGCGGCAGCTCTGGTGCAAGCAGGCCTCTCCAGCTCCCGGTCGTTCATCATCGAATCGCTCCTGCCGGGCGCGCGGTCCGCCCAGGCCCACCGTGCACTTCGACCATCACGCCCTCGAGGCCCTCGCTGCCGGTGACGAGGCGACGGCCGGCCACGTCGATCTCGAACACGTCGTCCAGCGACCGCACCTCGCGCATGCGAACGCGCGCCCCCGGCACCAGGCCCGCGGACTTCCAGCGGGCCATGCGCCTGCCGTCGGCATCGCGGATCTCCCGCACCACCGCGCGCGATCCGCGCACCAGCCCGGCCAGCGGGAGCAGTGAGCGCCGGCGCATGCGGCCTTCCCGATCGGGGATCGGATGCCCGTGCGGATCCTCGTGTGGGTGACCGATGAGACGGTCGATCGCCTCGAGCACACGCGGGCTGATGTGGTGCTCCAGGACCTCCGCGTCCGCGTGCACCTCGGTCCAGTCGAGGCCCAGCACCTGTACGAGGAAGGTCTCGAGGATTCGATGGCGCCGCACCACATCGAGCGCCTCGCGACGGCCGCGGGCGGTCAGCCGCGCCCCGGCGCGGGGCGCGTGCTTCACCAGCCGTTCCTCGGTCAGCCGAGCCAGCATGTTGGTCACCGAGGGCGCCGAGACGCCGAGCTGCGCCGCCAGGCGCGAGGTCGGGACGGGCTCACCGCCCTGATCGAGCGCGTACAGCGCCTTGAGGTAATCCTGCCGGGACCGCGTCAGCGCGCTCATCGCTCACCACACCCCGGGCAGCAATCGGAATCGGACCCGGGCTGCGTAGTCGGAATAGCCCTCGAGATTGCGGCGCAGGAACCCGTCCTCGTGGGCCGTGCGCGCGAGCAGCAGGGCGGACAGGACGAGCGCGGGGGCCAGCGCCCACCAGGATCCAAGCGCCAGGGCGCTGGCAGGCGACATCAGCGTCATCCCGGCGTACCCCGGATGCCGGACGAGCGCGTAGGGGCCGGCGGACACGACCTGGTGTCCACGATCGGTCTGCAGCCGGATGACGGGGACGAAGAATCGATTGACGGAGACCGCCCACAGCTGCCACAGGAACGCGAGCGCGAACAGCGCGAGTGCTCCCGCCTGAAGCGCAGGCGGCACCCGGTCGGACCAGTGGAGCCGGCCGATGTCGAGCAGCGCGAAGACGAACAGCGCGAGGAACAGCAGCCGGATCCAGGCCAGGCGCGCCGGATCCTCGCCGGTCTGCCCCCGACGGAAGCGCTCGCGCGCCAGGTCGGGGTCGATGATCAGGATGCCGATCAGCATCAGCGCCGCGCACGCGGCGATGAACGCGTTCAGCATCGGCAGATCGGTGCGGCCGGCGACCCCGAGACCGAAGGCGACCAGCACGACCACGAACAGCAGCCAGCGCGCGAGGCGCGGCGGTAGATCCGTCAGCGGGGTCATCGGACGTCTCCTCGAGTCGAACGCTCCACGGGGCCGAGCGCCCGAGCGCCGCCCGCGCGTCGCACGATCAGAAGTAGCTCGCGAGCCCGAGCTGAACACGGGCGAACGTGCCGAGGTTGTTGAATCGGTCGCGAGTCTCGCCGCGCTCGTAGCCGAGCTTGAGCACCGTCTCGCGTACCGGCCGAAAGTTGAGGCCCAGCGAAAGGGCGCGCATCGAGTCGCCCGCGAGATCCCGGTCGAAATCGACGGCGTCGAGCCGGGCCGCCGCCGTGAACCACGACCCGGGCATCGCCTCCACCCAGCCGGCGCCGAACGCCCACGCCGCCATCACGTAGGCGCCCGCCTGGCGGCTCGCGAACAGTCCCGCCAGCGTGGGCGGCACCTCCACCTTGACCAGCGCGCCCTCGCCGCTCCACACCAGCGGCCCGAGCGGAAGTTCGAGATCGAGCACGCCGACCGCGACGTCCCGCCGCGCGTCCACGGCCAGTCCGTCCCGACGGTACACGTTGTACGCACCGTGGTAGCCCGAGAGCCCGAGGGAGGTGCGCCGGTTCGGGCTCAACTCCAGCCGGCCGACGAACGCCGGCGACGCGTTGACATCCTCGAAGTTCCTCTTCCCCGAGACGAGCCTCGTGCCGCCGGGCGAATCCGAGATGAGACCCTCGTGGTAGCCGGTCACCCCGTAGGCTTCGTAGGTGAAGCGCGCGCCGCGTGCCAGTTCGAATCGTCCGAAGGCGCCCAGCCCAGGCTGCGCGAGGGCCACCCCGAGCAGGTCCTGGGAGACGGCCGGACGTGAGACGATCTCGTTGCGCGGCGCGTCGTGAGCGAGGTTGAAGCGGCCGAGCGGGAGCAGCAGGACCCCGCCGCGCAGGGTGAACGCGGACGCGAATCGCACGTCCACCTGCGCCAGCTCGAGCGTGATCTCCTCGCCCCCCTCCTCCACCTCGATCTCGCTGAAGATCTTGACGCGGTCGCGGAGCGAGGTCGAGACCAGCAGGTTCCACCGCGTGAGCTCGACACCCAGCTCTTCGGTGACGCCGTCCACACGGGCCCACCTAGCGCTGCCTTCGAGGTAGCCACCGAGCGCCAGTGTTCCGAACAGGCCGGTCAGGTGCGGCTTGTCGTCGAATCCGCCGGGCACGAAGGGCCGCGGCGGTTCGGACGCAAGCGAGTCGCCGGGAGCACCCGACGCGACCCGGGCCAGCGGGGGGAACGCGGTGGTGAGCAGTGCGAGTGTGAGTGCGAGTGCGAGCCCCATCGCCAGGGCAGCGCGCGGGCGAGCGCCCATGTTCGTCCGCGGCGTCATCGCGACTCCACGAAATCGAGCAGCGCCGCGCGATCGGCCGCGGGCAGCGCCGTGAACGAGTCGCGCGCGGCCTGCGCCTCGCCGCCGTGCATGAGGATCGCCTCCTCGACGCTGCGCGCGCGCCCGTCGTGCATCAGGATCGCCTGGCCGTTCAGGAACGCGCGCATGACCCGCAGCCCCCACAGCGGCGTGGTCCGCCATTCGCGCCCGTCGGCGTCACCGTCGCTGCGATAGTCCGCGAGGCCGTCGCCCATGTCGTGCAGCAACAGGTCCGAGTAGAGCGTCACCTCGCGGTTCGCAAGCGCCGGCGTGGCGCTGGGTCCGGTCCGGAGCGCGGGCACGTGGCAGGAGCCGCACCTGGCCGTCCCGAACGCCGCGAGGCCGCGGGCGCGATTCGCCGTCAGCTCGCCCGGCGCGGGCGGCGCAAGCAGCCGCAGGTACGCGACGACCGCGCGCACGACATGGGACGGAAGCTCCGGGTCGGCGACGCGGTCGGCCGCCTCGGTGGGCCTCGAGGCGCGCGGGTTACGGTTCTCGACCGGCCGAAAGTCGGTCGTGATGCCGATGTCCTGGTGATAGGCGTCGACGGTCTGCTGCAGGATGCTCGAGGTCTGCGCCTTGCGTCCGAAGCGCCCGAGAGCGGTGGCGCCGCCGCCGGGCTCGTGGGCCGGTACGAAATCCGGGACCGAGACCATGTTCGGCCGGCCCGAGATGCCGTCACCGTCGACGTCGGTGGGGTCGGCGCGCACCAACACGCTCTCGGCCGGGATCGCCTCGATCAGGCCGGCGCCGAACACGGGCGGCGGAAGGCGGCGCGAGATCTCGGCGCCGCCCGGCAGGTATTCGCGTTCGGCCCCGGGGATCGCGCGATCCTGGATCTGCGGCTCGCCGTAGTCGCCCGGCGGAAGCGCCGTCGTGCTGAAGCGTGTGAGACCGTTCTCCGGGCGCCCGCGCCCGTCGCCGCTGTGACAGGACGCGCACGAGACGTTGTTGAAGATCGGTCCGAGGCCCTCGCTCATGGCGAATGCCTTCCCGAACTGCTCGTCCCCCTCTACAAACGCGGCCAGGTCGGCCGGGCCGAGTCCCTCGAGCGGGGCGTCGAACAGGTCGGCCGCGTCCGGCGCGGTCGTGAGCAGATGCCCGCAGCCCGCGGAGAGGGCGAGCAGGCCCGCGAAGACGACCAGCGCCAGCGGACCCCGGCGCAGGAACGGGGTGGGCACCGGATCCCTCCCGGGGGCCGGCGGGTGGAGCGCCTTGAGGTCATCCTGCTGCGAGCGGGTGAGCACGGCGGTTAGCCTAGGCTAATTATCTTGTTCGTCAAGGCTAATATTGGAGCCCCCCGACCGGCGACGGCCACCCAGGCACGCTCGGCCCCGGGCCGGATCACGACCCGGGCCGGATGGCCTGCCCGGGCGCCCTCCCACCGGCCCGCCGACGCCGACCGGTTGCCGCTCCTCAAGCCATCGGCTACGCTTCCGCGTCCCTTCGACCTCCGGAGTCATTCCATGCCCCCCATGACCATGGTCCAGGCCATCCAGGACGCGCTTCGCATCGCGCTGCGCGAGGATCCGACCGTCATCATCCTGGGCGAGGACGTCGGCAGGGCGGGCGGGGTGTTCCGGGTCACCGAGGGCTTGCAGGCCGAGTTCGGCGAGGAGCGGGTGGTGGACACCCCGCTGGCGGAGAACGGGATCGTCGGCGGGGCGATCGGGATGGCGCTCTACGGCCTCAGGCCGGTGGTCGAGATCCAGTTCGTCGACTTCATCTATCCTGCCTTCGACCAGATCGTCTCCGAGCTGGCCAAGATGCGCTGGCGCTCGGCCGGCCAGTACGCCTGCCCCGTGATTGTGCGTGCGCCCTACGGGGGCGGCATCAAGGGCGGCCTCTATCACTCCCAGAGCCCCGAGGCGTACTTCTGCCACACCGCCGGCCTCACGGTCGTCATCCCCTCCACCCCCTCGGACGCCAAGGGTCTGTTGCTCGCCGCCCTCGCCGGCGAGGACCCGGTCATCTTCCTCGAGCCCAAACGCCTCTACCGCTCGGTGCGCGAAGAGGTGGCCGAGGGCCGCTTCACGGTGCCGCTGGGGAGCGCGCGCCTCGCGCGCGAAGGCGAGCACTGCACGGTGCTGGCCTATGGGGCGATGGTCCCGGTCGCGGTCGAGGCGGCGAACGCCGCGGCGGAGCGCGGGTGGTCGGTCGAGGTGATCGATCTGCGCACTCTGGCACCGCTCGACAGCGAGACCGTGCTCGCGAGCGTGCGCAAGACCGGCCGCGTCGTGGTACTGCACGAGGCGCCGCGCACCTGCGGATACGGCGCCGAGTTGGTGGCGCTGATCGCCGAGCAGGCGCTCACCTCGCTGCAGGCGCCGGTTCTGCGCGTGACCGGCTACGACACGCCCTTCCCCTACACGCTCGAGCACAGCTACCTGCCTGACGCGCCGCGCGCGCTGCGCGCGATCGAGCACGTCATGACCTTCGCCTAGGGGGACCCGATGGGATACGACGTCAAGCTGCCCGACATCGGCGAGGGCGTGGCCGAGGGCGAGATCGTCCGCTGGCTGGTCAAGCCGGGCGATGCGGTCAAGGAGGATCAACCGCTGGTCGAGGTCATGACCGACAAGGCGAACGTCGAGATTCCCGCCCCCCGCAGCGGCATCATCGAAGCGATCCACGCCCGGGAGGGCCAGGTGATCCCGGTCGGCGCCATCATGGTGACCATCGCGGTGGCTGGGGAGACCGGCGCGCGCGCCGCCACAGGCGCATCGCCTTCGCGGGCCACCGCGGTCGGCGCACCGGCCTCAGCCGCCGGCGCCGGGGCCACGGCCCCGACGGCTTCCGCGGCTACGTTCCAGGCGACCCCCGCGGTTCGGCAGCTGGCGCGTGAGTTGGGCGTCGCGCTCGAGGCCGTCACCATCACCGGCCCCGGCGGGCGCATCACGGCGGAGGACGTGCGGAAGGCAGCGGGGGCGACGAGTGGGGCTGGATCGCCAGCGACGGGGACCCGCGAGGAGCCAGTGAATCCGTCGGCCCCGCTGTCCGCCGGACCCGAGGAGCGCATCCCGCTGCGCGGTCTGCGCCGCCGCATCGCCGAGAACATGCGCCGCTCGCTCGACACCGCCGCCCACTTCACGTTCGTTGCCGAGTGCGACATGAGCGCGGTGTCGGATCACCTGCGCGAAATGCGCGCGCGGGCGAATGAGAAGAGCGTCCCCCTCACCTACCTCGCCTATGTGGTCAAGGCGCTGGCCGAGCCGCTAAAGCGGTTCCCACTGCTCAACGCCAGCCTCGACGATGCGGCACACGAGGTCGTGCTCAAGCGCTACTATCATATGGGCATCGCCACGGCGACCCCGGAGGGCCTGACCGTACCGGTGGTGCGCGACTTCGACCGCCGCCCGCTGCTTGGGATCGCGGCCGAGATCCGGCGCCTGGCGGAGGGGGCCCGCGCCGGGACGCTCAAGCTCGAAGAGCTCCAGGGCGGCACCTTCACGGTCACCAGCACCGGCGCTCGGGGCGGCCTGCTCGCCACGCCGATCGTCCACCACCCGCAGGTCGCCATCCTCGGCGTGCACGAGGTGAAGAAGCGGCCGGTGGTGGTGGACGACCAGATCGTCGCCCGCGAAATGACCAACCTGTCGCTCTCGCTCGACCATCGGGTGGTGGACGGCGCGGTCGGAGCGGATTTCCTCTACGCCGTCATCGCCCGGCTCGCCGACCCGGCCGCCTGGCTCGGCCCTGAGGAGGTGGGATGAGCGCACCGCTCCTGCAACACCTCGATCCCGAGGGGCGCCTCACCGGCGTCCCTCCCGCGGTGCCGCCCGACGACCTGCGCGCCCTGCTCCGGCACATGGTCAAGATGCGGGTGCTCGACCAGCGCATGCTGTCGCTCCAGCGGCAGGGTCGCATCGGCTTCTACGGCACCGCCCACGGGCAGGAGGCGGCGGTGACCGGCTCGGGCTACGCGCTGCGCGCGACCGACTGGGTGTTCCCGGCGCTGCGCGAGATGGGGGTGTCGCTATGGCGCGGGACCACCATTAAGGAGATCGTCTGCCAGCTGATCGGCAACAGCGGCGACGTGCTGATGGGCCGCCAGATGCCCTGCCACTTCAGCGACCGCAAGGTGCGGACGGTGGCCTGGTCGTCGGTGATCGGCACCCAGCTCCCCCACGCGATGGGAGCCGCCTGGGCCGCGCGGTACCTCAAGCACGATGTCGTGTGCATGGGCTACATGGGCGACGGCGCCAGCTCGAGCGGGGATTTCCACGCCGCCGCCAACTTCGCCGGGGTGTTCAAGCTGCCGATGATCTTCTTCTGCCAGAACAACCAGTGGGCCATTTCGGTGCCGCTCGCGCGCCAGACCGCCTCCGAGAGCATCGCGATCAAGGCCCAGGCCTACGGCTTCCCGGGCGTGCGCGTGGACGGCAACGACATCCTCGCGGTGATCGCGGCCACGCGCGAGGCGGTCGAGCGCGCGCGCCGAGGGGAGGGCCCGACGCTGGTCGAGGCGGTGACCTTCCGCATGTCGGGCCACTCGTCGAGCGATGATCCCACCCGCTACCGCGACGCGGCGCTGGTCGCCGAATGGGAGCGACGCGATCCGCTCGCTCGGCTCCGCGCCTGGCTCCGCTCGGCAGGCCTGCTCGCCGAGGGCGAGGAGGAGCGGTGGAAGGACGAGCTAAACGCTGAGATCGGCGGCGCCATCCAGGAAGCCGAGGCGCTCCCGCCCCCGCCGATCGAGACCCTGTTCACCGACGTCTACAAGGAGATGCCGCCCCACCTGGCGGAGCAGATGCGCCACGCCCGCGCGACCGGCGATGGGACGAAGTTGAAGGGCGCCTTCCCGCTCTAGCCCGCTACGGTTTCGTAGGCTTGCCCGGGCCAAGGCGCGAGCCGTCGCGCGCCCAGTCGAAGTCCCCGGGCTTGCCCGGCTCCGCGCGCTTGCCCGGCTCCGCAGGCTTCGCGGACGTGGAAGTCTGGCCCTCGGACCCGTCCCCCACCGCCGACCCGCCGAGACGGAAACGGATCCCCATCCGATGCTGGCCGCTCCCGCTGTTGGAGAGCAGGTAGCCGTAGTCCAGCCACATGCCCCGGTGGCTGGCACCGACGCCGAACGAGGGGCCATCGAGCGGGTCCTCGACCGAGCCGAGCTCCTTCCGGTATCCGGCCCGCAGGGCGAGCGCTCCGCGATACAGCCACTCCGCGCCCGCGCGCAGGTCACGGTGATAGGCGCTCGGGAAGTTGGCATCTACCGCAATGCGTACGCCGGAGTTCGGGAGCGAGAATCCGAGCCCGACTCCGTAGTTGGTCGGGAACGGGTACTTCGATGCGCCGAAGGCCATCTGCCCGCCGAGGTTCTGCGCGGCCACGCCGATGCCGAACAGGCCGGCGCGCAACATGAAGCCGGCGTCGAATGTGAACCCCGACCCCGAAGCGGTCGCGATGTTCTCCCGGACCGCCTTGGCCCCGAGGCCGAGGGACGCCCGGCTGCCGAACTGCTGCGCGAGCATCGCGCCCAAGGCCATGCTCGAGACCGAGAAGCTCCCGGTGGGCAAACCCGTCGCATCCGTGCCGTCGAGCGTGCCATCCCCCTGGTAAAGGCCGCTGAGGGCCCAGCGGGTTTGCGTCCGCGCAAAGCGGCCGCCCACCGCACCCCACTCTTGAAGGCTGGTGTTCTGAAGTCCCGCGTGGGACAGCACGGCCTCGGTCCCGTTCACCCAGCCCAACGCGGCGGGATTCCACGCGGCGCCACCAATGTCCTCGCCGAGGCCCAGGCTGGCGCCCGCCATGGCGAGGGCGGGTGCGCCGGCCCCGAGCGACAGGAAATTCGCGGCGGTCGTGCCCGCGTTCTCAAACCCCGCCCGGGCGGTCCCGGCCACGAGCAGGCTCGTCACCATGGCGACCACCGCCGCCCGCGCGCAGATCCTCATCCAGGCCCCCCCCCAGCTCATGGCACCCGCACCAAACGGACGGCGATCCGTGTCGACCCCGCAATCAGCCAGGCCGTGTAGGCGCCCGGCGCCACCTCGCGGCCGGCATCGTTCCGGCCGTCCCACTCGATGATCGGCGTGCCGGGCGCGAGTGCGCCCAGATCGATGCGCCGCACCCGCTGGCCGATATTGTTGGCGATCTCGATGCGCGCGTTGCCGCCCGCGGGGGGCACGACCAGCGGGAGGCCCACGGACTTGCCGGGCCCGCTCGGGTTGGGGAAGGCGAGCCTGAATGCCCAGGCGGTTGTCCCGGCCGCGAGGGTCACGCTGACGGCGCCGCTGCGCGCGCTCTCGTTGCCCGTGCCGTCGCGCGCGGTGATCTGGTACCAGACCGTCTCGGTCCCGGTCGGGATCGTGCCGTCCACGTAACTGGTCGAGGTGACGAGCGGGCCGTTGAGGGCGGTGAACGGACCACCGACGCTGAGACCGCGGTAGACGATATATCCGGCGAGGTCCGCTTCGGAGTTCGGCGACCAGTTCACGAGGACCCCGCCTCCCCCCTGGAGTGCCGCGCTCAGCCCCGAGGGCGCGGCGGGCGGAGCGGTGTCGTAGATCCAGTTCCACCGCACCACGTTCGAGAGGCCCGACCAGTTGCCGGCCTCGTCCGCGGTCTTGATGGCGAAGTAATAGGTGGTCCCGGACGTGAGACCCCGCACCACCATGAGCTGACGGGTGCCGGCCGGCAGCGGGACGGGGGAACCGCTGACAACGGTGGCGGTGCTCCAGTTACCTTCGTCGATCGGCGATCCCGATCTGCGCATCTCGTAGAGCGAGGCGGTCCCGATCTGTCCATCGTCGCCGGGCGCGCTCCACGCCAGGCTCAGCGAGTCGGCGCCCGCGCCCTGCGCATACGCCACCGTCGGGGCGAGTGGGGGGGCCAGCGGGGAGGTCAGCACCAGGGTCAGCGCCAGCCCGACCAGCAGCGACCGCGGTCCCTGCGTTCGCTGGCCGATCCCTAACATTCGCTCGGTTTTGGGCATAGGGGCAGGGGCCTTCCTAGGGACGGCGTCGATCGTCGTGTCGAAGGGCCGGCAGTACTGCCGCGTTTCCGGGCAGCATGTGTCCGATCCAGACGAATCCCACCGCCAGGTCGGTGATCGACGCCGGGCGGGTCTGATCCGGAGTGATCGCGCTCGGCACGTTGGAGACCGCCGAGAGATTCCCCGCGTCGTCCGCGACTTTGAGGGCGAAGTAGTAGGTGGTCTGCCGGCTCAGGCCGGTAACGGTGTGGCTCTGGGGGGCGCCGGGCGCGCCTGGTGAAAGTTCGCCGGTGACCTGCGTGGCGGTGGCCCAGTTGGCCGCAGTGATCGGCGACGTGGAATAGCGCAGGTCGTACGAGGCCGCGGTGCCGGTAAGGCTGTCGTCGCCGACCGCCGTCCAGCCCAGTGACGCGGTGGTCTCGGTGGTACCCGTGATCGCGAGGCCCGCGACCTGCGCCGGTCGGATGGTGTCCGGGGAGGTGAGGGTGATTCGCGAGATGACGTTCGAGAGGCCCGACCAGTTGGGCACCTCGTCCGCGGTCTTGATCGCGAACCAGTAAGTCGTGTTGGGCGAGAGGCCGGTCACGGTGGTGGATTGAGTCGTCCCGGACGCGGTCGGTGTCGGCGTGCCGTTCCAGCGCGTCGCCGAGGCGAAGTTGGCCGCGGTGATCGCCGAGGTCGAGAAGCGAAGGTCGAATTGGGAGGCGGTGCCTGACAGGCTGTCGTCTCCGGGGGTGGTCCAGGTCAGGCGGACGCTGTTCCAGGTCACGGTCTGAGCGTCGGCGGACGGCTCCATCCCCACGATTCCCAGCAGGACCAGGAACAGCGCGGGCGAGCGAAGGCGCATCGATTCCTCCAACAGCTGATCGCCGATGCTCCGTCCTGGAGGATCGAGACACAGCGTCCGCGGAACCACAATGCAGGTGGCAGCGTGCGGCGCCGGTCGAGGGAACCAACCGGGCATCCCTTCACCGCGGCTCGGGGGTCCGAAGGGAATCGCCCCTGCGAGCCGCCCGGCGGTCTGAGCATGAAACATGCCCTCCGACCTGCGCGACGAACGAGCCACCGCCGACCTCCACGCCACAGGCGAAAGATGGCCCGCGCCTGCGGGTTGTAGGCACAGGTAAATCGACGCGTGGGGAGCAGTGCCGACGGGATTGGTTGAATCCTGCAATCCCAAACCGACCGGAGTGCAACGCGAGGGCGACCTTCCCTGGCTTGCTGCGCTGCCTGATCGAAGACACCGAACACCGTCCTCGAGGGATGCGGGCGCCGGAATCCAGACGGCGGCGACTACGCATCGCAGGCAGGTTGCCACATCGGTCGGGGCAGCCAAAGGGAATTCTGACAACCCTCCCCGTCGCGAGCACATGGGCCCGCCGACGCCCCCCCCGCGCACGGCACAAAATCGTCGCCGAACCCGGTGCAACGGCTATATTGTGCCAGCCGACATGCTCCCCTTCTCCACCGTTCCCACCATCGCCCCCGTCTGGATGGTGGGCCTCGTCGGCCTGCTCGGCGTCGTCATGGGCAGCGCCATGAGCGCGATTGCGTGGCGGGTGCCGCGCGGCCGTTCATGGGTGCGGGGCCGCTCGGCGTGCCCCGCCTGCGCAGCGGTGCTCCAACCGGCCGACCTCGTGCCGCTGCTCTCCTTTCTGGCTGCTCGCGGGCGTTGCCGGCACTGCGGGGCGGGGATCGGATGGCGCTACCCGTTGACCGAGCTGCTGTGCGGGGCCTGGGCGGTGCTGGTCCTGCTCGAGGTCGGGCTGGGCCCGGCCCTGCCGTTCCTCGCGCTCTGGGGTTTCCTCATGCTGGCCCTGATGTGGATCGATCTCGACTTCCAGCTCCTGCCCGACGCGCTCACCTTCCCCGGCACCCTGATCGCCCTTGCCGCCGTCCTGCCGCGCCCCGGGGGAGCCAATCATGCCCTTCTCGGGATGCTGGTCGGGAGCGGGCTGCTTTGGCTGCTCGCCTGGGGCTACCTGCGACTGCGCAACCAGGAGGGCCTGGGCGGCGGAGACATCAAGCTCGCCGCGATGTTCGGGGCGGTGCTGGGCTGGAAGCTGACGCTGGTCACGCTGTTCCTTGCCGCGCTCGCCGGCACCATCTGGGGCGCCGTGCTCATGCTGCGACGGACGGGGAGCGGTCAGACCGCGCTGCCCTTCGGTACGCTGCTCTGCCCGGCGGCGATGGTCGTGTTTCTGTGGGGAGACGATCTGACGCAGGTTTATCTCCGCCTGATCCTCGGAAGGTAGCCCGCCCACGGAGACCCGGGAGCGCGGCGCGCTCGCCGGGGCCCGCCCCCCAAACGAGGACGGCGCCCTCTCGGGCGCCGTCGGATCTCAGCAGGCGGTTCCGCCTACTCGTGCTGCTTGCCCCTCGCCAGGACGAGCGCGGTGGCCATCATGATCTTGAGGTCCAGCATCGCAGTGCCCTTGCGGATGTAATAGAGATCGTACTGGACCTTGCGGGCCGCCGACTGAAGCGAATCGTCGTAGCCGTTCTTGATCTGGGCGACGCCCGTGATGCCCGGGAGCGTCCGGCACCGGAGCGCGTACTCCGGGATCTGGGCCACAAGGTCGCCGAACAGCTGCGGACGTTCGGGCCGCGGGCCGACCATGCTCATCTCGCCCCGCAGCACGTTCATGAGCTGGGGGATCTCATCGAGGTGGCTGAGCCGCAAGAACGCCCCCACGCGGGTGGCGCGGGGATCCCGTTTCTTCGCCCACACCGGACCGGAGTGCTTTTCGGCATCCGAAACCATGCTGCGGAATTTGTAGATCGTGAACGGTTTGCCGTAGCCGTGGTTCTTCCTGCGATCCCCCCGGATGGGCGTGGCGCCCCGCCCGCGGCGGCGATCCAGTCCGACCCGTTCCTGCTCGTAAAAGACCGGCCCCCGACTGTCGAAGCGGACGGCGATGGCCACGAGCAGGAACACCGGGAGCAGCACGATCAGCGCCAGAGTGGCGATGACCACGTCCAGGACCCGCTTCTTGCGGTGGTACGGCGATTCCTCCTCAAAAATGTCTGCTTCCATTGAACTCATATGCCATTCGGCATTAATCATTATCACGGCCTCCGGCCCTCTACGCGAAGGGACAGGCGCCCGGGCTCGCCTCACGGCGGGCGCCAGGTGATCGATACTTGAGATCCCGTTTGCTCTGAAGATCCAGCCCCTGCGGGATGGCCTAGGGGCTGATCCAGGGAGGGTGTGAGGGGAGTTGCTCGACTTGAGCCTACCCTGCTGCGATCCAGCGCGGCCACGACCCAACGCAGCAACTATAGCTTAACCCGAGCGCGGGTATCAATAGACAGGAGAGAATAGAGCGTACATGGTGTTCGATGGGCGTAAACAGTAACGCAAACGGCACTGTTTGTGGGCGTTGTGCAGTGCGGAAAGCCGGCGAACTCGTACAGAGGGCCCTTGGGGACCGTGCGACGCCCGCGTTAGGGGCCGAATGGGGGCCCGGGGGGGCGAGATCGAGCCTGGACGCCACGCCTCGGGCCGCCCACGGACCCCCGGCGACCGCGCGGGGCCGGTCTCGGGTTAGCCTTGATTATTGGCTCCTCTCACAATTCCGTAATCACAGGACGATCACAGCCCACGGATTGTCGAGCAGGCTGCAGCGCTGAAAGATCTTGAGCTTGAAGTCCTCGGGATCACGATACCCATGCGCCTAATGACGCAGCGCCGCGATCCTGCTGTTGATCGCCTCCACCAGGCCGAGCGGGACGTCGTGCTGGTGACCGGCGATCACCGCGTCGAGGTGGGTAGCGAGGCGGAGCGCCACCGGCTTGAACTCCTGCAGCCCGCTGCCGAGCGCCGCCACGATCCAGCCGTGGAGCCGGTCCCGCAGCACACCGAAATAGCGCCAAAGATAGCGGAGGCTCCCGCGCAACTGTTCCTTGAGCAAATAGCCCTGGTAGAGCGGCTGGTTGAGTTCCATCAGCTCGTCCAGCTGCAGCCGATCGTTGCGCTCGAGGTTCTCGCGGGCCGAGAGCAGCAGCCACTTCTTCACCTTGAGCGTGCGTCCCAGCTCATCGCGTGGCGCGCCCGCGAACAGCCGCGGCCGCAGTTGCGTGAGCGCCTCGTGGACCCACTGGACGATGTGGAAGCGATCGAGCACGTGGACCGCGTGCCGTAGTCGGCTGGCGATGATCGACTGATCGCCCAGGTCGCTCACCACACCACGGACCTTGCGCCGCCCTCGGGCTCCCAGCGCGCGCAAGAACGGCAGCAGGCCGCCGCGACCCTTGCCGTTGCCGATCCGCACCACCCGGCCGCTCTCGAGATCGGTCACGATCGTGAAGCACTTGCGGCCCCCGTTCCACGACACCTCGTCCACTCCGATCCAGCGCAGCTTCGTTAGGTCCAGCGCGCGATCTCCGAGCCCCAGCTCGATCGCCCGCCCATCGATCTTGGCCACCGTTGCCCACGACAACTTCGCCATCTGGGCCACCACCGCGATCGGCAGCCGCGTGCACAGCGCCGCGATCCGTTCGAACATCCGCCGCGTCATCCGGAACCCCGGCATGGTTCATTCCTCTGACCCTCCTCCCTCCCTAAGAGAGAAAGGCCATGGATGAACCAAGACGTCTCGTCGCGTCAAGCTCCTCGGATCAGCTCCGCGCCCCTGTCTTTACGGAAATCTGAGTTGGAGTAGGAACGGTCCTCGCAGACCACCCCCTCCACAGATCCGGACGTGCGGGATTCCCGCATCCGGCTCTTGCCTCAGGTAATGACGCCAAGGCGACACGAAGGATAGGGATGATAGATACGCGCGGGTGGGAGCCAGCGGCGGATAAGGCGGGTCATGCGGTCCCAGCGGACTCGGCCAGTCTGACTGCGACGGGAGAGCGCGCGGTACCACAGCCAACCAACCCGATAGCGAAACAGCACCAACGCCCGGGAGTTCGTCGGGACTCCGTAGTAACGGACATGCCCGCCGACCACCGAGCGCAGCCAGACTCCTACCTCGGGAACAGGATCGTGCAGGCGTTGCCGGAGTTCGGCTTTCACCGCGTTCAGCTTGGCCTGCAATCGCTTGCGGATCGTCTGCCGCAGCACCGTGAACTTCCGGTTCCGTTGCTTCCCGCAGATGTGCGTGAAGCCCAGGCAGTCGAAGGTCTCGGGCTTACCCTCGCCGCGCTTGCGCCGGTTCTCGGCCGCATAGGGGCCGAACTCCAGCACGCGGGTTTTGTCGGGGTGCAGTTCCAGTCCGAACTTCCGAAACCGCTCGGCCAGCTCGTTCCGGAACCGCTCGGCTTCCGATCGGTACTGGAAACCCAGGATGATGTCGTCCGCGAACCGCACGACAATCACATCGCCGCGCGCCTGCGTCCGTCGCCATCGTTGGGCCCAGAGATCGAACACGTAGTGGAGGTACACATTCGCCAGCAGCGGCGATGCACTGCCGCCTTGGGGCGCTCCCTCCTCGCACCATGTCCGCATTCCGTCCTCCAGCACGCCGGCGTTGAGCCATTTCTGGATCAGTCGCACGACGCGCCGGTCCGCGATCCGGTGCTCGACGAACTTCGCCAACCAGCCGTGGTCGATGGCATCGAAGTACCCACGGATGTCGGAATCGAGCACCCAGTTCACCTTCCTCGTCCGCAGTCCGGTGTAGAGCGCATCCAGTGCCTGATGCGGGCTGCGCCCCGGCCGGAACCCGTACGAGAAGCCGAGGAAGTCGGTTTCGTAGATGGCGTTCAGCACCTCGACCACCGCGCGCTGGACGATTTTGTCCTCCAGCGTCGGTACGCCGAGCGGTCGCTGCCGCCCGTCAGCCTTGGCGATGTACACCCTGCGCACCGGCTTCGCTCGATACGCTCCACGCTTCAGCCGTTCGGACAGGTCGTGAAGGTTTTCCTCCAACGCCTCGCCGTAGTGCCGCCACGTCTCTCCGTCAACGCCCGGCGCAGCGTCCCGCTTGAGGCTCAGGTGCGCCTGTCGGAGCATCTCCGGTTGGTAGATGTGGTGCAGGAGCGCCGTGAACCGCATCTTCTTGTCTTTGCGTGCTGCCTGACGTACCCGCTCCAGCGCACTGAGCGCGTCGGTCCGGCTCGGTGTCCGGGACGCGTTTTGCTGGCTCAGGTTCCCTTTGGCCAGACCCCTTCCCTCCACCCTCTCCGCCGCCGAGCTTCCGGCCTTGTTCGAGGGCTTCCTCGGTACTACGGGTCTGTCCGACTTCCCAGGTCCGTTCATCGTCGGCGTGTGTCCTTGGACTTCCCGACGCGTCCCGCCACGCCATCCGCGGCGGGTGGGCCCGGGATCTCCCGGTTCCCGTGCGAGGTGTTTCCACACGTGCTCGGGGTCTCTGACCGCGCGGGGTCCCCCTCCATCTCGCGGTGGCGATGGAATGGGTGTGGCCTTCCGCCTCTCCTCACAGCGTCGGCACCCCGTAGGCATTTGCTTTCGCGGCTGAATACCCGGCCCGTGTGTACCCCTGTCAACGCTTCGATGCCACCCTCGCGGGCAGCTCCGCATGACTCGGGGCCGGCGTGGGTCGCTAGCCCTTCACCGTATGACTCTTTCATTCACTTCACCTCGCCGGTCTTAACCGGCGCATCGAGGAGCCATAATTTCAGCCACACGATTCCCGGAAGAGCCAAGAAGGTCGCCCGCGTGCCGGTGTCCCGGAGCGCCTCGAGGATCCGGTCCACGTTGGCCTCGACGCGGCAGGGCAACGATTCCCAGTCGGCCCTTGGCACGATGCCGGCGAACGCCTGGACCTGGAAGTAGTCCTCGACGTCCACGCTCATGACGAACGCTGGCTCGCGAGCCGTGGACACGGCCGCGGCGGACGCGACGCTTGCGGGCAGGGCCAATGGGTTCCCTCGGGTCCCGGGATGCGGCCGGGCACGGCGCCATGTGGTCCGGCGGCGGCTGGATCTCGATGCCGAGCCGCTTGCGGGAGGCCTTGGTGAAAGGAGACGGTGGTCGGTGCGCGAGCGGACGACGACCGCGCCCCTTCGAGCGCCCGCGGGCCGGGCCCACCTGGCAGGGCGCCCGCGCCCGATCGGTGCCCGGTCGGTGCCCGATCTCTGAAGGTCTGTCCGCGCCCGGGCCCGATGACTTGAGGCCGGGCGGGAGATTGGATCGGCCGGGAGGTCGCAGGGGGGCCGGCCGTGCTGGCCCGCCCCCCTCCGCTTCTGCCTAAGCCGCGTTTCGAACCGACCTACTGGTACTGCAACTCCAGCCGTGCGGCCCCGGAGGCCAGACCCTCGAATGACTCGGCAGTGCGATGTCCGGTCCCGGTGATGATGATCACGATCGAATTGCCGCTCACCCAGTCGGGCCGATTGACGATCTCCTGGATGATGGCGGCGATGTCGGGCGTGCGCTGGTCCGGGCCGACCAGGCCGACAGCGCCCCAGGGCGCCGGCGCCCAGGACACGGAGGCGGTGGTGCGCGGCCGCGCCGAGATGTTGGCGGTCGTACGCACGAACGCCAGGGCGTTCCCGACCGCTTGGCCCTGGATCAGCAGCGCCGTCGCCTCGCCCTGGGCCTCGTCGGACCGGAACTGGATCGAGGCGGAGTTGATCGTGGCGCCCTGCGGGATGGCCAGCGCGCTGAAGCGCAGCCCCACCCTCTGGTTGCTGCCGCTAAAAACCAGCTCGAGGTCGTTGCCGTTGACCGCGACGCTGCCGCTGGCGCTCTCCTCGGCGTCGTCGGTGCCGGTGGCGATGCGCTTGAACAGGGTTCCGGCGGGATACACGGTGATTTGCGCCTGGTCCGATGTGCTGAGCGAGCCGTCGCTCGCGGTGAGCCGCAGCACGTAGGTCCCGGAGGTGGAGAACGACGCCTGGGTATCCACCGCGTTCGGGTCGAGGAAGGTGACCAGGCCCGGCCCGCTCACCATGCTCCAGGTGGTCGTGAGCGACGGCGGGCTGGGCAGCCCGTCGTCGCTGACGGTGCCGTTGAGAACCGCCTGCGCGGGCAGCGTGACTTCCAGGTCCGGCCCGGCGTTCGCGGTCGGGGCGGCGTTGGCCGGCTGCACGGTGATCTGAACCTGGTCGGAGGCGCTCAACTGGCCGTCGCTGGCGGTGAGCCTCAGGACGTAGGTCCCGGCGGTCGAGAAACTCGCCTGGGTGTCCACCGCGTTCGCGTTCTGGAACGTGACGGTCCCGGGCCCGCTCACAAGGCTCCATGTGGTCGTGAGCGTGGGCGGGCTTGGCAGCAGGTCGTCGGTGACCGTCCCGTCGAGCGCCGCCTGGGCGGGAAGGGTGATCGTCTGGTCGGTTCCCGCGTTCACCGTCGGGGCGGCATTGCCGGCTCCCGGCTGCACGGTGATCTGCACTTCGTCGGCGGTGATCAGCTCGCCGTCGTTGGCGGCGAGCCTCAGGACGTATGTTCCGTTGATCGTGAAGCTGGCCTGGGTATCCACCGCGTTCGCGTTCGCAAACGTCACCGTGCCTGGCCCGCTCACCACGCTCCAGGTGGTCGTGAGCGACGGCGGGCTCGGCAGCCCATCGTCACCGACCGTCCCGTCGAGCGTCGCCTGGGCGGGAAGGGTGATCGTCTGGTCCGACCCCGCATTCGCGGTCGGCGCGGTGTTGGTCCCGCCGCCCCCCGCGATCGCGATGTGGAGCAGCGCGGCGGCGGCGGGCAACGCCTCAAAGGCGCGGGCCGTACGGTGGCCGGTGCCGGTGAGCACGATCGCCAGCGCGTTTCCGCTCGCCCAGCCGGGGCGGTTCACGATCTCCTGGATCAGGGTCTTGAGTTCGGGCGTGCGCTGGTTGGGTCCCGCCTCGTCCACCGTGCTCCAGGCGGGCGGCGCCCAGCTCACCGATGCCGCCGTGCGCGGGCGTGTGGACACGTTGCCGGCCCCGGTGGCGAACGTGGCGGCGTTGTCGGCCGCCTGGCCCTGCAGCAGCAGGCTCGTGACTTCGCTCTGGACCTCGTCGGCCTGGAACTGGATGTAGGCGTTGGAGATGGTCGCGCCCTGCGGGATCGCCACGTTCGTGAAGCGCACGCCGACCGTCTGGAGGCCGGCGTCGAACACCAGCTCGAGGTCGCTGCTGTTCGTGGTGACGACGCCGGTGGGGCTCTCTTCGGCATCGTCGGTGCCGGCGGCGACTCGAATCTCCGTCGCGCTACCCACCGGCAGGACCGTGATCTGCGCCTGGTCGTTCGTGCTCAGCGCGCCGTCGCTGCCGGTCAGCCGCAGCACGTAGGTGCCCTCGATCGAGAAGCTGGCCTGGGTGTCGACCGCGTTGGGATTCGCGAACGTGACCGTGCCCGGCCCACTCACGAAGCTCCAGGTGGTCGTGAGCGTGGGCGGGCTCGGCAGCCCGTCGTCGCTCACCGTGCCGTCGAGCGACGCCTGCGCGGGCAGGGTGATGGTCTGGTCCGGGCCGGCATTGGCCGACGGCGCGACGTTGCCGGGCGCCGTGCCCCCGACCGAGATCTCGACCAGCGTCCCGTCGTTCTCCTTAGGGTCGGAGTTGTTGTCCACCGCACGGTTGACGATGTAGTAGCTCCAGCCCCCACCCCCGCTCGAGGGGGCGTAGGCGAGCCCCGCGGGCTTGTTGAGCGGTGCGAACGAGATGTCGGTATTCGCGATCAGGGTCCCCGTGGTCGTGACCTCGCGGACGATCTTGGAGCCGGTGCTGCCCAGCACCAGCAGCGTGCCGGTGTCCGACTTCCATTCCACCGTCTCGGGGTCCACCGATCCCAGCACGCCGGTGTCGAAGTGGGTCACCTGGTCGTCACCGACCGGAGACACGCCGTTGAACACCCCGTTCGGCCCCGGCAGGACAACGTAGATCTCCTCATTCACGCCGTCGGCGATGAATAACCGGTTGCCGGTGCGGTCGTAGGCGATGCCCTCGGGGTCGCCGCAGCCGAAGTCGTTGGTCTTGAACGAGGTGCGCGTGTCGTCGCTGGTCCCCAGCAGATTGTCCGGTCCCGGATTGACGTCCCACACCCGGTCCGCGTCGTCGTTGGAGACGAACAGGTGCCGATTGTTGCCGTTAGGCGCGGTCCCGGTGGGTTCGACGTCCCAGGGGAGAGTGGTCCAGCTGCGGAGCAACGTGCCGGTGAGGGAGGTCTCGAAGATGTTCTTGCCGGCATAGATGGGCATCTCCTCGACCTCGGCGTCGCTGATGATGAGACGTCCGCTCACCGGGTCGTAGCCGACCCCCGAGGGATCGGGACTGGGCGGCGAGAAGGCCGACGTCGGCGTGACCCGCACCAGAGTCGCCGCGGTCGCGGCCAGGATGCCGGCCTCCCGGCTCACGCCCGAGGCGGCCGTCGTCCATGCCAGCTCGATCACGTGTCCGCGCCGGCTCGCGGGCGCCCCCGGGTCGGCGACGAACAGGCTCAGCATGGCCGGGTCGTCAGTCTGGTCGCCGCTCGGGGCGAACACCATGCTCTGCGGATCGGAGAAGCGGATCGCCGAGACGTCATACGAGGCCACCTGGCCCCCGTCGACCCCGAGCTCGTGGAGCACGCGGCGCCCGGCATCGAGCGTGAACAGATGCCCGCTTGCGGGGTCGAACGCGAGGCCGCTCAATTCCACGGACGCCAGCGGACCCAGATCGATCCACTGGACATCGGGGATCGCTGCGGCCGCTTCGGGGCCGGCGGCGGCGGGCGCCGGGGTGAAGCGGAGGATGCGCCGCATCAGCCTGTCGAGCACGAACACCTCGCCGCTCTGGGGATCCACCGTCATCCCGACCGGCCGCAACGGGCCGACGCGCGGCGCCTCGAGGCGCACCGCCCGATCGGAAGCGAACGTACCGTCGGCGCCACCCGGGATCGCGTGCAGCGATCGCGAGGCGACCTCGAGGAGCAGCAGTCGCTCCCCGTGACGGTCGTAGGCGAGGGCGCGCACGTTGGCGAGCGGCGCCGGCAGCCGGATCGATCCCATCGGATGGTGGAAACGGTCCATGAGCGCGGCGCTCGCGCCTGCACTCGCGTCGGCGCCAGCGATGGGCCCGGGGAGCACGATAAAGAGATCGGAATTGCCCGCGTAGGTCAGACCGGCGGGACGCCTGATGTCGAGCCGTTCGGTGCGGATCATCTGCTTCTGGCGGAGCCCGCGGGCCGGCGAGGCCTCCGCCCCGGCCGCCAGAACCGGCAACGGGTGGGCGAGCATCGAGAGTCCCAGGAGAAGTCCGGCCGAACGACGCACCATCGCCTTCGAATGGAATCCCCGGCGATGCGTTCTCAGTGGTTCGCGGTCACATGGGAGGCAGGGGGGCACTGGAGACCTTTCTGAGAGACGTAATGATGAGCTGATCGGTCCTATCGAAGCACGACGACGCGCCCATTGCGCGTGATGCGATTCACTCCATCTTCGAACTGCACTCGAATGAAGTACACGCCAACCGGGGCGCGGTGGCCGGCATCGGTCACGGCATCCCAGGTGATCCGGTGCGTGCCCGCATCGACGCCGGTAACGGGCACAGTGTAGACCCTACGACCATCGAGCGAGAAGAACTCGGCGCCGATCGTCCCCGTTGCGGGGATGGCGAGCTCCAGGGTGACGGGACCGCGGCCCAGCGGCTGCGCGATCGGCATCATCGCGAAGGCGGCCGGAGTCGCAGCGGACGACAGGACCTGCGCCCCCGGGATGCGGGCGATGTGCTGACGGCCGGGATCCACGAGGAACACGTCGCCGCTCGAATCCAGCGCCAGTCCGGGCGATGAGAACTTCGTCGCGCCGTCCGCTCTGCGCCACCTCGCGACCAGGTCGCCACTTCGCGTGAACCGCCGCAACCGATCGCCGGCGAGATCGGTCACGTAGACGGTACCGTCGCGGCTGACCGCGAGCCCCATGGGACCGAGGAGCTGGGCCTCGTCGAGGCCGGCCTCACCCCACTCGCCGAGCCAGGTACCCTCGCCCGAGAATCGCTGGACGCGATGGTTCCCGTGATCGGCGACGAACACGTCCCCTTGCCCGTCCACCGCGATCCCCCAGGGCTCGTCCAGCTCGCCGCGGGCGTTGCCGCGCGTCCCCCAATTCGCCAGCGACGTGCCGTCGGAACTCCACACCCCCACCCGACCGGCTTCGAGATCGGTGACGTAGACCCGCCCGAGGCGGTCCACCGCGATCCCGAACGGGGCGGCGTCATCGCCACCAGCAGGCCAGCCTGCGATGTAGCTTCCATCGGGGGTGAATCGCTGGACGCGATGGTTGTGGTGGTCGGTCACGAAGACCGATCCGTCGGGGCCGATCGCGATGCCGGCGGGACCACGGAACTGACCGGGCTCCGATCCCGAGGCGCCCCAGTCCAGAAGCGCTTCTCCCGCCCGCGCGAACACCTGGATCCGATCGTTGTCGAAGTCCGCGACGTAGACGCGATTACCCGTGAGGGCGATCGCGACGGGAGAGCGCATCTGGCCGTGTCCCTCGCCGGGGACGCCCCAGCCGAGGGCGTCGGTGGAGGCAGCGGCGTAAACGGGGCCCGTCACGAGCAAAGCGAACAACGCGAAGGTCAAAGTGGAGATCTGGGGTGAAGCGCTCATGTCGACCTCAGGTGCACGAAGATGGAACAGCCCAGGCGCATGGATCGCAATTACGGACCGCCCGGCCGAAGCACCCGTCGGGCTGAGCGGACCTGAAGTCGAGCTCGTTCCGCTCCCGCGGGAACTTTCGAGCCCTGTGAATCCCGTCGATGTCCCTGTACGGAAGCGATACTCGCAAATGCTTGTCACGTGTGTCTAGAGAAGTTTTACGCAGCCGATGAGAGGCATTGCGAATTTCAACAGGGTGTCGAGAACCCCCGGAAATCGCGCTCGCGCACCATGGCAATTCGCGAGGGACGTGCCCGGCGCAGGAGACCCCCGCGCGGGGCTCCGGCGCCCTACCGCTGGTCGAGGATGGCCGCCGGTGGTGTGGTATCGGGCCCGGGGGGCGCGGAGGGTGCGCGCGAAGAAACCAGCCCCCGGGGAGCCGAGGATAACTCGCAAGGGGTTGGCCGGATCGACCGCGACCGGCCCGCCGAACGGCCACTCGAGCCCATCCGCGACCGACGTCCAGGGCTCCCCGCCGTCGCTCGAGCGTAGGACGCCTACCGAGCCCGAGGTCGCGTTACCACCCGATTTGTATGCGGCAGAAGACGTTGTGTAGATGACGTCGGAGTTGGTGGGATCGGTCGCCACCCCGCGCATGAAGGCCGAGGTGCGAAGCCTGGTCGACGAAGCCCCCGCGTCGGCGCTCCGATAGAGTTCGCGACCGCTCCCATACGCCGTCACGAACACGCGGCCGGAGTGCCGCGGGTCGGGCGCGATCTTGTGGATCCCCTCCCACTGCTCGTCCTTGACCGGCTTGGGGTTGCTCCCCGCCATCTCGGGCAGCCCGATCGGGACCCACGTGCCGGGAGCGCCCCCGGCCCGCGAGCACCACAGCCCGCCCTCGCCGCCGGCATAGACCAGCGCGCCGTCGAACCCGTCCACCGCGGTCGAGCGGCAACTGTCGCAGTCGAACAGCAGGGACCAGGTCGCCCCGTCGTCCTGGCTGCGGTAGACGTCGCCGTTGGCGGTGACGTAAAGCGTCTAAGTAACGGGGCTGGTGCGGCTGAGGGACAGTCCCTTGATGAACCCGGCCGGCAGGCCGCTCACCGCCAACCAGCTGTCCGGGGCGCCCGAGTTGGTGCTCTTCGCCAGGCTGGCGTTGTCCACCGTGCCGCCGTTCGAGGACAGACCACGGCGGGGCGCGTGGGATCCGCGACGATGGTCGCGGTGTTCCCGCTGTTCCCTTGCCAGCTGCCGGTGAAAGCGGCGCTGTTGCACGCTTGACAGCCCGCGCCGCCATCGAGGCTCCGCCACATCCCGATATCGTGGTACCCGGTGTAGTTTCGGCTCGGGTCCGCCTCGCTGATCACGAGCGAGGCCAGCGTCACGTTTTCGATCCCGCGTGAGCGCCAGCGCCCGGGCGCGACCTGGGTCGTGCACAGGTTCTGATGGTCGAGACCGCCGTCGAACGACCCGAAGGCGAAGTACCAGCCGGTCCAGAAGATGACATTTGGATCCGAGAGATCCTCGCCCAGCGTTCTGGCCATGCCGTAGGCGCCCCCGTCGCAGGCCCAGTTGAGCACCATCCAGCCCGAGCCCCAGCCCCCCATCGTGCTTTTCTTCTGCCAGGTGTCGCCGCCGTTCAGGGATTTCCAGACCCCACCCTCGGGATCCGAGGACCCGCGATCGACGTCGATCACGCGCACCACCTGCGGCTGGTCGCGCTTCACGAGGATCGCCCCGGTGTGGGTGGCCTTCTGCGTCCAGGTGTCACCGCCCCGATCTAGCCGGTGGTGAGCACCTGCTGGAACGAATCGCCGCCGTTACCGCTCCGGTAGATACCGATCCCGGCCCCAAGGTGGACGACCCGGGGATCGACCGAATCGAATCCGACCGTGCTCACATGCGTCCGCTTGAGCCCCCGGTTGAAGCCGATGGCGTCCCAGGTGAGCCCGCGGTCGCGGCTGCGATACGCGCCGCTGAGATCGCTCCCGCAGATGATGGTGCCGGTGGGGCCGGCGCCGATGGGGGTGAAGGCGCCGCCACCCCCGGGATTGATGTTGGTCCAGTTCCCGGCCGGCGCGGCCGCCGGGATGAGCAAGCCCACGCAGATCGGTAGCGCGAACGCCGTGAAGCAAACCGCGAGGCGGAGGTTTTCGAACCCAGGGCCCGCGACTCCACGCCGCAGGCTGGATCGATGCGCCATCCTCAGCCGTCCTCCTCAGCCGTCCTCTCTCTCAAGGGCGCCGCACGGAAACGCCCGGCGAGACGCCGGATGTCTATCTGTGGTCGGCGATGGCGGCCGGCCGCATGGTGTCGGGCGTGGACCCGGCGCCGATGACGAACGTGTCGATCACGGTCTTCTGTGTGTACGTGATGTCGTTCTCATTGCTCCCCGTGTCGCCGGCAGGACTGCGAGTGCGACCCGATCCCCGCCACTGCAGGCGAATCGGCAGTTCGAGGGCAGGAAGTACGCCAGCCGGGCGGGATTGACAGCGCCCCGTAAGAGACGGTGGGCAAGCCGGTTATCATCGGCCAAGCGTCGCTCTCGGCGGGCGGGCGGGCCCCGGCGGTCGAGGATGCGACGCGACGCGCGTGCATTCCGTTCTGCACCCGGATGCCGGGGTCCGTTCCAACCGCGGACGCGGCCAGCCACCCGGCCCCGCGCGTCACCTGACGATGAAGAACCGCCCCCCGTTCGTGCCTTCCTGTGCCTGCACGCGGTAGAAATACACACCGGTCGGCAGCGCGGAGCGACCATCGTCCCGTCCGTCGAACGCCAAGCGATGGAAACCGGCCGGGGCCTGTGTGCGGTCGAGGAGGACCCGCACGCGCCGGCCCCTCAGGTCGAAAAGTTCGACCCTGAGATCCCCTGGCAGGGAGGTCGTGAAGCTCAACGTCGCATCCGTCCGCATCGGGCTCGGGTGAAGACGGGGACGAAGCGGCACCCATCCCCATTCCGCACCGGCGGGCGGTCCGACCGGGACGTACTCCAGCGCGCCGCGGTCCGCATACGTCACTGGTCCCGCGCCGGAGTTGGTGACCTCAAGATCGTCGAGCCGGGCCCGGCCCTCCGCATCCGTCGCCGGCCAGGCCGCCAGGGCCGTGTACGCCGCATCGATCGCCGGCGACCCGGCGAGCAGGTGGAAGTCCGCCGCCGCCACGTCCGCGAACCGCGGGTCCGCCTGGAGCGACTGTGCGTCCTGGCCGCTCGCGGCACGGTATCCGGCGATGGTCGGGTGGATCGTCGTGACGAACTTGAACGGTGCCTGCACGGTCGAGTTCCAGAAGATGTTGAAGTCCGACACGAACCCCACCGAGGACTGGGCGTCCACCCACAGGTCGAAGCGATTGGTGGTCAGGCCGTTGTCGAGCGCGACGCAATCGAACATCTGCCCGCCGGGAGAATTGCCCTCGTTCGAGAATCCGTCCTCGGTGTTGCCGTAGGCGACGTCTCCGATCGACAGCGTGTTGCTCGAGTTCAGTCGATCGTAGCCGTGATCGCCATTGCTCCACGAGAGGTTCTGGATCGAGGTGTTGCCGTTCGCGCCGGCCGAGAGGTGCTCGCCGGTATCCTGGTTGTGATGGAGCCGGTTGCGCTGGATCAGGTTGCCGGGCGCACCGGACAGCTCGATGCCCTGCGCCTTGCGCTCGGTCGGATGGACGTTGCGGGCGGACTCGTTGTCCTGGAGCGTGCAGCCGGTGGCGCCTGCGACAAGCGAGATGCCATCATCCTGGTTGTCGGTAACGGTGTTCGAGTCGATGAGCATGGAGCTGCCGCCCGAGAGTGAGATCCCGTGGCGGTAGGCGAAGCGCACCCGGTTGTCGCGGATCGTGCATGCGTTCGAGGCGCCGGTGCTGTAGATGCCGCGATCGTCCGTGCGCATGACGTCGAAACCCTCCACCGTCACGAACGATCGGCTCGAGAGCCGGAAGCCGTGCAGGCGGCGCCCGATCAGCGTCAGGTGCGAACCCGGATCGTCCCCGCCGATGTTGACGTAGAGCCCGTACGGCAGGACGTACCGGAAACTGTTGGGTGGCAGGTCGGACGGCGCAGCCGACGACGGCGAGAGTCGCTCCCCATCCACGAACACCTGCATCGGGGCCCAACTCACGCCGGCGGCGAGGAAGACACCCTCCGAGGATTCGACCCAGTTCGACGCACCCGAGAGATCATCCGAGCCCTCCACGGTCACGGGCCCGCCCAGCGCCTGGATGACGAAGGGGTCGCCCGGCGCGCCCGAGGCCGGCACCGTGACCTGCTCGCGGTAGAGCCCCGGCTTGACCAGGATGCTGGTACCCGGCCCGTTGTGGGCGGCGACCGCCGCGGAGATGGTGCAAAAGGGTTGGGACTCGGTGCCGGGTCCGGAGTCCAAACACGACCCGCCCGAGTTGTCCACGTAGAAGACGCCGGCGGCGAACGCGGCGGTGGCGATCAGGCTCGAAAGAGCTGCCGCCACGGGAATCACGACGCGATGTCTCACAGGCACGACTAAAGTAACCCTCTCCCCTGAGCTGAAGTGCGCGGGTGGATGACGGTGTCCTAGGGGGCGATGGCAGGAGACTGAGCCAGCATGAGGCGAGAGTCAATGGCATTTGTCGGAGTATCGATGCTCCACCCGTTCACATTGCGCGGTGGTCACGCGCCTCCGCTCCCCTCTCGCGGCTTCCGATCGTCAGTTCTTTAGATTTCCCAGCGGGCGCAGCTTGAGAACTGGCCGCATGATCCCGTTCTGTGAGAAGCACTCCATGAGCCGATCGATCGGCTCCGAGGTTCGCAGCGGGACCTCCTTGCGCGACTTGAGGGTCGCCTGGCGTCCCCGGGTCATCCGGAAGCGCATGACCCCGCCCGGCACCTCCACCAGGCGGCCGGCCTCCCGGTAATGCTCGATGAGATTCCCGGCCCCGTGGTCGTACGAGTTGAGCCGGCTGCTGATGCCCCCGCCTGCGATTCCAAGGTACGAGTGGACGTCGCACGACCCCGCCACGATGGTCGGCTTTCCCGGCTCGAGCGGGCAGGCGTTGTGACGCGCGATCCAGGAGAACCCCTCCGCCGAGCTGCTCTCGGCGGCGCCGTTGTGGGTGATGTCACAGAACAACTCGCCCGGGAGGCTCGGCGAGATCGCCTCGTGTAGGCCGTCCCAGATCGCGCGGATGGTACCGAGGCGGTAGCCGTAGCCATAGTTGATTGCCATCGCCATCGCGCGGCGGATGAGGACGCCCTCCTCGGACAGGGCGGGGATCGGAGTCCAGCCGTTCTGACGGAAGTGGATCCCCCACTTCTTCCCCACCGCCCCGCGCCCCATGCGCTGCACGTAATGAAAGAGCAGCTTGGAAAGGAAGAACAGGGGGACCCGCGAGCTCTGGAGCTTGGTCCGGCGCGAGTAGTGGTTGAGCAGCGTCCCGCCAAGCGGCCCGGGGCCCAGGTGATACATGACGACCACCTGCCCGCGCTCGAACCCCCAGCGCCGGGCCACCTCCTCGTCCAGCACCTCGTCGATCGCCTGGACCTCGAGGAAGTGATTGCCCCCGAAGTTGAGCCCCATCTCCGAGCGGCTGAACTTCGTCAGCAGCTGGAGCGGGATGAGCTCCGTCAGGCCCCCGTTCCCGAGCGTGGTCGACGGGTACCGTCCGCGATCTTCGATGTGTTCCAGCATGGACTCGTCCATGCCGTAGCGTCCGAGTAGGCCACGCGCGCCCTCGAACAGGACGCGCCGCAGGTCCTCGGACGAGATGCTGTAGCGATTGGTGTCGAAGAAGTTCACGGCCGAGTTCGCGTTGACCCTGGTGAAGAAGGCCTCCAGTCGCTCCGGGGACATGTCTTCGACCTTGAGTCCGGTCTTGACCACCCCCATCCCGTCGTTCACCGCCATCGACGTGAACTCGGGCACCACCACGTCGCGGGTGGTCACGGAGATGCTGGAGGGAACCTCCATCTGTTCCTTCCAGTGGACATCGGGGAGCGCGAGCACGGAATCCACGAACGGCAGGCCCGCCATCCGCTCCAGGACGTTCAGGATCGGCCCCGGGATCTCGTCGCCCAGCGAGAGCTTGAGCAGTTTGTCCTGCGGGGATGCGACTTCGCGAATGGCGCCTGACGACGTGTCGTCTAGCGCGCTTCCCAGATCGTACCGGCTGTTCATGCTTCCTCGTTCGGGATGCCCCCCCGGGCGGCAGTCGCGGAAGCCGGGTGGATGGTTTCGAGGGTCGGCCCCCGGCGCCTGGACAGGTGCGCCGACCCGGGTAGGTGGAACGACACGTAGACGCGACACAGGATATCAAGTTCGTCGGCGGAGAGCGCCCGCACCAGCAGCAGTAGCGCCGCATAGACGAACGCGCCCAATACGGGCAGCAGGAACACGTTCACGGGCTGCAGCAGGAACACGACGACGCCCATGCCGAGCGCCGCAAGCAGCGGCCGCCCCGCTTCGCGCAACAGATCGCCGAACGCGAGATAGCGGCGCAGCGTCCACTGGCAGCCAAGCAGCACGGCGAGCTCCCCCGCGAGTAGACCGATGCACGCGCCCATGAACCCGATCGAGGGGATCAGGACGGCGCTGGTGCCCACGTTCACGACCAGACCGGTGATGATCGCGCGCAGATAGGCGCGCTGCTCGTTGAGCGCCGCCAGCACGTAGCGGGACATCAGGTTCAGAAAGATGAACGTAAGACCGAAGGCGATGACCTTGAGGGCGATCGCCGACTGGCGGAAGGCGCCCCCGTGAAAGAGCAGCGGGATCAAACGCTCGGCCAGCAGGACGAGTCCGACGGTCAGTGGGAAGGCGATCAGGAACTGGAACTTGACCGCCCGGCGGAGCGTGGGGCGCACGGCGTCAGCGCCCCGCTGAGCCGCGCGTGCGAGCGAGGGGAATGCCGAAATGCTAAAGGCCGACGAGATGAATCCGAGCGGCTGCGACAGCATGTACCCGACGTTGAAGTAGCCCACGTCCGCGTCGCTCGAGAATCCCTTGAGGAGCAGGACCCCCGCCCGTCCGTAGAGCACGACCATGAACATGGCGAGCCCGAACGGGAGGCCCTCGGCGATGAGGCCGCGCAGGCGCTTCCAGTCAGGCTCGAACCGCGGCCGGTAGACACGACGGCTCACCAGCCACGCGCCGACCGTCAGCCGGATCACGAACGCCACGGTGGCGCTCGCGAGCAGCAGCGGGAGCGGCGCCTTGACCCACGCGCACAGGAGGATGCCGCCCAGCCAGATCGTCTGGCTGACCATGAGCAGCAGGGCCTCGAGGTCCTGCCGGTCGTGAGCCCGGAAGATCCACATCCCGACGTCCTGGCTGTAGTCGATGATCGCGGTGGCGGTGACGAGACAGACCAGCAGGGCCGGCAGCGGCGCGAGGACCAGGGGCGCGGTCACCAGCACCCCGGCCAGCAGCGCAGCCCCGGTCACCGCCTTGATGATGAGCGCGTCGCCCAGGTAGCGGGCGCCCAGCACCTGGTCGCGCGCGACCTCGCGCGTGATGATGACCCCGACGCCCAGGTCGCTCAGGCTCGCGATCAGCGGCACGAGGGCGTAGTAGAACGCGTACTCGCCGTAGCCCTCGGCGGCCAGGTAGTTGCCCAGCACGACCATCCCGGCGACGTTCATCAACGCGCCCAGGATCTGGGAGCCCAGCCGGAACGAGAAGCTCCGCCCGACCACCGTGGCGGTCCCGAGCGCCGGCGCCGGTCCGCCGCCCGCGCGATTGCCGGTCGTGTCGGTCGTCATGCCGCCGCCACGCGTTCGCGCTGCCCTGCCATCACGCTCGCCGCCGGGCGACGGCTGTCCGCCTTGCCGGTTGCCGCCCTGGCCTCGACCGCGCAGACGATCGCCATCAGCATCCAGAAATGTCGGAAGTGGAGCACCTCGACGGTGAGCGCGTGGACCGCCGATGCGACCAGCGCCCCCGTCATTGCCGCCACCAGCGGGCCGTTCGTATCCGGCGTCGTCTCAGGGTCATCGCGCCGCCTCGCCGCCGCCCCCAACTTTCCGAACGCCGAGCCCAGCAGCGCGAGCAGGCCGATCAGCCCGAGCGGCCCGCGCTCCATGGCGTAGGCCAGGTAGTCGTTGTGGGCCTCCTTCGCCTGCAGCGAGTTCGGACGCAGCCGGTCCTCGATTGACAGGGTTAGCAAGCGGCTGTTGCCAGGGCCGATGCCGAGCGGGGACTTGGCGTAGGTCTCCTGGAGGTTCCTCCAGATCGTGAAGCGCCCCGCCGAGCTGTGCCCGGCGCGGGCGAGGAAGCTTTTGCTCTCGAATGCGCTCAGCTGCGCGGCGCCGACCCCCACCCCAGCGTTCATCCACAGCGCGCCCAAACCTAGGCTGACGATGAGCAACGCGCTCGCCGCCATCGCCACCGCCGGAATGCGCCGCGTCCACGCACGCATCATCAACCACACCGCGAGTCCGAGGATCAGCGAGAGCAAGCCGCCGTTGGACTTGGTTGCGATGATACAAACTGAAAGGAGCAAGATTGAGCCCCACCTCACCAGCCATCCGAGCCTGCGGCCCATGCTCAGGACGAAGAACAGGCTCATGACCAGGTAGCCCGCGAACATGTTGGGGTCGTAAAACGTGCCGTAGGCGCGCTTGCCCTTCGGTCTGATGAGGTCGAGCATCGAGAGGTGCCCCTGGGTGAGCACGATGATGATGCCCACCAGCGCGATGATGTTCGCCACCCAGATCCAGGTGCGCTGGATCCCGGTGAGATCCCGGTTCCGCAACAGGTGGACGACCATGATGAACCACAGGAACAGGTAGGCGTCCTGGGCCATGGTCAGGAAGGCGGCGCTCGGCGATTCCGCGTTGACCACGGCGGCGAGGCTGCCCACGGTGATCATAAGCACCGGGGCCATGAAGGGCACCCGGACCGGCTCCTTACGGGTGAGGAACATGACCGCGAAGGCGGCAAGTCCCAGCACGATCAGGGCGTCCACGAACGCCAGGCGGGCGGGGCCGCTCGGCACCACGACCGGGATCAGGCAGACGAGCAGCGCCAGGTAGATGCCCCAGCCGTCGATCCTGCCCCGCGTCATCTCCGACATTCGCGATCTTCCTTCATGTGGAGCCCGCACGGGAAGCCCGCATGGGAGTCTGCGCGCGCGGAACCGGAGGACTAGCGGCCCTCCTCCCGACGATACGCGTGGTAGTAATGGAGTGCCGGGTCCGCCTGCCGGAGGTCGACCTGGTTCAGGACCGCTCCCAGCAGGTTGGCGCCGGCCTTCTCGAGCAGTTCCTTGGCGCGCTGGATGACCTGCACGTCGAGGCCTTCGGCCTTGACGACCATGATCACGCCGTCCACCTCGGGTGCGATCGTCTCGGCCGGGCTCGCGACCGCGACCGGCGGAGAGTCGATCAGCACCACGTCGAAGGCCCGCGACAGATGGTTCATGACGTAGAGGAACGGCGCGGCGGAGGCGCTGTCGATCAAGTCGTACGGCGCGGTGCCGCTGGTCATGACCTTCAGGTTGTCGAGGTGCGTGTCGCGCAGGTAGCCCATCACCTGGCCCGCCAGGAACGGCCGCTTCAAGTACCCGGCGATCTGCTGCACGACGTGCGTGTCGATCCCCGAGCCGTTCGAGTAGTCGAACTGGCGGCCGGCCGAGGACGCGAAGTATCCGTCCGAACTCTCGGTGTAGACGCAGTGCGGGATCCGCATGGTCAGGATCCGCCGCAGCCGCTCGGTGAACTGGGCGCGCAGCGCGGCCTGGAGATCCTCGGGCGCGACGTAACCGAGGCGGACGACGACGTCGCCCAGCGGTCGCTTGAGTTCCACCTGAACGCGGAGCGCCTCATCCCGCTGCCCCGCGGTCAGGTGGCCGCGGCTCACCAGCAGGCCCCCCAGCCGGCGCTCCTCGGCAGCGTTCTCCTCGAGCACACTAATGACGGCGCCCTTGTGCAGGGTGAGGACGAAGTTCGCCGTCCCCTCGGAGATGCGCAGGCGCCCGCTGCGGATCTGCAGGTGGAGGAATTCGAGCCAATCGCCGACCCCGAACTGCTGCGAGTCCTCCTTCAGCAGGTCGAGCTGGACGATCTCGGTAAGCAGATCGCCGAGGCCGCGCCCGTTCTCGAGACCGAACATGCGGTGGACGGAGGGGTTGAACCGGTCCGTGTCGATCATCGCCACGTTCACGCGGCCGGAGCGGGCCAGCGTGCGCCCGAGCTCCGCCGTGATCGTGGACTTGCCCTCACCGGGGCCGCTGCTGGTGACGAGCAGACGGCGCTTGCCCTGCGCGGCGAATCGTTGGACCGCCGAGGCGAGTGACTTGTAATACTCGATATCCATTGGGCGTCCCTGCGTAATGCCCCGGCGCGCGCGGTGGGGGGACCCACGCTCGCGACACCTCGGGCGTCAGGCGGTTCTAAGCTCTCCTGGGTATCATGCCCAGCACGGGCATGTGCAGCTGTTCCACGACATCCTTCGGCGTCCGGATGCAACGCCGCAGGTACTCCATCAGAAGGGCCAGACCGATCCCGCTCAACAGGCCCACCATCAGCCCCAGCATGAGATTCAGGCCCCGGCCCGGACGCACCGGCTGCTGGCCCACGGTGGCTGGCTCGACCACCTTGACCAGGGGCGCCTGCACCTGACCGCTGATCTCGGCCTCCTGCACCTTGCCCACCAGCAGCGTCTGCAGATCCCGCTTCGATTTCAACTCGCTCTCGAGCGAAGCGTGCTGGCCGAGCCGGTCGTTCACGTCACGCACCTGCCCGTCGGTCTGGTAGATGTTCGAGCGCAGCGTCCCCTCGCGTCCCACCAGGCTCGTGTGCTCCTCCTGCAGGGTCGCGACCGACTTCGAAAGCTCGGCGCGGATACTCCGGCGGATCGCGTCCAGCTCGGATTCGAGCACCAGAAGCTTGGGATGTTTGTCCTTGTAGATCTCCCGCGCCCGCGCCAGCTCCGCCTCGCGCTGCTGGAGGTCATGCCTCAGGCTCTCCAGCGTCTCGCTCTGGATGGGGATTTCGTTCGCATTCACGGTGCTGTCCTTCAACGCCTGCTGCACCCGCGCCAGCCGCTCGCCGGCCGCCGCCCGCTCGATGCGGGTCTTGACGTAGGTGTCGTTCAGGCCCCCGCTGGTCTCGGTGAGCTGCTTGAGCCGGCTCTCGAGCACCGAAAGCCCCGCCTGCCGCGAGTTGTAGAGCTTGGTCTCCAACCCCTCGATGTCGCTGCTGACCTCCGCAACCTGGAGCTTCAGGTAGTCGACCCGATCGTTGTCCACCCGCGAGCGCGAGCGCTTCTGATACTCGACGAACTTCTGCGCCACGGTATCGGCGATCTCGCGCGCGACCCTGGGATCTCGGTGCTCGACCTGGACGCTCACCAGGCGCGTCTCGCGGATCGGCTTGACCGAGAGGAGGGATATGAGCCAGTCGATCTCGCGGTCGAGATCGCCCGGGGCGACCTCGGTGCCGGCTTCGGCCGTCACCGGACGCGATCCGCCTGCGGACGAAACCCAATCCTCCACGCGTCGCGCGACCATGCCCTTTGCGCCCCCCGCCTTCATGATCCCCCGTGCGTACAGACTCGCCATCACCTCGCGCAGGAGACTGCGCGAGGTGATGAGCTCGGCGGCCGTGTAGAGCGCGACGTTGTCCGAGCGCCAGTCCTCGCTGGCGATGGCCTCGCCGGTCAGCGCCGAGCGCGTCGGCTCCTTGCTGACCTCGATGCGGGTCGTCGAGCGATAGGTCGGCGGCGTCACCAGGTTGAGGATCGTGGCCAGCAGAACGCAGCCGCATACAGCGGACAGGATCATCTTCTTCTGGCGCCGGATGATGAACCAGTAGTGCTTGAGATCGAACTCTTCGGACTTGAACATCGCCTCAACGTCCTTTCTTCATGTGGATCGGCGACCGGCCACCGCTAGAAGCGGCGCCGGGGAACCTCGATCCGATCGCCCCGCTGGAGCGGAAGGTCTTCCCTTTTCCCCTCGCGCACCTTGATCAGGTCGATCTTGAGCGTCTTCTGCTGCCCGTTCACCAATCGAGTCACCTTGACGCGGCGGGGGGATGCGAAGTCCGTGAACCCTTCCGCCAACAGGCAGGCGCCCAGCACCGTCATCCGCTCCTGGAGCCCGTAGGCGCCGGGCTTCTTGACCGCACCCATGACGAAGATCTGCCCGCCGTACTCCTTCACGCTCACCAGCACCTGGGGATCCACGTAGTAATCCCTGGCCAGCACCTCGCGCATGGTGCGCTCGACCTCGTTTGTGGTCAGGCCGGCGACCTTGAACTCCCCGATCAGCGGGCTGGTGATGGTGCCCAGCGCGGAGACGTTTCCGGTGAAATCCACCTGCTTCTCGCCCCCCGCGTAGACCGTGATCTGGATCAGGTCCCCGGGCCCGAGGCTGTACGCCTCCGCCGCCCGGGCCGCGGGCGCAACGCCCAGGCCAAGCAGCGCCGCGAGCACGAGGGTGCGGGCGGTCGTGACGACTCGGGATCCCGAACTCTGACCTGTCATGGCGTTCCTCACACTCCTGGCGATGTCGATCATGGACGTGCGTTCATTGGTAGACTGCGCTCAGCGACATCTCGAGGCGGTTTCGGTCGAAGTCGGAGACTGCGATCCCGGCGGAGGCGTTCTGTTGGGCCAGCGAGTATCTCACGCGTCCCCGCAGCCATGGCCGCAGATCCCGCGAGAGGGTCGCCGCCGCGCGCCAGGTCTCGAGCCGGTTCTGAGCGAGGCTGCGCGGACGCGCGCGACGATAGCTTCCTTCGAACGACAGGATCGAACGGGCGCCCAGAGTGTCCTGCGCATCGAAGGCCACGAAGTCCCGATGGGTGGGTTCGTGGAAGACGCCCCCGCCCGCATGCATGGACCGCTCCCAGCGCAGCGCGACCCGGGCGCCGGCCATCGGCCGCCAGATCTCGGCCATGCCGGTGGTCGAGACGTCGCGACGCACCCGGAAGCGGGCGTCGAAGGGGAGGTTCAGTGCGTGCCCGAGCCCGTTCAGCCCCGCGACCACCGCGAGCTCCTCCCGTGCCGGCCCGGCGAGGTCGGCGGCGACGCGGGCCACGCCCAGCTCGAGCTCGCTCGAGACGAACGGCGTGTGAGCGCGGCGCACGCCGACCGTCGCAGCCGAGGATGCCAGCTCGGTGCGCCCCGCCACGGTCCATTCCTCGCGACGCCAGCCGATCAGCCACCGGTTCTGCTCCGAGCGCATCGTGAACAGCGCGGCGTTCCAAGCCTGTGAGCGTCCGTCGGCGAGCCCGGCGGCCAGGTAGGTCGAGACCTCGTCCTGATAGCCGGCTTCGCCACGCCCGGTTTCGATCGCGACGGCGCCTGAGGCTCTTGACTGATCCGATGAGGCTAGCTGCGCCTCGGGGTCGGGATTCAGGAGGTCCCGCGAGCGGAAGTAGGCGCCATCGAGCGAGACTCGCGTGTGCTCGGCGAGCTGGCTCGAAAGGGTCCCCAGCACCACGTCGTGGGCCGCGCGCAGGCCTGAGAGCCGGCGGGAGGCGTCGAAGCGCCGCTGCGCGTGGAGATCCCAGCGGGTGAAAGGCCCGAGCCGCTCGGAGAGCAGCTGGGGCGTGAGCGACGCCTTCCATTCGCCGCCGTCGCCTGCCCCTACTGCGACCGGACGGTCGAACCGGGTGCCGACCGTGAGCCCGGGCGACCAGCCGTCGGCGTACGCCCGCGCCCATCCCGCCAGGGTCAAACACCCCGCGATCCCGGCGACGGCCAGTGCGCTGCGCCCGAATGGAATGCAGTTTCTTGCCATGTCACTTTCGTATCGGCCCAAGACGAGTCGAACTATACCCCCGTCGGCGTGGACGCCGTGCGTGATGCGCTCGGCGCGCTTGACGCCGCCGGCAGAGTGCTCGGTTTCGCCCGAAACTGGCGGCGAATGGAATCCTCATGGGCCGGGGGGCCCTGCGTCCTGGTACGGCGCCGACGCTCAGGTATTCCGGCGTCGGAAACGGGGAAACCGGTCCAGGCGGGCGATGGCGAGGATCCAGGTGGCCCCCGAGGCTGGCCAATGTGACCGGACGTGCTCGTCCTTCAGCTATCGTTCGCCCTCGCTCCCCATTCACACAGGTTGTTTAGTGTAGCTTTCCGCCGACGAATCGGTCAACTTGGCCCGCCCTTGGCGTGCACGACAGGGTTGTTGGGTTGCGTGGCAGGCCCTTGGGGGGGGTAGTCTTATCCTTATGGCAGTAGTGGCCGCAAGATGAGCTTGGCTTTCCGACCGCAGGGACGCGCCATGACCAGCGATCCTTCCGCGATCCCCGTTCGACGGCACTCGCGGCGGAGGTCGCGGGCGAAGTCGAAGCGCTGATCGGATCGGCGGCCGGCACGGAGTTCAAGGCGCTCGAGCGGGGCCTGCTCGACCGGGCGTTGCGGGTGGCCGCTCCGGAACTGGAGCAACGGCTCAATCGCGATCTCCCGCATCACACCGGGGCCATGTGCCGTGCGCGTGTGGACAGACAGCGGTCGCGGTATCCCGGCCGGCACGCCAGGAGGGGTTCCAAGCCGTGCTGGGCCCGGTAACCCTGGAGCGTGCCAACGATCACTGAGCGGGCTGCGGCCCAGTCCGGCCCGCTTCTGCCACTGCTCGAGGGTCTTCCACAGCACGTAGGCGAGGAAGCACACCAGGATGTGGGCCTCGACCCGCTCGGCCTTCTGGTGCCAGATCGGCCACAGCCCGAGCTCGCTTTTGGATGCGGAACGCCGCTTCGGCCTCGGTGAGCTGCACGTAGGTCTGCCACAGCGACTCGGGCGTCCAGTCGGTGACGTTGGTACGCAGCACGTAGGCGCCCTCGCTGTGGCGCCCCAGCGCATCGAGTGCCGCCTCGATGCGCGCCGCGAAGCGCGCATGCATGCCGCGCTCCTTCTCGCGTCGCTCCCGCGAGCGGCACAGCAGGAAGGTCTCGGTCCCGTCCGGGCCCTGGCACACCTTGGCCTCGACCCCATCGCGCACGGTCTGCCAGTCGCGTTCTTCCGCCAGCTGCCGGCTCCACCTCGTAGCCCAGCGGGATCCCCTCGCGTGTCACCACCAGCGCGATGCACACCTGCTTGAAGTCGGCTGGTGATCCCGGTCGTTCACCGCATCGCCCGGAAGCGCCAGCAGGGCCTCGAGTGCGGTGGGCCGGTACCAGTCCTCGGCGATGTGCAGCTCGCTCGAGTGCTTGCACAGCCGTGCGATCACCAGCACCGCCGCCATCACCGACCACGGCACCGCCTCGCGCCCTTCCGGGAGCACCTCCGCGCACACCGCGTCCAGCTTCAGCGCCCGCCACAGCGTCTACCCCAACCACGCGTCTCCGAACGACCCCCCGCTCCAACCGCACCCGCTCGAGCCGGACCGGGACCGACTCCTCGCGCGCCGGTTCCTCGAGCAGCTCACGCCGTTCAGCGCGGCCCGTGATCGTGCGCGCCAGGGTGCGCGCCTTCGCGCGGCCCTCGGCGTCCAGCTCGCCGAGTTGCGCCACGGTCTCCTGCACCAGCCGGCCGTCGCGCCGCACCGAGCGCGCCAGCCGCCAGAGGGGGGCGGGTCTCACAGACCTGTCGTGCACCCGCCCGCGGATCGACGCTCGGCCTCCCCATTCCTCGCGGCAGCGGGCCATCTGCAATCCGGCGGAGTGGGAGCCGGATGGGCGGGCCAGGGGCGCTCCTCGTCCGGAGACGAGGGGGGTTAATTCCGTGCCCCGGAGTGCCGATGGCACTCCTCAAGGACCCCCGCGCACCGGTCGCGGGGGACGCCGGCCGCTGCGGCCCTACCCCCTCCCTCGCGTGGGCGTCCGCCCCGCTCGGAACCCAGACCGTTGACGGATCACCAAGACTAGGACGAGGACGATGGCGCAACGGACCATTCCCGACATCGCAACGCTCAAGGAGATCTGCCACCGCGGCAAGCTGGAGAAGGACCGCCGCTCCTGGTATGCCGCCTCACGCAGCGTCGCGATCTACATCACCTGGCTTCTGATCCATACCGGCGTCACGGCCAATCAGGTGACCCTGATGACCGTCTCGCTCTCGCTGGCGAGCGCTCTGATGCTCGCCACGCCGCCCGCGTGGCTCGCGCTGTGCGGCGCCTGCACGATGTTGGCCTACCACCTGCTCGACAAGGTCGACGGGGATATCGCCCGCTATCGCCAGACGTCCTCGATCGTCGGCGTCTACCTGGACGAAGTCGGGCACGGGATCGCCTTCGCCGGGCTCTTCCTAGGACTCGGCATGCATCTCGCGTGGGGGGCGGAAACGGCCGCCCGGGCCATGTTGGTGCTCGCCGCTGGTGGACTTGGAGCGGTCTGCATGGTGCTCGCGCGGATCCACAAGAGCGCGGGCTTCCTCCTCTACGCCCAGTACATCCTGGTGCAGCCCGCCCTGATGCCCAAGGGGGTCCCGGTTGAGCGGCCGCATCCGCTCTCGCGCGAAGGTGCCCACCTGAGCCGTCGCGGCGAGGTGGCCGACCTCGGACTGGGCACGCGCGCGATCACGTCGATCCGAGACACCGTCCTGATGCTCGCGGACTTCATCACCATTCTCACGCTCGTGATCGCCGGACTCATCGTCCATCTGGTGACCGGCAGCGCCACGCTTCTCACCGCGGTGCTGGTGATCGAGACGTTGCTCCAGGTCGCCGTCCTTCTGGCTCTGTTCTGGATCAACACCTTCACCAACATCCGCTCGGAATGCCTCCGTCTGGATGCGCTCATGAGAGGCCGGGCAATAGGTCTGCGCCATGACTGAACTTGCGAGGTCCCCGATCCGTTCCGAAGTGCAGCCAATGCGGATCATGCACCTTTCGAGGGCTGCCGAGACGCTGGGCTCGTTCATGATCCCGACGATGCAGGAGCAGGTCCGCCTCGGACATGAAGTGTGCATCTGCACCGACGAATCCGCCCACACCGAGCGGCTCCGCCAGGCCGGCTTCGAGGTGTTCATCCATGGCATGAAACGCAGCCTCAATCCCGTCGGCGCACTGCTGGCGATCTTTAGGATCCGGCGGTTCCTGATCGAGCGGCGCATCGAGGTGCTCATCTGTCACAACCCGTTGGGCGGACAGGTCGGACGGCCGGGGGCATTGCTTGCCGGCACCCCCCACGTGATCTACTTCGCCCATGGCCTGCCATGCGGCCCCGCGCAGGGCCCGCTGCTCTGGCGCCTCCTCTACTACGCGGAGCGGGCCTTCGCCGCGTGCACGACGGCGATTGTGGTCATGAACGACTACGACGAGAACCTCTCGAGGGTTGGCCGCCTGAGCCGCGATCCGGGGCGGGTGTTCCGCATCCCCGGCATGGGCGTAGACCTGAGCAAGTTCAGCACCGAGCCGGCACCCCAACTACGCGAGAAGCTGGCCTGCGAGCTGGCGATCGAACCCGATCAGATGCTGGTCCTTTGCGTCGCCCGGCTCATCCCCGAGAAGGGTGTCGTCGAGCTGATCGAGACGGCGCGCCGAATCTGCCCGACCCGGAAGGACGTCGTGTTCCTGCTTGCCGGCACCGGGCCGCTGATGGAGCAACTGCGGAGCATGGTCAGGACCTACGGACTCGAGAGGCAATTCAAGGTGCTGGGGTGGCGGAACGACGTGAGAGACCTGATGAAGTGCGCTGACGTCGTGCTGCTGCCCTCCTACTATATGGAGGGACTGCCGGTTTCGATCCTGGAAGCCATGGCCTGCGGCAAGCCGGTCGTGACCACGAAACATAAGGGCTGCGAGGACGCGGTGGTGGACGGCCAGACCGGATACCTGGTGCCGGTCAAGGCGGTCGGGCCCCTGGTGGAAAAGCTCGTCGCGCTGCTCGACGACCCGACGCTGCGCGCGCGCATGGGGCGGGCTGGCCGGCGGCGGGCGGAGCAGTACTACGAGATCGATTACTGCACCCAGACCATCGTCGGGGTACTGGATCATGCGATGAGCCGGTGACAGTGACCTTCGTTCCGCCCTGCGGAGCCGGTCCGCCGCGCCGCACGAGGTCAGCGGCCGGGGGCCGTAACGGAGACCTTGGCGACCGCCGTCCTTCCTGATTGAAGCAGGTGGACAAAGTAAACGCCGGGCGAGCGGAATGTGACTCCGCGGAGCTGCACAGTGCGCCGCCCGGGGCCGGGAGCGCCTAATTCGCGGCGCAGGATCCGGCGGCCCGCCGCGTCCAGAATCTCGAGCGTCGCGGGCTCCCAGTCCAGCAGTGAAAAGGACAGGTTCACCTCGCCGGTGGCCGGATTCGGACTAACGCGATCGAAGCCGAACGAGCTGGCCGCCGGACCGGGGACGGAAAGCACGGCGGGATCGAAGACGGTAAATGTGTCGATGACGGTCCCCAGCGTGCACGTGATGTCATTCGGGTTGCTGGGGGTGCCGCCCGCAGGGCCGCACAGGATCTGGCCCTCGATGGCGGTCGGTGTGAAGCGAAGCTTGACGGCGGCGTGGTGCAGGGCGCGGTACGCTGACCAGGACGGGGGCGGACATCCCCCAAGCCACTGGCAGTCGATATTTCCAGTGCCCGTCATGTTGGCTCCACCGATGCCGGCCGTGATGTGGGTCACGTTGGACTGCGGATACGACCGCTCGTAGTGGTGGCTGTGGCCGGCGAGGTCCAACACGTACTTGCTGTACGTCGCACCAAGCCCGTCGAGGTACGCCCTCAGGGGCAGAGAACCGGGCGAATAGATTCCCGAGGTGTAGGTCGGGCGATGGCCGAACGTCACGATGAACGTGATCGCCGGATCGTTCTGGGCCTGGTCCATGATCGGACCGACCCTTGTATTCCAGTCGGCCCACGGCCCGCCGACGCCGTAGGTGTACGGATCCGGGATGGCGATGAAGCGGGTGTTGCCATAGTCGAACCAGTACCAGTCCTCGCCGTAGGGCCTCGGGGTGCCAATCAGGTCGGCCGAGTCCGGCGCCGTCGGGCTCGTCTGGGCGTTGGGCAAGTCGAAACGACCCTTGTAGTTCCTCAGGTCGTCCGTGGTCTTATCCCACTCGTGGTTACCCCAGATCGGCATGTATGCCGCGTCTCGCGACCAGACCATGACGTCGTTGAAATGATTGTCGACGTGGACCTGCCCAAAATTGTTGCCATAGCTGAGGTCGCCGATGACCAGCACGAACTGGGGACTTCCAGCGGCGATCATGGATTGGACCACGGTCATCCGCGGGAAGAGCGCGCCGGTGCCGACGTCGCCTTCGACGAATACCGTGAAGCCCGACGCCCCTGGGGGCGGCGGGGTATGGAAGGTATGGTCGGGATCGCCACCGATCGAATAGTGGTAGAGCGTGTTCTCCTGAAGCCCGGTGAGCATGGCCTCCCAGAACGGGCCCGGCGACGAGAACGGCAGCGGGCTTGGCGTCACGGCGGTCGCGGTCTGCCCGTAGCTCTCGGTGAGCCCGTAGCTGATCGTGTTTTCCGGGCCTCGCCAGTCAAACGTCACGGACGTTTGGCCGGTGATCGTCCAATGGATCTCATCCGCGGAGAAAGCCTCGCCGGCCAGGCCCAGCGCACAAGAGACGAGCAACCAGAACGTCTTGATCGGTGTCATGACGATCTCTCTTGTTTTGCCTCGCGACCGCCTGAGATCCCGGGCCACATGGCCGCCCCGAATCGTCTGACCTCGGCCGGGACGAGACCAACGGTGTGGACTGACATCACCCCATGTGGCCGGGGAGACATCCGGCTGCTTGGATTGGAAGCGCGGAAGCGGGTCCGCCCGCTTCAGTGACATGCGGAAATGCTGCGTGCGCCTTAAAGGAATCCTAGCGGAGGAGCTGACGACATCCTACCGGGGCGGCATCCATGCCGGCGGTTCAGGGGAAAGGATGCCAGCAGCCAAATCCACCAACCGGTTGGATCCAAATGACTTAGACAAGAACCGTACCAACTGAACGGGACCGACGTCAAGCCGAAAGAAAGCGCGCTAGCGCCTCAGCGGCTGGCGGCCAGGGCCCAGGCGGCGTTGCAGTGATGGCCGGCGCCCCGCTCTCAAGCTCGCAACGGATACCGCGTTCATGGAGCCAGGGCGGCCGGGCCGGGAGTTCGAACCCGGACGCCATGGCTTCAGCGGTCCTTGGCCTCTAGTTGTGGCATGTCCCGCTGCCCGAGTCCGTGTACGTCCTGCCGGCGACGGGGATGAACTGCCACGAATAGGACCCAGGCCCAAGCGTCAGCTTGAGCACGCCCCAGCTGTCCACGTTGTACGCCTCGGTGTTGGCGATCGGCGTGCTGAACACGTACAGGCCGACCCCGCCCATGCCAGCGACGAACTGTCGGATGCCACGCGAGGGATCGGCCGCCCCGGTCGGGGTCTGGGGCGCGAAGCGCTGGTAGTTGTGGTCGTGCCCGACCACCACGATCTCGGCTCCCGCGTCGTAGAGCGCCTGCCACAGGGGCTGGGAGTCGGTCGAGCTACCGTGGGTGCCCGAGCTGAAGCGCGGATGATGCCAGTAGGCGATGGTGCACTGCTTGGTGCTCGCGGCGAGATCGGCGCGCAGCCACTGCTCCTGGGTCGATCCGGCGCTCATGCTGATGTTGCTGTTGAGTGAGATGACGTGCCAGTCGCCGAGATCGTAGCTGTAGTAGCCACGGCCCGCGGGTCCCGCGTTTGCGCCAAAGTAGTTGAAGTATCCGCTCGCTCCGGACGTGTGATACTCGTGGTTGCCGGGCGAGGGCCGGGTGCGGGCCTTGTGCCGGCCCCAGGTGGGCTCGTAAGACTGGGCGTAATCGGCGTCGCTGCCATCCGGGTAGGCGTTGTCGCCGGCGGTGAAGACGGTGCCGGGGATGTTGTCCAGCAGCAGGGCCGTCGCCTCCGAGTCCATGCCATCGTTGGCAATGTCACCTGCGCCCACGAGGACAACGCTCGAGCCCGGCGCCGTGACGGTGATCGCCGAGGTGCCGGTGACTCCCTCGCAGGTGGCGGTGATGGTTGCCGCCCCGGCGGCCACGCCGGTCACGAGTCCGCTGCCGTTTACCAGCGCCACCGCCGTATTGTTGCTCGACCAGCTCACGACCCGACCCGACAGCGGGTTGCCGGCGGCATCCCTTGGCGTCGCGGTGAGTTGCGTGGTGCTGGCCGCCTGAACGCTGGCCGAAGCGGGGGTCACCGTCAGCGAGGCGACCAGGACGCCCGCCACCCGCAGGTCGCTGACCGACGCCGGCGGCGTCGTGTCCGTCCCGGTGAGCTGCCTCGCCTGGGCGGAGTTGGGATCGATCATTAGAGAAGATTCATCCACGAAGTCGAATTGATTCGCCGGCACCGTGCCCAGTTCGTTGATGAGCGAGATCGGCCACGCGCTGTCAGCCGTGCCAACCAGTTCCCAATCAATGCCGTGGTCTGCGAGGAACATCCCGTACTTCTTCATGGCCGTGAGAATGACGCGGGCGTTGGCGCTGAAGCTGGAGATGTCGTAGCTGGCCTTCAGACGCAGGCGGGCGCCCATCGGCGGCGCGTTGTCGTTGGGCGGAGACTCGAAGCCGTCGTGCCGAGCGGGCCAAAGGTGCGCACCCGCGCGGCCGTTGATGTGGCCCCAGCCACACATGAAGCGAAAGGCGTGATTGATGACGCCGCGCTGCACCTCATCCCAGCGGAGCAGTCCCTGGAAGATCGGCAGCCCCGCCTCGTCAGCCGAAGAGCGGTTGTCGGCGCGCAGGGCGTTCGAGGTCAAATCCCACCGGACCGTGGCGCTCGCCCACGGGTCGCCGTTGTTCCAGTGCGCGTTGTACATCTCGTACAGCTTCATCGCATCCGGGTCAATCATGAACGCCTCGGAGTCCGGCGTGCCCAGCTGGATGAGCGTCTGAGCAGTGAACGGGTAGGGGATCAGGTCGCTGTCGGCTGGGTCCTGGTTCACGATGCGGACCGTGGTCGTCGGCGTGCTGGCATCCACGAGGTTGTAGCGCATGCCCCACTGGTCAGGATAGAAACCGACGTGGAGATTCCTCGATGCGCCGACCGTGGAGCTCCAGACTGCGCTCATGGAATGCACGGGCAGGGTGGAGATGTCCGTGTTCCAGACGTTGTCCGGCGGAAACATCTGAACTGGGAGCGACCCGCTTGCGGCGACAAACGCAGGCCCAGCTAGCCCGAACGTCAGCAAAACGAAGAGACTTAAGAAGTTGAGCCGTGTCAAGATTCCCCCCTTACCGGCACGAGCTGACATGTCCCGGGCGTTTCTGGGGCGCCACCGACTCCGGCACGCGGCTTGCGGCCGCCGGAAAAGAATTACCGGCCGATCGCAAAGCAGGAAAAGTGCCAGCCTGGATCTCGTATGGGCGGCCGCGACATGATGCAGGATTGCAGTTTGCCGGGGGCCTGCGGACCAAGCGCGCGGAGCTTAGGGTCTGAGGGGGATTGGCGCAAGAACCATCCTACCAGCGGAATGCAGTGGGCTCGGGGATGTGTTTGTCCATGCTCGCACCATACGACTCCCCGCCTTGCCCGCATTGGGTCAGAGTCCTTGGGCGGCTGGTGCTCCATGCAAGCCGTGGCGCGTGCAGTTTGATCGGGAGAGGCGTGCAGAGTCCGCAGTTCGCTCCCCGCGCAAGCCCAGGTCAAGTCGACGGTTCGAATCTTTCTCACGTCGCTGGCACAGTTGCTGCGCCCGCTCCATGGAGCCTTCGCCTCTCCCCGGCGCGTCCCGAGCAGTCCCTGATCGCCCCGCAAATCAGCACCTCGCGAGCGACTGGATCAGGAACCGTCGCCAGATCGCTCGGGAGGTCCGGTTCCCAGTTCAGACCGGCGGTCCCGATCAACTCCCAATCCAGGCCGATGTCGCCCAGGAACATACCGTCTGCCGGTGGGCGGCGCTGCCTCCGGCCGCGGGACCGACGAACGGTGAACGCAGGCCCCAGGACGTCGTTGTGGAAGTGACGAGGACAGATGAAGGCCGGCACCCACGCGGAAGCCACGCGCCTCCCCCGTGCGACGCGAAGACCCCGCCTCCCGCACTCGCGTATCAAGAGCGCGCACGCCCCCGACGTATCACCGTCATGCGCTTCCGGCCGGGACGCCCGCGGAACCCGCAAATCCTGGCGCGACGCGCCGTCGAAACGCCCGGCCTTCGCGGCCGACGTCGTCAACATCTTCCGCACAAAAACCCGCGGCCACCCCAAGGGTGGCCGCCAGGAGACAACACGTGCGTTGACGTGATGTCATTTCATACTATTGGAGTACGACGAAGCGTCCGGTCCTCACACCCTCCTGCGCGACGATGTGATAGAAGTAGATTCCCGCGCCCAGCGGTGCTCCGCCGGCCTTCAAGTTGATGGTCAGCTCGTGCATGCCGGCCGGCGCATCCACCTCGTCCACCAACTGACGAACGCGCCGCCCCGCCACGTCGACGACATCGACACGCAGAGCCCCCGGCCGCGACGTCGCGAAGCTGAGGGTCGCGACCGAGCGGATCGGGCTGGGATGGATTCGAGGCTCGAGCGGCGGGATGGCCAGGCCTTCCCCGCCCTCCGACAGCGTCGCGCCGTTATTCGCCATCGCGGCCAGCCCGGTCACGTCGATGATCGAGATGTTGTCGGTAAAGAAGACCTCCCCCGCCACGACGGGGGAGTCCTTGACCTGGAAATCGAGCGTCGAGTTGGTCGCCACCGTCACGTAGTCCACCGTGAGCATCTGCCAGGTCGGCGACAGGACTACACCGGCGGAGAGGGCTGACCCCTGCTGCGCTCCGGTGGCGATCAGGTACTCCTTGACCTGGAGCCTGGCGGTACCGGTGCTTCCCGCCGACCTGACCCAGGCGGTGTAACGGTAGCGGCGCCCGACGGCCGTCGTGGGCCGGATCCAGTCGGGAGCGTCGTTGATGCCGAAGCTGCCGGTGGTGGTTCCGGTCGCGGTCAACCGCGCCGAGTAGTCGCCCGCGAACCCTCCCGGGACACGCGCCAGCAGGCATGAGGCGAAGGCGTTCCAGCGGGTGAGGTCGGTCTCGAACGATGGATTGGTGACCTGGTTGGCCTGGGGCGGCACGGCAGCCACGATGAGCGGCACGGAACTCGAATGCGTCCCGCCATCGTTGTCGGTCACGGTGACGGTCGCGGTCCAGTTGCCCGCGGCGTAGGTGTGTGACGCGGTCGGCGAGGCTTGCGTGCTCGGGGTCGTCCCGTCCCCGAAGTTGAACTGGTAGGAGGCGATGGTGCCGTCGGAATCGCTCGATGCCGAGGCGTCCGCGGCGACCACGAGCGGCGCATTGCCGGTGCTCGGCGTCATCACCAGCGAAGCCGTGGGAAGCTGATTGAAGGCGGTCACGGTGATCCCCGTGCTCGCCGAGCCGGAGAGCAGGTTTGCGGCCGTGAACGTCACGGTGTAGGAACCCAGCTGGTTGGTGGCCGGCGTCCAGTTCAGCGTCCCGGTGGTGTTTCCCGGGCCCGGGGTGAAGGTGGCGCCCGCGGGCAGGTTGGAGGCGGTGAGCGATGTGATCTCCCCGGCGTCCGGGTCCGCGGCCGTCACGTTCACGACCATCGGGAGCGCAACTTTCCCGCTTGCCGTGGCGGGAGCCGTAACCACCGGCGCGCGGTCCACGTCGGTCACCGTGATCTCCGTCGTCCCCGTGCCCGACAGGGTGTTGGCCGCCGTGAAGGTCACGGTGTAGGTGCCGGCCTGGGCATATCCCGGCGTCCAGTTGAGTGTCCCGGTGGTGTTCCCCGGACCCGCCGAGAACGTCGCCCCGGTCGGCAGGCCGCTGGCCGTGAGCGAGGTGATCGCGTCCCCATCGGGATCGGAGGCCGTCACGCTCACGGAAAGCGGGCTGTTCTCCCCCACCGTGGCCGTCGCCGGCGCCGCAACGATCGGCGCGGCGTCCGGCTGCGTGACGGTGATGGTCGTGGTGGCGGACCCGCTAACGCCGGCGGCCGTCGCGGTGAAGGTCACCTGGTACGAGGAGTCCGCATCGCCCGCAGCCGGCGTCCAGCTTAGCGTTCCACTCGTGTTGTCGGGACTTGCCGCGAAGGACGCCCCCGGTGGAAGTCCGGAGAGATCTGCCGTTAAGGAGTCGATCGGCAACCCGCCGGGCTCGGAAGCCGTCACGTTCACGGTCAGCAAGCTCAGGGCGCCTACGCTCACCGCGGGGGGTGCCGTGACGACCGGCGGGGCCGCAGCGTCGAGGACCGTGAGCACCGTCGGCGCGGAACCCGAGAGCAGGTTCGCGGCCGTAAAGGTCACGGTGTAACTGCCCGCCTGGCCGGCTTCGGGCGTCCAGCTGAGCGTCCCGGTCGTGTCCCCCGGACCCGCGGTGAACGTGGCTCCCGAAGGAACGTCGGCGGCCGTGAGAGAGGTGATCCCTTCCATGTCGGGGTCGAAAGCCGCGACGTTCACCGTCAGGACCCCTCCGATGAGCACGCCGGCACTCGCGGGTGCCGTAACGACGGGCGCCCGGTCGACATTGGTGATCGTGAGGGTGGTGGCCGCGGATCCCGAGAGGGCATTCGAGGCCGTGAACGACACCGGGTAGGAACCCGCCTGGTCGTAAGCCGGCGTCCACGACAGGGACCCGGTCAGGTTTCCCGCCCCCGGGGTGAAGGTGGCGCCCGCCGGCAGCCCCGGTGCCGTCAGCGAGGTGATCAGCTCTCCGTCCGGATCGGAGGCCGTGACATCGACGGTCAGCGGGCCGTTCTCGGGCCCGGTGGCCGTCGCGGGGACCGTGACCACCGGCGCGCGGTCCAGGTTGGTCACCGTGATCACCGTGCTCGACGAGCCCGAGCGCGCGTTCGAGGCGGTGAATGTGACCGTGTAGATGCCGGCCTGGGAAAAGGTCGGGGTCCAGCTCAGCTGGCCCGTGGTGTTTCCGGTACCGGGCACGAAGGTCGCGCCCGCCGGCAGCCCAGAGACATTGAACGAGTCGATCGTGGGGCTGTCCGGGTCCGAGGCGGTCACGTTCACGGTCAGCGGGCTGTTCTCGGCCACCGTGGCCGTCGCCGGCGCCGTCACGACCGGCGGCGCGTCGGGGTTGACGTAGAATTCCAGCGCGCCCAGGTCGGCGTACGGCACTGGCCCCACGCCGGTGTTGGGCGTGGCCGGATCGTCGCCGCGGGGCTGGCCTTCGGCATCGGTCGCAGGCCAGCCGGGCACGCCCGTGTCTGCCGCGTCGATGGCCGGGGAGCCCGCCAGGAGATGGAAGTCCCCGGCCGCCGGGTTCACGAATCGGGGGTCGGCCTGGATCGAATGCGCGTCATGCCCGGTCGCCGCGCTGTAGGCCGCGATCGTGGAATAGATCGTGGAAATGTATTTGATGGGCGGCTGGCTCGTGGAATTCCAGAAGAGGTTGCGATCCGATGTGAATCCCACCGAGGACTCAAAGTTCACCCACAGGTTGAACTCGTTCGTCGTCAGCCCGTTGTCGATCGCGATGCAATCGAAGACGGACGAGTTCGGGGCATTACCTTCGATCGAGAACCCGTCCAACAAGTTGTGATAAGCGACGTCTCCGACATGCGAGACGCCGATGGCGTTCAGCTGGTCAAAACCGTGATCGCCGTTGTCCCAGGAAATGTTCTGGACCGAGCTGCAGTAGTTCGACGAGGACTCGATCTGGATTCCCGAGTCCTGGTTGTGGTGGACGCGGTTGCGCCGAACCATGTTCCCTGGCGAGCCGTAGACTATGATCCCCACCGCGCTTCGAATGGTCGGGTGGGCGTTCCGCATCGACTCGTTGTCCTGGATCGTGCAGCCCGTGGCGCCGCCCGAGCTGCTCTCGGTGAGCATGATGCCGTGGTCCGCGTTGTCGGACACCACGTTTTTCTCGACCAGCACCCCGTTGCACCCGGTCAGGTAGATCCCGTACCTGTAGTTCCAGTTGACGGTGTTGTTGCGGATGATGCCGTTGTGACTGTTCGTGTTGAAATAGATCCCGCGATCCTCGACGTGAGTCACCGTGAATCCGTCGATCGTCACGTAGGAGCGCGCGGCGACGTAGATCCCGCGGGTCCGGCGGCCCACCAGGGTCGTGTGGGTGCCGGGATTGGGGCCCCCGATGTTGACGTACAGGCCCTGCCCAGATACGTACCTGAAGGAGTTGGGGGGCAGCGATCCCGGCGCCGCGGTGGAGGACTGTAGCCGTGCTCCATCCACGAACACCTGCTTCATGGTCCAGCTCACGCTCGAGGCCCGGTACACGTTTCCGGAATAAAGGCTCCAGAGCGGGGCTGACGAGAAATCATCCGCGCCATCCACGATTACCGGCCCGCCCAGCGCCTTGATGACGTAGGGACTTGCCGCCGTGCCCGAGGAAGGTGCCGTGACCGTCTCTCGATATGTGCCCGGCTTCACATAGATGGTGGTTCCGGCACCCTTGCGCGCGCTGAGGGCCGCCGAGATGGTGCAGTAGGGTTGCGCCTCGGTTCCGGGGCCCGAGTTGGAGCATGCCCCGCTCGAGTTATCGACATAGAAAGTCCCCGCGGCAAGCGCTGCGGACGGCGAGAGGAGCGGCAGGACGAGGGCCACCGACGCCAAGGACAGAGCCATCCGCAGGAAGCCGAGGAGGGTCATCGTACGTGACATGCGCTGGGCACAACTCAGAACAGAGGAGCGTAGGTGCATGCAGTTCGCAGACCCTAAGGCCTGCCCTTTCCAATTCGGCACTACTAGAGGGTGACGGGTCAATCGCGGGCGGCGGGATGATTGACGACGACAGAATGGCGATCGGCGTCCGAGTCAATCTCGCATATCAACCAAGCGCCCGGAAGCTGCGGCCATCAAACACCGCCGATATCCTACCCTATTTCGGTGCCTGATCTTAGGAATTATTCGAACTTCCTGAAGCCGGGGGTTTAGCTGGGAAAAACTCCCGCTCCCGCCGAGCACTCGACATCTCCAAACAGTTCCGGGAGCGCCGATCGTGCGTCACGGGCCACGAGCTTCCGCGGGAATCCAGAGGCGACTGTCGTCCAACTCCGCGGAGCACGGGGCCACTCACCCGTTCTTGAGGTTGCCGAGCGGCCGCAGCCTGACCACGGGCCTCATCATGGCGTGCTTGGTGAGGCATTCCATCACGCGATCGAGACTTCCCGAGGATCTCAGTGGTATGTCGTTACGTGACAACAAGGTGGCGCCGCGCCCACGACTCATCCGGAAACGTGTGACGTGGCCCTCCGCCGGTGCCAGAGTGCCTTGCTTCCTCGAACTCTCGATCAGGTGTCCCGCCCCGTGGTCGTAGGACCGCAGCCGGTCTTCCACGCCGGGTTCACCGATGCCGAGGTAGGACGGGACGTCATACATTCCCGCGACGATCGTGGGTCTGCCGGGCTCGAGGCGACACGCATTGTGCCGGGCCACGAAGGAGATGCCGGCGGGAGAAACACGCTCTTCGATACCGTTGTGGCTCACGTCGCAGAACAGCTCCCATGGGAGGCTGGGAGAAATCGCCCCGTGCAGGCCATCCACGATCGCGCGCACGGTTGCGAGCCGGTACGCGTAGCCCGAGTTGATGGCCATCGCCAACGCCTGGCGAAGCAGGCGACCGTCCGCCGAATCGGTGGGCACGGCGGTCCAGCCATTGCGGCGAAAGTGGAGCGCCCATTTCCTCGAGGCGGAGCCCGTTCCCAACCTCTGGAGGTAGTGGAACAGGAGCTTGGAGGCGAAGAACAGGGGAACTCGGGCCCGCGAGAGCTTGCTCCTGCGCGAGTAGTGGTTCAGCAACGTCGCGCTGAAGGGTCCGGGACCCAGGTGGTACATGACCACGACCTGCCCGCGCTCGAAACCCCAGCGCTCCGCCACCTCCCGATCCACGAGCTCGTCGACGACCTGCATCTCGAGAAAATGGTTGCCGCCGAAGTTGAGTCCCATCTCCGATCGAGAAAACCCCGTGAGGAGCAACTGAAGCGGTACCACGTCCGTCAGAGACGGGGTCTCGAGGCCATTCGACGGCACCCGCCCGCCGTCCTCCATCCCCTCCAGCACCTTCTCGTCGAGCTCGTATCGCGAGAGCAGCGCCCGCGCTCCCTCGGTGAGAGTTCGGCGCAGCTCGCTGGCCGAGATGCTGTAACGGTTTGTATCGAAGTGGTTGGTCGCCGAGTTCGCGTTGACGCTGGTGAAGAATGCCGCCAGCCGCTTGGGCGACATCTCGTCGGCCCGAAGGCCGGTCCTCACGACCCCCATGCCGTCGTTCACGTCCATCGAGGTGAACTCCGGAACGATCATGCCGCGGGTCGTGATGGCGATGCTCGAGGGCACCTCCATGTTCTCTTTCCAATGCACGTCGGGAAGCGCCAGGACGGACTCGACATAGGGCAGCCCCGCAAGTTGCTCCAGGGTCCGACGGATCGGCGTCGGGAGCTCTTCACCGATGGACAGCAGCGTCAGTCTTTCCGAAGAATTCATGATCCCCTTCCCGAGCCTGGGTGACGCTAGTTTCGCCGCGCGCGTGATGCCGCGATGATCGTACATGTTTGTCGAATCTGCCCGCTCACGCCGGTGAACCGCACCAGGGGCCGGCCACTGTCACGGTCGATTCGCCGCCCGCGTGAGCCTTCCCGATCCGGGCAGCCGGAACGATACGTACACACCGCGTATGACCCGGAGCTCTTCGCTCCAGAACGCCCTCAGCGACATCAAGAGCACGACGTACACGATCGCGCTCAGCACGTGCGCAATCAAGCGGAACGAAAAGCTGCGCCCGATCACGGTGGCACTCGAATGGGCGCCACGGCTGGCGTCCTCGGCCAGCCCGACCGGTTCCCCGAGCGCTTGAGCCATCACGTGACCGCGACGGCGCGCGCGCCTGCCAGCGCAGGTATTCCCCGCGCCGGTTCACCAGACTCCGCCCAACGTTCCTCCCTCGCCATCATCCCGAGCGCGCACGCCATGGCGAGAAAGAGCCAGACGTGCCGGAAATGAAGGGTCTCGATCGTGTTGGCGTTGATCCAGGACAGCACCCAGGCTCCGAGGGCCGCAGCCGCCAGCGACCCTCCTCGCACCGAACCCGGGTGACCGTCGGCGCCGGTGTCGAAGGTCTCGGTTGGGCCGACGGTGGGACGCACCCGCTCTTCGATCGTGAGCGTCTGCCAGCGGCTGTTGCCCGGTCCGAGGCCGGGCGGATGGTTCGAGTAGCGGCGCCAGAGTGATCCCCATATCTGCTCGCGACCCTCGGAGCTATGCGACATCCGCCCGAGGCTGCTTGCTTGAAACTGCTTGTTCTAGGCGGAACCCACCCCGACGATCAGCCAGGCCGCGACCAGGCCCACGGCGAGCGCGAACAGAACCCTGGCGACGAGCGCGGTGTACAAAACCCGCTTTGCCCAGGCTCGCACGAGGGCCCAGGCCGACAGACTGCCAGGGCAAGCGCATTCACAGTGTCGACGATCGCCGCCCGCCCTGGGCCGGGGGGCACGAGCACCGGCGCGAGGCAGACCGCGATCACGAGGTAAAGCGCCCAACCATCCAGCTGGCCTCGCCACGGGTACGTGACACCGAGAAAACCCGCGTTTCGATGTTCGGTCTGCGCCTCCTGTGTACGGGGCGATCGGCCGGCGGCGCCATCAACTCCCGGGGGAATGCGCGGCCGCTCACCCGGCGACCCTGCCTCCGGCGTGGAGACGAGGGACGACACTTGGTCAGCGTGCTCCCATGCCGAGGTCAGCCGGTGCTCGGCCGACCCGACAGAGGGGCGTGTGGCCTCGCACCGCGGGCGGCGGGAGGATGTGTATAGGAGTAGTAATAGTGGAGATTATCATCCGCGTGCCGGAAGTCGACCTGGTTCAGAACCATGCCCAGCAGCTGGATGCCACGACTCTCGAGCCGCGCCTTGGCGCGACGAATGACCTGAACATCGTACCCGCCGGCCTTGACGACCAGGAGCACGCCGTCGACCATCTGGGCGATCACCTCCGCCGGGCTCGTGACCGCTACCGGGGGTGAGTCGACGATCACCACGTCGAACATCCTCGAGAGGTTCTCGAGCAGGCGCCTCAGGGGCACCGAGCCCGAACTGGTCATCAGGTCGCTCCGGACGACCCCGCTGGTCAGGATCTTGAGGCTCTCGACCTTCGTTTCCTTCAGGTAGGCCTCGATCTGCCGGGTCAGATACGGCCGCTTCATCAAGTCCCTTGTCTGCTGCCCGAGATGTGCGTCGATGCCCCAGACATCCGGGTTCAGCCACTGCCGGCGCAATGGGGACGCAAGATCGTCCGCCTCCTTGCCGGAGAACTCGCACCGGGGGCGGCGCATCGCCAGAATGCGCTGCAACCGCTCGGCGACCTGAGCATGCCAGGCTGCCAGCAGGGCTTCGGGCTCGACATAGCCCAGGCGCAGCACGATGTCGCCCAATGGCTCGCGGTTTTCTTCGCAGAGACGCAGGGCGCTGTCGCGCCGCGAAGGGGTGAGCAGGCCGCGACTCGTCAGGTCCTCCCCGAGCATCTGGTCTTCCGAACCCTTCTGATCGGCGATGCTGACGATCGCGCCCTTCAGCAGCGAGACGACGTACGCCTGGTCGTTCTCGGCGACCATCAGCCGTCCGCTCCGGCCCTGCACCTGGAGCAACTCGATCCAGTCGCCGAATCCGAGCTGGTTCGCATCCACGCGACAGGGATCCGACTGATAGACGTCGTCGAGCAACTCGCCGAGTCCGGGCGCAATGTCAAGATCGAATAGACCATGTTGGCTGGGCCTGTACTGGTCGGTGTCCACCAGGACGACCCTGATCCCCTGGAGGCGTGCCAGAACCCCGGCGAGCCCGGCCGCGATCGTGGACTTGCCCTCACCAGGCCCGCTGCTCGTGATCAGCAGCATGCGCTTCCCCTGGACGATGTGGCGCTCGACCTCTGCGCCTAAGGAGACGTAGCAGTCGGCTTCGAAGGCCCGGGTGATCTGAGCCGTATTCCTTTTCATCCGTGGAAATCGCTCCGTTCCTAGGCCCGTTTCGGGATCATCCCGAGGACGGGTAGCTGCAATTGCTCGGCCGCGTCAATCGGCGTTCGGATGGTCTGGCGCAGGTACTCCTGCAGCAGGGCCAGCCCCGTCCCGCTCAGCAACCCCACCATGGCACCCAGCACCATGTTGAGGAGCCAGCGCGGGCGCACGGGCTTCGATCCCACGGTGGCAGATCCGACGACCCGGGCCAGCGGGTACCGAACTGCGCCGCTCACCTGGTCCTCCTGGACTCTGGTCATGAGCTTGTCGTAGAGCTCCCGCGAGCTCTGGAGCTCGCTCTGAATGGTCATCTGCTGCGCGAGGAGATCACTGACTTCACGCAGCTTGCCTTCTTGGAGCGCGATGGTCGCCAGGAGGTTCGTCTCGCGCTCGAGGAGAACCGCATGCTCCAGCTCGAACACCGAGGCGGTCTTGGCAAGCTCTGCTTGGATGCTTTCCCGGATGTCCCTCACCTCGGAGACCAGCATCATGACCTTGGGGTGCCCATCCCGGTACACCTCCCGTGAGCGCGCTAACTCGGTCTGGCGGCCCAGGAGATTACGCCACAGCCCGTCCAGGGTCTCGGTCTGGATTGGAAGGTCGCCAGAGGCCCTCAGACTGTCCCGCAGCACAGCCCGCACGCCCTTGAGTCGAGCTCCCACGTCCAGCCGGTCGGTTTGAACCTTCACGTAGGCATTGTTGAGCCCACCGATCGCGCCCGTGAGCTGCTTGAGCTGCTCCGCCAAGATGACCGGCGCATAGCCGCTCGGGCCGTTCAGGTTGCCTTTCAGTTTATTAATCCGCTTCCTGGTCTCCTTCATCTGCAGCGACATCTCACCTGCCCGGCTGGAATCGGCGGTGGCGAGCCAACCCTCCTGGATGGCGGCGTATGTATTGGCCAGGATGTCGGCGATCGACGTCGCGGTCGCGGGATTCCAGTGCTCGACTTCCACGTTGAAGAGGCGGGTGTCACGAACCGGTCTGACCGTCGTGATCTCGATCAGCCAGTCGATCTCGCGATTCAGCTCGTCGACGGACGATCCGCCTCCTCTGGCGGAGGCCCCCCGACTCGGCTTCAGAAAGGGCAGTCTCGGATGGGGGGGCATCCGCAGCAGTCCCCGCTCCTTGAGTTTCAGCGCGACGTCTCGTAGCAGCGTGCGGTTCGTGACCAGATCTGCGGCGGTAAACACTGTGATGTTGTCCGACTGCCACTGGTCGCTGGCGATCGCCTCGCCCGTGAGCTGCGAGCGAGTCGGCTCCTTGCGGACCTCGACGCTGACCGTTGCCAGGTAAATCGGTCGCGTCATCAGATTCACCACCACCGCCAGGGCGAAGCACGCGCCCACGCTGGTGATGATCAGCCAACGCCGGCGGCTCAGGATCGAGCCGAACTGCTTGAGATTGATCTCCTGGGGATTGAGCACTGGATCAAAACCCTTTCATCGTTCGGTCCGCCCGGTCAGAAGCCACGCCGCGGCACGTCGACGCGGTCACCTCTGACGCGGGTCGGGTCCTCGATTTTTGCCTCATGGAGGCCAGGTCCGTAGCCGGCTTGGGAGCAGGAGAGGAGGAGTAATACTCGTAGGAGCGAAGTGCGCTGATTTCCCAACTGGCGACCGGTCCAAGGCGGCCGATCGTGAGCTGAGGGGCGACCGAGGCAACCCAGTGGCCCGTCGTAGTCAACGCCACTCGCGAGAGTACAGAAGCCAGCCTCATCATGCCTTGCCCCTCGCTCCGATCAGCACTCCCGGCCGGGGAAGGCGGGACCAACTCGAGCTGGCTGGGGATCCCGATCGCCATCCGGGCCAATCTTCCCCCAGCCCCCGTCCTGGATACCGGTCGGGAAGCACACCAAGTCCTTCGATGCTCGACGCGTCCGTCAGTGGGAACTCAGGCCCATGGGTGGATGGAAAACGACCCGAGAGGACCGGACTCACGGTCCACAGATGCCCGTCCTTCACGATGGCGGGGGAAACGCGAAACACGTCCCGACCCTTTGGGGTCCTCAGGTGAAGCCGAACCGGCTATCCTCGCGCGCGCTTTGATGGAACGGCAGATGGCGCAGGCGTGAAAAACGGTGCTCCATTGTCCCAGACGGCCCTCGGAGTTTAGAGTTTACGTCACATGAACTGGGCGAGTCAATCGCCGCTAACACGATACAATGCTAGGTTCATGCACGGAACGACGGTGGCGGGCCGGGTCATGGGGCTTGCAACTCGCATCCTCCGATCCGGAACCGCCCGATATCGCGCAACTGGCCCCGCGTTGGCGTTGCCCGCCGGGCAGGGCCGGGGATTTCGATGCCCGACGCCGAGCCCCGTGACCTGGCCAGTGTCGGCTTCCTGGTGCGCGTTTCCCCGCGTGAATCCGGATCTCGTGGCCCGGATCCCACTCGAAGCGACATTGTCGTGGTCTCGCCAGGACCTGGTTCGCAGGTGGCGGGAAGTTGGAGAACGACCGGGGGCTCGGGCGCGCGGTGTCGGGACCCCCAAGTCGCGCGACCGACCCCAATTATGCCAAGATGAAAAGGAACGCGGTTCACCGGGAGAGGATGCACGCGCCAAGAATGATACATTCGTCGGTTCCGGACATTGCGACCCTGAGGGCCATCTGCCATACGGGCAAGCTCTCCAAGGACAGTCGCTTCTGGTACGCGTCGAGTCGAAGGGTCTCGATCTACATCACCTGGATTCTTCTCCATACCCGGGTCAGGCCGAACCAGGTGACCATGGTCACCGTGGCCTTTGCATTCTTGGGCACGTGCCTGCTCGCGGCACACCCGGCGTGGATCGCCCTGTGGGGCGCGATCGCATTGGTGGCCCACTTTCTTCTCGACAAGGTCGATGGGGACATCGCCCGGTTCCGCAAGATCTACTCCCTGGCGGGTGTCTACCTGGACGAACTGGGCCATTCGATCGTGTACGGCGGCATCTTCGTGGGGCTGGGCCTGCATCTCGCCAAGCACGCGCAGCGCGCGGACGCCATCATCGCGGTGCTGGGGACGGCCGCCGTGGGCGCCCTCGCAATGGTGATCGGGAACCAGAACAAGAACGTGGGCTTCCTCTTGTTCGCTAGGAGCGTATTGACGCAGCCGGAGCTGCTCCCCACGCAGCGCCGCACTCATGGCCTGCACATCCTCACACGCCAGGCCACTAACCGGACCCGGGAGGCTCATGCCCAGGCCTCCGGCAGCGCGGTCGAACGGCTCATCGGCCGGGTGCGGGACGGGGTCCTGCTTTTCTCAGACTACTCCGTCATGTTGCCGCTCGTCACGGCGGGGCTCGTCGTCGAAGCGGCTACGGGCGACCGCCGGTTCCTCACCGGCGTTTTCTTTTTCGAAGCGCTCATGCAGGCAACCGTGCTGTTGGGGCTGATCTGGATCAACTACAGCGTAAATGTCGAGTCGGAATGCCTGCGGCTGGAAGCCCTCATCCAGAGACGAGATGACGCCACCCGCCGGGACTGAGCTTTATCCTCGCTCCGCCCGCCGCCGTGAGGTCTTGCGATGAGGATCCCGCATGTATCACGGTCGGCCGAGACGATTCGCGCGTTCTTGATCCCCAGCATGAACGCTCAGAGGAAGCTCGGCCATGAGGTCTTCGTCTGTGTGCAGGAATCCCCGCAGGCCGAGCAGCATCGGAAGGCCGGCTTCGATGTTCACTATGGCCGATCCAGGTGTTCACGATGGTTCGAAACACGCGCCTGATCCGCGTTCCTCGGCCGTCGTCCCTTCCCCCCAGCTTCTGAGTCGCAGAATCGCAGCGGGTGCTTGACGGCCTACGCGTGAATCCCTAACCTGATTCGATTGTCGACTGCGCGAGTCGCGCGCCTTGGTGTGTGGCGCACGACCGCACTGGCCGTCCAGTTGCTTCGCGGAAAGGACTCGACTTGCACTCGATTACCGTCGTCGGCACTGGCTATGTGGGTCTCGTCACCGGCGCCTGCCTGGCCGACTTCGGCAATACCGTCACCTGTGTGGACAATGACGATGGGAAGATCGAGCGCCTCACCGCCCTCGACTTGCCCTTTTTCGAGCCCGGCCTCCCCGAGATGGTCGCACGCAATGTGAAGGAACAGCGCCTCCGCTTCTCGAGTGATCTCCGAGGCGCGCTCAAGGGATCCCGAGTCGTGTTCATCACGGTTGGTACCCCTCCAGGTGCCGACGGCAGCGCCGACACCAGCGCGATCTACGCCGTGGCTCGCGCCGTGGCTCAGAACCTCGACGGGTACAAGCTGGTCGTGCAGAAGAGCACGGCGCCCGTGGGCACAGCTCGCGCGCTTTCGGGTCACATTCGGCGCTACGCCCCACGCGGCGCCGAGTTCGACGTGGCGTCCAATCCGGAATTCCTGCGTGAGGGTTCGGCGATCGAGACCTTCATGCGGCCTGACCGAATCGTGATCGGCGCCGAGAGCAAGCGGGCGGCGACCATCCTGCGCAAGATCCACAATCCACTGTTCCTCCTCGAGACACCGATGGTGATCACGACGCTCGAGACGGCCGAGCTCATCAAGTACGCATCGAACTCCTTCCTGGCGACCAAGATCTCGTTTATCAACGAGATCGCCAACCTCTGCGAGGCGCTCGGGGCCGACGTGAAGACCGTCGCAAAGGGGATGGGGATGGATCGGCGGATCGGGAGCAAGTTCCTCCACGCGGGCCCCGGCTACGGTGGCTCGTGCTTCCCCAAAGATGCGCTGGCTCTCTCATCCTTCGCCCGGGCGGCCGGGGTTCGGACCGGCATCGTCGACGCCACGATCGCGGCCAATGCGTACCAAATGAAGCGCATGGTTGACAAGATCGTGCGGGCCATCGGCGCTCCCCGCGGCAAGCGGGTGGGTGTCCTGGGGCTTGCGTTCAAGCCCAACACTGACGACCTGCGCGAATCCCCCGCGCTCTCGATCATCGCCGGGCTGAGACGCCGGGGTGTCCGGGTCCGAGCTTTCGACCCCGTCGCGATGCCGCACATCCGTCAACGCTCCGGGTTCCGCGGGGTGGAGTTCGCGGACGACGCCTACGACGCGGCTCGCGGTGCGGACGCGGTGGCCATCGTCACTGAGTGGAACGAGTTCCGGGACATTGACCTGGCGCGGCTCGGGCGCCTGATGCGCAGACCCGTGCTGTGCGACCTACGAAACATCTACGATCCCGAGGAAGTCGAGGCGGCCGGGATGACGCACGTCGGGGTCGGGCGAGGACGGGTGCGCGGCGCGACGGCGCGATCGGCGGACAGCGCGAGATCATCGAAGGCGTCAAAGCATAAGAAATCGCGTACGCGCAAACCCGGGCCCACGGCCTGACGCCGCGCTCCAGGACGATTGCGCTCGCTTGAGCCGCGAGCACCCGGCGCGTACTCGCCCCACCGCGCGCTCCACTCCCACGTGCCCGCGGGCGGTCAAGATCCTCGAGAAGAACTGGGAGCGGATGGTGGCGTTCTACGACTTCCCGAAGCGGCACTGGAAGCACCTGCGGACCACGAATGTGGTGGAGAGCTCGTTCGCGGCGGTGCGCTTGCGCACCGATGCCGCGAAGCGGTTCAAGAAGACCGAGAACGCGACGGCGATGATCTGGCGCCTGCTGCTCATCGCCAAGCAGCGGTTCCGCAAGATCGACGTGCCGCACCGGGCCGCCGAGGTCTACCGCGGCGTCGTGTTCGAGGACGGAGTGAAGCTCACGAAGCCGAATCAGCGGGCCGCCGCCTGATGCCGTCTACACACCACTTGACCCAAGCCGGTGTTCACGATCCCGGTCTGGGTGTTCATGATGATCCGAAACACCTGATTGGTTTCGCCTGATTCGGCGAAGATCCGAGGCGGAGGTTGGGGGGGCACCCGACGAGTGGGGCCGCGAAGCGGGGTCCCCGCGACGGAGGGTGTCCCCCCCCAACCGCAGCCGAACATCTCCGAATCAGGCGAAGCAATTTAGCCCGTCGAAAGCCAGCGGCACGGTCACGGTCACCACTAATGAGCAGGGCCAGCTCAGAATCTGCGAACTCAAGCGGAACCAATTGCTGCGCCCGATTACTGTCGCGGTCGCGTGCTCGGCCCGGGTCGCCTCCCTGTCCGGGCTGACAGGTTCCTTGTGGACGTGCGCGCTCATGACGTCCCGACACCGCGCGTGCCTGCCGGCACAGGTATCTCTCCCGAAGGTTCACCCGGCTGCGTCCGACGCGCGTCCCCCCCCATCGTCCCAAGCGCGTACACCATGGCGAGGAATAGCCAGACGTGCCGGAAATGCAGGGTCTCGATCGTGTTGGAATTGACCCAAGAAGCCACCCAGGCTCCGAAGGTCGCCGCCGCGAGCGGCCCCCCCCGGACCCGACTCCGCGAACTACCCGCGCGCCCTCTCCACCATTGCGTGATCCGGCCAAAAACCTGAAACTTGAGGATCAGCAAGCCCAGCAGGGCCAGAGGTCCACGTTCGATTAGGTAGGAAACGTAGTCGTTGTGGGCCTCCTTCGAAACGAAAGGATCGGCACCGGAATCAAAGGTCTCGGTTGGGCCGACGGTGGGACGCACGCGCTCCTCGATCGTGAGGACCTGCCAGCGGCTGTTGCCCGGGCCGATGCCGAGCGGGTTGTTCAAGTAGCGGCGCCAGAGTGTCCCCCAGATCTTCATGCGACCCTCGGAGCTGTGACTCATCCTTCCGAGGATGCTGTTGGCCTGAAGCTGCTTGATCTGGCTGGAACCCACTCCCACGCCTTCGACCAGCCACACGGCGACAAGGCCCACGCTGAGCGCGAAAAGAGCCCCGGCGACGAGCCTGGTGTACGAAACCCGTTTGGTCCAGGCCCTCACGAGGGTCCAGGCGATCAGCCCGCTCATCAGCGCAATGATCCCTCCGTTGGCCTTCGTGGCGACGAGCCCGATGCCAATGATCGCGATCGCGCTCCATCTCACCATGCGGCCGACCTCCTCGTTGAGGCTCAGGACCATGAAGATGCTCATGACCAGGTAGTCTGACAGGGTGTCCGGCTGATCAAAGGTTCCCAGGGCCCTGAAGCCCTTGGGCTTGATCACGTCCAGGAGAGAGGCATGCCCGTGCGTGACGACCTGGACGATTCCGATGATCGAGATCGCACTTGCCACGAGCACCCAGATCAGGCGCAATCCGCGGAAGTCACCACGCTTGCTCAGGAGGTTCACGAGCATCACGAAGCAAACGTAGAGATACGCGTCCTGGATCAGCGTGTAGATGGCCGCCCCTGGGTTCGCCGCGTTGAACGTGGCCAACACACTGCCCACGAAAATGAGAAACATGGGGCCGATGAATGGCACTTGCACGGACCGCCCCGTCGCCAGCCACAAGACTGTGAAGGCCACCAGGGCACTCGCATTCACAGTGTCGACGATCGCTGTCCGCCCCGGGCCGGGGGGCACGTACACAGGCGTGAGGCAGACCACGATTACGAGGTACAGCTCCCAAGCGCCCAGCTTGCTGCGCAACATATTGATGGCTCCTACCGGATCCTCACTCCGTTGCCCTGCTCGCCCGCCCCCCTGGAGCGGGTGCCGATTGGCCGCGCCTCGCGAATCCCGAGGGAGCGTTCCAGATCGCTCTGCTCCTCGCCCTCCGCGTTCTGCGGCATCGCGAGGGCACCGCCTCGGTGTGCTTGGTCGATGAAGTCCCCTGGATCTCGTGCGGCTGGGCAGTCGGGCGTGTGGGTCGCCCGCTTGCGGGGGTAAGAGGGGTGACGATATTAGTATTGATCGTATTTGAGCGTCTCGCCGCCGGGCCCCCGATCGATCTGGTTTAGAAGGACGCCCAGCACGCCAATCCTGCGCTTCTGGAGGCGCTCATTGGCCCGCAGCCGGCTAGGATCGAGGCCGCGCAATTGCACGCTCCATCGCCTCAACCACCTCGCGCGTGCAATCGCTGATCTCGAACCTCTCCTCCGCCCTCCGTCGTCCCGCAAGGCCCATACGCTCGCGCATGCCAGGGTCCGAGAGCAGGGTCAGGAGCTTCTCCGCCAGCTGCGCAGGCTGCTTGACCGGAACGAGGAACGCGGTCTCGCCGTCCACCACCGCATCCTCGCAGCCCTTGTGGCGCGTAGTCACGACTGGCTTGCCGCACGCCATGGCCTCGAGGATAGATACCGGCAGGCCCTCCATGTAGTAAGAGGGGAGCACGAATACATCCGCAGCCTTCATCAGGTCGTTCATGTCGTTCCGCCATCCTAGCACTTTGACCTGGGCGCCGACGCCGGCCGTGTCAACCATATGCCGAACCGTCTCGAGCAGTGGGCCCCTGCCGGCGAGCAGGAACACCGCGTCTTGCCGCGTCCTGCAGACCTGCCTTGCGGCTTCGACGAAGTCGAGGATGCCCTTATCGGCAATGAGCCGCGCAGCGCACAGCACGAACGTGTGCGTGGCGTCCACGCCCAGCTCCCGCCCCAGTCTGGTCCGGATGTCGGCATAGGTACCGGGGGCGAAGCGGGAAAGGTCCACGCCCATACCCCGGAGCCGGAACACGCCATCGGGGCGCTTTGCCATCAACGTCTTCCGCGAAAGCCGCTCGTCGTAATCGTTAAAGACGAAAACGGCGTCGGTGATCGGGGCGAGGAGCTTCTCGACCTGGAAACGCCAGCGCCAATCGAATACGCCCTGGGCCGGCCCGCATGCGAGCCCCTGGGCGAAATAGCCCACTCGGGGCGTCCCGGCGAGCCACGCACCGAGCCTGCCCACAACCCCGCCGAGCTTGTTGTAGCAAATTACGCCATCCACGGGTCGCGCTCGCAGCGTCCGGCGGATGCGCCAGATGGTCCGCAGCGCCATCAGCGGGTTGATGCTGCGCTTCATGCCATGGGTAAAGACCTCAAACCCCAGCTGCCGAATCTTCTCGGCCTCGGCGCCTTCGGTGCACACGATTACTTCATGCCCGCGCCGCTTTTGTTCCTGCATGGTTGGAGTCAGGAGCCACCACAACGTTTCTGCCGCGCGAGAAATGTGCATGATCCTCATTGATGCTCCCCCGAGTTGTCACGCCCCTTCACAAGTGCGTCGAGGCGCGTCACTTCCGACTCTACGTTTACGGTCGCGCTAAGAGCCCCCAAGGCCACGAAGACCGCGCCCTGGAGAGCGGCCTCTCCGAACAGCACACCCCAAGAACGCGTCACTCCCCCTGGCCAGCTCGAGGATCGTGCCCACGAGCACGACCATGACCCTGAAATCCGAGAGCTGCAGCGCGAGGTCGCCCATGCGGACGATCAAGTCGCGGGTGGCACCGACGCTCCGCCGAACTGCGGTGGATGACGTCGCGAGTGAGCGCGCTCGACCACCCGTCGGCCCGGCTGCGCGGGGTGCTCTCGGGGTGTGCGAGCACGTTCTGGGCGTTAAAGAGGAAGCCGGCACTCTTGTGCTGACTGCACAGCACCATCGCCATCGCGCCCAGTGTGGAGGTCAGCAGGACTGCCATGAGCGCCTCTCCGCTCGGGGTCCGCCCGGCGACGTGAAGCCCGAGCCCGGCGAACATCCCGGCGAAAGCCACGCCGTGCCCGAGCTCGTCGAGATAGACCCCCACGATGAAGTAGCTCTTGCGGAACCGCGCGATGTCACCGTCCGCCTTCGAACAGTTCGTGCGCCATGAACGCGAGAGCCCGGCGATGGCGGTTTCGGCGGGCCGCGTCGCCAGCAGGACTCCGCTCAACAGACCACAACCGACGGAACTCAGCGTGCCCTGGTTTGGCATGAGGCTGGTGCGCAACAGCAGCCACGTGAGATAGATGGAGGCCCGTCGCTGGAGCACTTACCAGGGGCTGCTGCTCTGGACGACATTGTCCGCATGGCAAATCCTCCTCAAAGTTGCAATGTCTCGTGCGGGCTGACCGGCCAAGCTCATGGTTCGCGCCCTTCTATCCCCGGCCGGCATACCCATCAATCCACCCGACGCTGGAAACTCGCGTCACGCCTGACGGTCATCGGATGAAGCCTAAATGACTTTCCCTGATTCGGAGGAGCACCACGCCGTCGTCGCGCTCGAGAATACTGAGGCCGACGAGATCGCGCACCACCGGGCGAATCCCGCGCAGAGAGCGGCCCGCGGCACAGCTCGCAGCCGAGCCCTGTCTTGCGGACCGCACCGGGGGCCGTCCACCCCCGGGGGATTACGCGATGCCATCGAGGCGCTTGAGTTCAGCGACGGCCGTCGCGAAGTCCACAGTCGGCTGCCAATCTAGGAGCCGCCGCGCGAGCTGGTTGTCTGCCAGCGTGTCGTGTGGCTCGATGCGCGGCGGCAGATTGGTGGTGGGCCCGCCGATGAGCGCCGCTACCTCGTTCACTGAGTTCTTCGTGCCGGCGCCGATATTGATGACCTCGCCACGCCCTACCTTTGGTGACTCCATGGCGCGAAGATTAGCGTCGACCACGTCGCGCACATGGATGAAATCCCGGTTCTGTGTGCCATCGCCGGTAATGGTGAGCAATTGTCCAGCCCTACGCTGTCGGAGAAACACGGCGATGACGGTGACGTACGCGCCCTCATCAGCCATACGCGGGCCGTACACGTTGAAGTACCGAAGGCTGACAGTCTTGAGCCCGTATAGCTCTGCGAAAAGGCGCGCGTAGTGCTCACCTACGTACTTTTGGAGGCCGTAGGGGCTCTTGGGCCTCGGGAGCAAAGTCTCGGGCTCCGGAAATTCATCCGCGTCGCCGTAGGCGGCCGAGGAGGCCGAATAGACCAGACGCTTCACCCCGGCATCGCGCGTTGCGAGCAGCACGTTCAGTGTCCCCGTAATATTGGCGTTGTGCGTCTCGAACGGCCGCTCGATGGAATCCTGCACCCGAGGCAGCGCCGCACAGTGAAACACACCGTCTACGGAGGCAAATACGGACTGGATGCTCTTGAGATTGGTGATCTCGGCCTCGAAGAACTCCGCACCCTCCGGAACGTTACTCCGCTTTCCGGTCGAGAGGTTGTCGAGCACCCGCACGCGGTCACCACGGGCGATGAGCGCTTCCGCGATGTGTGAGCCGATGAATCCTGCGCCGCCTGTAACGACGTAGAGTTTCATCGTGTTGAAGCCCCTCGCCGTACAGGACCCGTCCACTTACTATCGCGCATCGCCGTGTACCTCCACGCCCGGCCGTAATTCCGCGAGGCTTCGAAAATAATCTATCGTCAGCTGCAGCCCCTCCTCCAACGGCACCTTCGATGTCCAACCCAGACGCTCGCGCGCCAGCGTGATGTCTGGACACCGCCTCGTCGGATCGTCGTTGGGCAAGTTTCGATAGACAATTGTCGACTTCGACTTCGTTAGCGCAATGACCATCTCCGCAAGTGTCTTGACGGTAATTTCGGCTTGATTGCCCAAGTTCACTGGACCGACAAAGTCAGCTGAGGTGCCCATCAAACGGACTAGAGCCTCCACCAGATCGTCAACGTAACAGAACGATCGCGTTTGCGAACCATCACCATAGATCGTGATTGGGTCACCTCGCAGGGCCTGTACGATAAAGTTAGATACGACTCTGCCGTCATCGGTTCCCATTCGCGGTCCGTAGGTATTGAAGATACGTGCAACCTTGATCTCAAGTCGGTGCTGACGATAGTAGTCGAAGAATAGCGTTTCAGCGCACCGCTTGCCCTCGTCGTAACATGACCGGTCCCCAATCGGGTTTACATGTCCCCAGTAGTTCTCCCGCTGAGGGTGCATCGCCGGATCGCCGTATACTTCGCTGGTCGAGGCTTGAAGAATCCTGGCCTTCACTCGCTTTGCCAGGCCGAGAAGGTTAATCGCGCCGTGTACGCTAGTCTTCGTCGTCTGAATGGGATCAAATTGATAATGAATCGGCGACGCTGGACAGGCCAGGTTATAGATTTCGTCCACTTCAACGTATAAGGGAAACGTCACGTCGTGCCGTAAGAGCTCGAACCTCGGGTTCTTGATAAGCCCTGCAATATTGTCCTTCGTCCCCGTGTAGAAGTTATCAACACATAGGACGTCATGGCCTTCACCGAGAATGCGCTGACAGAGATGGGAGCCGAGGAAGCCCGCTCCACCCGTGATTAGGACGCGTTTGTGCCGTTCGTTACGCATATGAATTACGCCTCCTCGACTGACCTGCCGCCGGCACTAGTGCCAATCCTTATATCAGTCCTGCGGCGACCTGGATCGCGTCCGGTGGCGGTGGCCGAAAGCTCAGCGGGCTGTGCGGCCGGGGGCGATTACACTCCTCCCGCCACACTTCGCTCAGCACCTGCTCCGCCCTCATGCCCTGCGCCACCTCGGTCGCCACACACTCCCGCGTCCAGTCGTCGACCACCGTCAGCATCCGCAGCGACCGACTGTCGTGTGTGCGGTCCAGCACGAATTCCTAAGACCAGGCATGGTCCGGGAATTCCGCCCGTCGCCGCAGCCGCGAGCCGTCGTTCGACCACAGCCGGCTCCGCTTCGGCACCTCCTGCCGCCAAATCCGCTGCGCCCACGTAGCGCTGGGTGGGTCGCGCTTGCTCCAGCACCCGACACGCCCGACGTGTGTCACCGCACAGATGACCATCGAGTTTAGGTCACACGAACCGGGCGAGTCAATCGGGTAGTGCGCCCGGTGACACCCGGTGACGCATGAGTTCTTGTGTCAGGCAAGCAGCGGGGAGTACTGCAAGGGTGTGTTCCACCACAATCCAGAGGGGGCACCCCCATGCAGCAAGTCGCTGCAGTGCGCGTTCTGAAACCGGCGAGGCAGGTAATCAAGCAGATTGAACATCAGTCTCCGGAGTGGATGTCGGACCTTCATGAGCTGGGTTGCAAGGCCCTGGGCCGCGTGCCGCAGCAGCACATGCAGCGCCAGATGCGGCGCTACCTGGCGGGGCTGCTGGTTTCGGAAATGCTGACCCCACTTTTTCCAGAACATATGGCCCCCTGAGGGGCTCCGATAACCCGCCGCCCCGAACGACCGCGGAGGACCCGCGCCGTCGGGGGGCGAGGGAGAATGATCGGAGCCATGGCCAGACATCGGGCGCAAGTGTTGCGAGCCGGAGGCAATACGCTGCGGCGGATCGCGGCAGAGACCGGAATCCCACTGGCAGCGTGAAGCGGATCGTGCGCGAGTCGCCGATCGAAGAGCCCGGGGACGTCGAGTCGGCGAAGGCGCGCGGCGTCAGGCGGCCGAGCCTGGTCGAGGGGTCTCGAAAACGGATCGTTGACGTGCTCGCGGCTGAACCCAAGCTCAAGTCGATCGAGATCCTGCACCGCTTGCGGGGCCTGGGGTACCGCGGTGCAAAGACCCCACTGTACGAGGCCGCGTGCGGACTGCGGCCGCGGCCGGTTACGCCGCTGGTACGATTCGAGGGCCTGCCGGGCGAGTTCTCGCAGCACGACTTCGGCCAGGTCGACGCGCGCTATCTGGACGGCGGTGAGGAGCGGATCCACTTCCTCGCCTCGCGGCTCAAGTACTCGCGCTGGGTGGATGTGCGACTGGTCGAGGACGAGCGCGTCGAGGCACTGGGGCGGAGCCTGCTCGCCGGCTTTGCGAGCTTCGGCGGCATCCCGCTGCTGGCGGTGTTCGATTATGTGGCCCGCCACATAATCCAGCTTCTGTTCCCGATCCGGTTATGTGCCCAGCAGCTCATTGCCGCCGCACCACCACGAGTTCTGGGTGCGCGCGTGGCCACATAACGGTGATGCTGAGAGCATGACGATCTCCCCCGCACAAAGGAGGTTGTCATGCTGGAGCACTATTACGTTCGGCCCGCCACGGGCGACCGGATCCGATCGTCATGGGTCGGGAAGGCCGTGGAAGAGTATGTCGGCTGGCTCAGGGAGCGGGCCTACACATGTCGCAGCATCTTGCGGCGCGTGCCGCTTCTCATGCGCTTCGGGGAGTTCGCCCGGAGCCGCGGTGCCGCACAGTGGAAAGATCTCCCTGATCACGTCGAGCCGTTTGTCAAGACGTGGGTTTCGGAACGGACCCCGGCAAGAGCGTCCGCAGAACAGCGTAAGAAGGTCGGCAACTTCGTGCGCAACCCGATCCAGCAGATGCTGCGGCTCGTCGTGCCTGGGTATGTCGGCGTGGGGCGCCCGCATAAGGTTGACAACCCGTTCGAAGCTTGCGCGCCGCGGTTCTTCACGTACCTGCGAGATGAAAGAGGACTCCGCGAAGAGACCCTTCATCACTACAGGCACTGCCTCCGCCAGTTCGCCGGATACCTGCAACGGATCAACCTCGGGGATCTCCGGCACCTCTCACCCCCCATTCTGAGCGCCTTCGTCGCCGAGCGCAGCCAGCGGCTTGGCAGGTCGGGCCTCAGGAACGCCTGCGGAGTTCTGCGTGTCTTCCTCCGCTACCTGCATCGCGAGCGGGTTCTGGCCAAGGACCTCGGCCGCGTCGTGGAACATCCTCAGTCGTTCCGGCTCTCGGGTATTCCACGCTCGATCAGCTGGGACGATGTCCGGCGCGTGCTCGAGGGAGTCGATCGTCGGACCGCAACCGGAAAGCGCGATTACGCCATCCTGCTCCTGCTCGTCACCTATGGTCTGCGCGCTCGCGAGGTCGCGGCCTTGACCCTGGACGATATCGAGTGGCGTAACGACCGGCTCCGAGTTCCGGAGCGCAAGGCCGGCCACTCGACGGCCTACCCACTCTCCGCGGTCGTCGGCGAGGTGATCCTCGACTACCTCAAGAACGGCCGGCCACAGACGCAGGATCGCCATCTCTTCTTCCGGGGGATGGCCCCGTTGGTCCCGATCGGTCACGCCGCGATCTCCAGCCGGGCCGGGCACTACTTGCGCAAGGCGGGGATCTCCATTCCTCGGGCGGGTTCCCACACGCTGCGGCACACCTGCGTACAAAGGCTTGTCGACGCCGACTTCCCCCTCAAGTCCATCGGGGACTACGTCGGCCACCGGGTTCCGGCTTCGACCCAGATCTACAGCAAGGTGGCGATCGAAGCGCTGCGCCAAGTCGCGCTCGGTGATGGCGAGGAGGCGCTATGAAAGCCACCTGGACAGGCTTCCACAGTATCCTCGCCGAGCCCATCAAACTGTTCCTCGCCCACAAGCGGTCCCTCGGCCGGCGCTTCGAAGTCGAGGAGAAGACGCTTCGACTCCTTGACCGATACGTTGCCGACCAGAGCGCCAGCCAACTCAACCAGGTCACCCCCGACCTCATCGAGGCGTTCCTGGTCTCTCGCCCCCGGCTCCGCGCCCGCAGCTACAACCATCTGGTCGGCACGGTTCGGCGCCTATTCGACTGGCTGCTCGACCAAGAGGTCCTCGATCGCTCTCCGGTTCAGGTCCAGCCACGCCGGCAGACTTCTCAGAGGATTCCGTTCATCTTCGACCTGCCCACCGCACGGCGGCTGCTGGAGGTGGCCCGGTGTCTTCCCGACAGCCCCAGGGCACCCATGCGAGGCCGGACCTACCACGCGATCTTCGGCATCCTCTACGGGCTCGGATTACGCGTCGGCGAGGCTTGTCGTCTTCGGGTGAGAGATGTCGACTTTGTCCGTCGGCTCCTCGTGATCCGGGAGACCAAGTTCTACAAGAGCCGGCTGGTTCCCTTCGGACCCCGGATGGAGGTCCTGATTCACGACTACTTTGAGGCCAAGCACCCCGGTACGAAAGCCCGATCACCCGACACTTCGGTTTTCTCGTTCACGAGTCGCGGCGAGATCCATCCCTGCACGGTCAGCCAGACGTTCCATGCCCTCGTGCCACGGTTGAAGCTCGAGATTCCTCCAGGCTGTTCGCCTCCGCGCCTCCATGACTTGAGGCACTCGTTTGCCGTCGGAACACTGCTTCGCTGGTATCGGAGCAAGGTCGATCCCGGAACGGGCCTCCTCAAGCTGGCCACATTCCTTGGCCATGTGGATGTGAGTTCCACCGCGGTCTACCTCACCATCACCGAGTCACTGCTTCGGGAAGCCAACCGACGCTTCGAGGGCTTCGCCGAACCTGTGCTCAGGGAGGGGCTCTCCCCATGACCCCGATGCTCGGCCAGATCGTCCGCTCCTTCTTTGAAGACCATCTCAAAGTCCAGAAAGGGCTGCGCCCGGGTTCGCTGCGCAGTTACCGGGACACCCTCCGGTTGTTCCTGAACTTCATCTCCAAAGAGGTCCGGCATCCCATCACCAAGCTCTCCCTCGAGGAGCTCACCTGCGAGCGGGTCGCCGCCTTTCTCAAGCATCTTGAGGACACGCGAGGCAATCACATCCGCACCCGCAACCAGCGGCGCGCCGCCCTGGGAACATTCTTCGCGTACCTGGCCGGCCGCTGCCCGGAGCTGCTGCACATCTGTCAGCAAGTCTCCGCCATACCGGTCAAACGCGCTCCGCCGCCGGAGACGCATTTTCTCGAACGCGAAGAGGTCGCTGCGCTGCTCAAGCGCCTGCCTCGACATGGACGCCACGCGCTTCGGGATCGGACGCTGCTCCTGTTTCTGTACAACACCGGCGCTCGGGTGCAAGAAGTGGCGGATCTTCGCGGCGCGAACCTGGATCTTGGGCCACAGCCCCGAGTCCGGCTGCATGGCAAAGGAGACAAGTGGAGAGCCTGCCCGCTCTGGGCCGAGACGGCAGGCTGCCTGCGAATGCTGCTCGAGGAGCGGAAGGCGTTAGCCACATCCGACGGCCCCGTCTTCCACTCACGGCCGGGCATTCCTCTGACTCGCTTCGGGATCTACAAGATCGTCCGCAGGCACGCGGGCGACCTCGATACCTCCGGTAACCATCCCAGACGCGTCACGCCGCATGTCTTCCGCCACACGGCGGCCGTCCATCTCCTTGAGTCCGGAGTCGAGATCAATGTGATTCGTGGCTGGCTGGGACACGTCTCCCTTGAGACAACCTACCGATATGCGGAACTGACGCTCAGGTCCAAGGAGGCCGCGTTGCGAGCCTGCGAACCGCCAGTGAGTGCCTCGGCGGCGCCCCGCCGTCGCGCAGTCTGGAAGGATGACGAGACTCTGCTGGCGTGGCTGAACTCCCTGTAGCCGATTATGTTCCCCGCTCCCCGTGGTCCACCTCGCGTTGGATAGGGTTTGGCAGCTGCTGGGCACATAACCGGGTCGGGAACAGAAGTTCGACAATCCGAAGACGGTGACGCTGGGCCGGGAGGGCGGGCGCATCCTGTGGAACGAGACGTTCGGCTAGGTGTCGCTCGACTACGGCTTCGGGGTCGAGCTGTGCACGCGGCAGATCGTCACGCTGCTCGAAGAAATGATGCGCCGCTGACCGGGTGCCACCTCGAACTCTGCTGCTTGTTCGTGTCCGGGGTCGGGGGCGTGCTTTTCACCTCGGACGCGCCGGAGGCGGTGTGCACCGTTGCCAGATACAACACGATTCCGAGCCGCTGGTTGTCTCCGCCCACGCTCGACGGCAGATAAGCGTAATCCAGCAACAGACCACCTACCCCGGCGCCCATGCCGAAGGACAGGCCGGGTGAGCGACCCGGTCGAGGGTACCGAGCTCAGCCCTCGGCGATCGCCGGCGCGCACCGCGAGCCGCTCGCGCCACCAATAATCCACGCCGCCGTGGATGTCGTTGCAGTAGCTGTTGGGGAAGTGGGCGGCGACTTCCGGCCGGAGACCCGACGGATGGTCGAGTGCGATGCCCACGCCGAAGTTCGTGGGGAAGCTATAGCTCGCCCCGCCGTAGCGCATCGAGCCGCCGGCATGCTGGACACTCGCCCCGAAGGCAAGCATGCCGGTGCGCGCGATCATGCCGGCGTCGAATGTGACGCCCGTGCCGCTCGTGCTGGCGAGGTTCTCGCTAACGATTCGTCCCGAGACCCAACGCGGCGTGCTTGTCGAGCGGCTCGGCGAGCACCAGCCCGAGACCCGGCACGCACCGCAAGGAGGCGAGGATGGACGCCGCCGCCTAGAGATCACCTCCGACCGCGAGTGTCGTGCCCGCCATTCCTCGCGCCGCAGCGCCCGGAGGCACGGCGAGGAACGCGGCGGCGGTGAGGCCCGCGTTGCCGCCATCGGCGTGCGCATTTGTAGCCCAGAGCGCTAGCGCTGCCGTGAGCTCCACGACACGCGCCCATGGAACGCCGGGCGCGTCATGGCATCCTCACCAGGCGCTCGACCGCCGAGAGGTCGTGGCCACTCAGGACCGCAGTGTAGATACCCGGAGCAACCAGGCGACCGGCATCGTTCTTTCCGTCCCATGCGATCTCTGGTTGGATCTTCCGGGTTTGGTGTGACTGAACTCACCGACTGTGCCGGGGGAGGCAGTGCCCGATACCGCGCCAATCGGGGGTCTAGAGGGTCCTCCCCTCTCGATATATCGTGCTCACGCGGACTGGTTGCACTATACTGCCGAGCTTGTGATGCGTGGCACGACGTGTTCGTGATGTCGGTGGCCCGGAGAACACCATGTCCGTTGGTTTTGAAGAACTGCGCTCCGCCCGGCCCGCGGACCTCCCCCCCCCCGACGAACCCACCCTGGCCATGAGCGTGGACGTTGAGGAGTACTTCCAGGTACAGGCCTTCGCAGGGCGCGTTTCCCGAGCGGACTGGGATCGCTGGCCAAGCCGTGTCGAAACAAACACGGACCGCGTGCTCGACTTGCTGGAGGCAGCTGGTGCGCGGGGGACCTTCTTCATTCTGGGTTGCGTGGCGAAAAAGCACCCCGGCGTCGTTCGCCGGATCGTCGCCGCCGGGCACGAGATCGGGTCGCACGGTATGACTCACAAGATGCTCACCGAGCTCTCCCCGCACGAAATGAGGGAAGAAGCGCGTGATTCCCGCCGGCTGCTCGAGGACTGCTCGGGCAGCCGAGTCGAAGGCTACCGGGCTCCCAGTTACACGATGAGTGCTCACACGCGCTGGGCCTTGGACATCTTGGTCGAGACCGGCTACACGTACGATTCCAGCATTTTCCCCATCCGCGGGCGACGCTACGGCTATCGGGGCGGCCCGACCCGGCCCGTCCGTCTTCCGACGGCCGCGTCAGCGATCGCAGAGTTTCCGATGACCACCATCGGAGCGGGCCCGGTTCGGATCCCCCTCCTGGCGGGATCGTATCTGCGCCTCCTGCCCTCCTGGGTATCAGAGGCCGCCGTGCGCTACCAACTCTTCCGGAATCTCCCGCTGGTCGTGAATGTCCACACATGGGAGATCGACCCCGACCAACCGACGATAGGGCCTTCGCGGCGCCGTGACTGGACGCATTATGCGCGGCTCGGCGCCGTCGCCGGCACATTGTCGCGGGTGCTGGGTCTGGGGCGCTTCACGAGCATTGGCCACCGGTTGAGGGAGTTGGGCCTGCTGGTGCCAGACTGCCCGATAGCGACCTGACGGATCGGGCTCGGGTCCATCGCGTGTGAGGGGCAAGGGCTCGCCCGGCGAGAATCGTGCCCCGGCATGAACCCCGACGTGCTCGCGCTGCTCCGCATCCCTTCAGCAACCTTCACGAAAACCCCGTGATCTGATCGGTACGATCTGCGGAAAGTAGGGCTGGAGCTGCAGCGGCGGATCGAATCCAATGTGCCGGATACGCATTGCGCATGAGGCGCCGGCAGGGGGCCTTCGCTCCCCAGAAGATCCGGGGCTCGAACTCACGACGACTCCCAAGACGCACCTACGATTCGGGCGTAACACACTGGCGGAAGCTCTGGTCAGCGGGAAGTTGACGGGGTGAGGCTCCCTGCCCAAACGTGGGCCCGCAGACCGGACGCGGGCACTTGGCCGTCCTGATCTCCCCGCGGACCGGTCGTTTCCAACCACCCCCGGCTCCCACCCAACGACAGGCGACGGATCCCCGAGAATCCCCGATGATCACGGCCGTCCAGCAGATCCTCCACTACCGGATCGTCGAGAAGCGGCCCGCGGCGCGCCTCGGGGCGCCGCGGGCCGCTCTTCGACCTCGCGGCGCTCGGGATGCAGACGGCGTGACGATTTAACCGCGTGCCGACCTCCGACCCCGACTGCTTCCTCATGCTGCAGCCCAGGAAGGAGCAGTTCGTCTCCCCCGCCGATGTGGTCGTGGTCGAGAACTGGCCCGCGGAGTTCAGAAGGAAGTAGCGGAGCGGATCACTTCCGCGCCACGTAGTCCGCCGCCGCCTTCACCTCCGGCCGCGTCCCGTCGCCACCCTTCGACAGCGCGATCAGCTCGCCATAGTAGCGCCGCGCGACGTCGTGCTTCCCCGCCGCCGCGGCGGCGCGCGCCGCACCGGCGACCCCGTTGAACCGGCGCGGGTAGATCGCGAGCGACGCCTCGTACTCCGCGAGCCCCTCCTCCGGCCGTCCGCATTCGATCAGCGCCTCGCCCAGCAGCTCGCGGATGGGCAGGATCGCCCCCGGACTCACCGGGTGCTTGCCAAGCGAGTCCTCGCGGGCGGCGGCGGTACGCAGGACGCCGATCGCCTCGTCCTTCTCCCCGCGCGCGAGCGCGATCAGGCCCAACGCGGCCTGGCGCTGCAGCTCCATCTGGTCGGCGAAGTAGCGGAAGCGCGGGTCTTTCGCGGAGGCCGCCAAATCTCTAAGCCGCTCGGCGGCGGCCCCGGCGGCCACGAGATCGCCGCTCTTCGCAGCGCCGACGGCGCGCGCATAGACGATGTGCCCCTCGGCGAACGGCAGCTTGCCCCAGAACGGCATCGGCGGCATCGCGAGCACCGCGGCCTCCTTCCACTGCCGACGCTCGAGCGCATAGCGCGCCGGCATCGCGCCGAAGGCGTAGCCGACGGCGAAGTCGGTCTCGGGATGCGTCTTCTTGATCTCCCCGAGCCGGTCGAGTACGCCCTTCGCATCGCGGTCCTGCCCGACCTGCAGGTGTCCGTACATGAGGTAGTCGAGCGCATGCAACTCCTCGAACGAGGCCGCGTCGGGATGGTGGCTCGCGGCGTAGGCACGGGCCGCCTCGGCGGAAGCGCGGTTGGCGGCCGCATTCTCCGCCCACATGCCGAGCCGGGCATAGATGTGGGACGGCATGTGGAGCGCATGCGGCACCCAGGGCTGCATGGCCGCGTACGCGTTCGCCGCCTTCAGACCCTTCGCGGCGAGCGGCGGATAGTCATAGCTGTGGATCAGGTAGTGGGCGAGCCCGGGATGCCCGGGCTGTTCCGCGTACCAGCGCTCCAGGATCCCGGCGGCGCGCTTCTGGTTGGCGAGGGCCGGATCGCCGGGCGGCGCTGTGCCGAGCAGCGCCAGGGCGAGGAACGCCGAGGCATCGGTGTCGTCAGGATTGTGCCTCACCACCTGCTCCATCTCGCGCAGGAAGCACGCGGCGCGACCCTTGGGGTCCGCCAGCCGCGGTCCGTGGCACGACTGCTCGGTCGCCGGCGCGCCCGCCCCGGGGGTCACACCGGGGACCACCACGACCGTCTCATCGCGCTCTTCGTAATACGCCTGGATCGCCTTGATGTACGCGCCCTCGCGCTCGTCCTGTCGGGAGGCGGCCAGCGCCCTCGTCACCGCCGCCCGCCCTGCGGCCAGGTCGCTGGAGTCGGGTGGGGTCCAGATCGGGTGCCAGTAGCTCATCGCGATCCCCCACTGGGCGATCGCGCACTGGGGATCCTTCTCTGCCACCGACGTGAAAACGCGGCGCGCCTCCTCGTAGAAGAACGAGTGCAGCAGCGCCAGGCCGCGCTCGAACTCCTTCTGGACTGCGGGATCACAGGTGGTCGGAAAGTGCACCGACCCGACCTTGCTCAGGTCGCCGAGCGACGGGGCTCCTGCCGGCGCCGCCGACGCCGCGACGGGCGAGACGAGACTTCCGCACAGCAGACCCAAGAGAAGCGCGAACCTCATCGGCATCCCTCCTCCCTTGACTCTAAACTCTTCCGCTCACGGCCGCGGCCACCCCGAATCGGGGCGGCCGCACCGTGAACAACACCCGCATTTGTTTTAACGCCGCTCCATCACCGCATCAGCGCGAACCGGGTGGTGTAGCTCCGGCCCTGGACGATCATCCGGACGAAGTAGATGCCGGAGCCGACGGAGGCTCCCGACTCGTCCTTGGCGTTCCAGTCGAGCACGTGCCGACCGGGCTCGTAGTCGCCGGTGGCCAGCCGCCGGACCAGACGCCCGCGGGCGTCGTGGATGCGCACGTCCACGCTGCCCCGCTCCGGCATCGCCAGCTCGAGGCCCGCCCGGCCTCCGGCCGGGTTGGCGCCCATCATGCGGAGTCCAAACTGGGTCGGGCGGTCATCGTCGACCCCCGTGACCCCGTCCGAGATCACGAGATGATCCGAGACCCACGATCCCATCGGCCCCAGCTCGTCCACGGCGACCAGCTCGAGGAGGCCTGCCTGCGTCGGAGTCGAGGGTGTGGTCCAGACGTAGGAACGCACCGCGAGGCCGCCCTCGACCAGGTTCCAGGTTTCTCCGGCGTCTCCCGAGTACCACAGCTCGTAGTGGTCGGCAGTCGTGCCGGGGTAGTCCTCCCACGCCAGCTCCAGCGGCGCGCCCGTCGCGTAACTGGGCGAAACCCCGGACGCGAGTCGGGTCTGCGAGGGCGAGAGCACGCGGATGACGTCGGTGCCCGCGAACCAGGAGACATCCTCCTCCTCGCCGATCACCTCGACCGGCACGGCGTTCCCGGTCGGCAGGATGGCGCGCACCGCGGCGCGGCCGAACTTGTACATCGCGTCCTCGATGCCATCGTCGTCGTCGTCTCCGATCGCCAGCGGCGCATTCGGGGCGACCGGCACCACCCGCTGCACGAGCACGCTTGAGGTCCGGATCCCCGACGCAGCGTGGCCGGCCGGCAGCTCCACCAACCCCTTCACCCAGTTTCCGTTTGAGTTCTTGTTAAGGGTGTTGGGATCGATGTCGATCGTCGCCGCAATTACCCCAAGGTGAAGGTCCGCGGGGATGAGCGTAAGCGGCTCGTCGAGATCGTTGCTCGCGATCCGCACCTGGCCCGTGTAGTCGCCGTCCGCGAGCCCGGTGGCATTGAAGCCGACCGAGAGCGCGAACGTTCCGCCCGCCGGAACCACGCCCGATGCCGGCGACACCGTGAGCCAGCCGGGCTGGTTGGTGATCCGGACGCGCAGATTGTCGTGAACATATGCGGCGTTGAACACCATCTGGAGCCCTACGTCGCGGGTCGAGTTCTGGATGCCGACGGTCGCCTCATTGAGTCGGGTGCCCTGCATGTCCAGGTACTGGAAATCGATGGTCCCGCTGGGATAGAGCAGAATCTGGAACGTGTAGGGACCACCCGAGCTGAGGCGTGGCACCGCGACGTAGGAGATGATGAATTTCTGCCCGTCGTAGTGGTGGTAGACGTCTCCGGTCGCCGAGAACGTCAGGTCCTCCCAGAACGGAGCGATGAGGTTGACGGGCGCGGTCGTGCCGCCGCTCGGGAGCGCCGTGTTCGTAAAGGTGGTCGCCGTGCTGGTGAACGAGATCCACCCGTTGGTGCATGCCCGGAACGAGTTGAACGTGTTCCCGTAGAACGTGAACGGGAACGGCAGCGGGAACGGGCCCTGGTTCTGATCGTCGCCGGTGAAGGGGATCGCCGTCCCGACTCCGGTGATGTCCACCCATCCAAACGCGGGCCCGAGCGGATCGTCGCTGTCGAGCCAGCGGTATCCGAACGCATCCGGACCACCACCGCCCAGGGCGCCGGGCGCGCCAGGATCGTCCTTCGGGCCCTCCTCGGTCGCGCCCTCGATGGACGCCGGGAGCGCCGACATGGCCTGTGCGCTCCAGTTGAGATCGCTGCAGCCCGTATTGCTGATGAGCAGCGTCTTGGTCCGCTGGATCGCGCTCGGACCCAGCGTGGTGGCGAGCGCGGCTCGGATCGAGGCCGGCGTCCCGATCTCGGGCGGGATCACGGCGACCCCGGCAAGCGGCACGAGCTGATCGCCGTCCGGATCGTTGCTTGCGAGGGTCAGTGCCGACAGCACCGGCGACGGGGGCAGGCAGGGGTTCGGAGGCACCCACGTCGTAGTGGGCGTGAACCGCGCCGTGAGCGTGGCGCTCCCGTTTAGCCCGAGCGAGATCGGGAATGACGCCCCGACCAGCGAGTATTGGCTGTTCCCGAGCGTGGCGCCCGTGATCGTCAGCACGTCGTTGCCGACGTTGCGCACCTCGACCGTGCGGTCGGTGGTGAGGCCCACGTAGGTGTTGCCGAAGTCCAGGCTCGCCGGGTTGGTTGCGATGTTCGGCACGCCTACCGCGGTCACCGCGGTCGGGACCAGGACGACGCCCTCATCGGGGTCGTTGCTGGCGATGCGGATCGAGCCGGCATAGAGCCCGCCGAACATCCCCTGCGTGTCGAAGTTCACGTTGAGCACCGCCGACTGGCCGGCCGGGATGGAGCCGGAGGTCGGCGACACCGTCATGTACTCGGGGATGGTGCGGAACTCGATCGCCAGATTGTTGTGCACGTACGCGGCGTTGTGCACCACCGTGAGGCCGTCGTTCTTCGTCGCGTTCTGGATGCCGATGGTCGCCTCGTTGAGGCGCGTCCCCTGCATGTCCAGGTACTGGTACACGATCCGGCCGCTTGGGTAGAGGATGACCTGGAACGTGTAGGGGCCGCCGGAGGAGAAGCGGGGTACGCCGACGTACGAGAGGATGAACCGGGTCCCGTCGCTGTAGCGGAACAGCCGGATCGGCGTGTTATCCGGGTCGAGATCGTCCCAGAACGCAGCCAGGAGATTCTCGGGCGCCGCGGTGTTGGGCAGCGGGTCATTGCTGAGGTCCGTGGTCGTGTTGGTGAACGACACCCACCCATTCGAGCACACGTTCACGGCGCTGAAGCTGGCACCGTAATAAGGGAAGCTGAATCCGATCGGGATCGCCGGGACGTTGACATCGTCCCCGGTGCCCGGCAGCGTGATGCCGGTGCCGATCCCGGTGATGTCCACCCAGTCGAACGCCGGACCGCCCGGCCCGTCACTGTCGCGCCAGGTGTACCCAAAGATGTCGGGCCCACCACTGCCGAGGACGCCGGGCCGCGGATCGTTCTCCTCCTTGCCCAAATCGAGCGCCTCGTAGACCGGCACGGCGCTCGCGGTCAAGTTGGTGCCCACGACAAAGTTGAGATCGCTACCGCCGCTGTTGCTGAGCGTGAGCGTCCGCGACGCGGTGCCGGGGATGTTGAGTGTCTGCGCGATCGACGTGGGATCGGTCCCGACGTCGGGCGCGACCACCCCCGCCCCGGCGAAAGGCACCGCCCGGTTGGGGGTGTCGGGATCGTTGCTGGCGATGGAGAGCGTCGCCGGATACGCCGTCGCGGCGCCGGGGTTGAAGGCCGTGAAAAGGACCGCGTTGCCGAGCGGCGGCACCGTGAAGTTGGTGAGGTCCACGCCGTAGACCGGGTCGCTCGAGGTGATGTTGCTGACCACCAGGTTGTCGGTCCCGACGTTGTTGACCGTGAGCTGCCGCAGTTGCGGGAAGCCGATGAAGACGTTGCCGAAGTCGATCGTGGCCGGGGTGACGGCGATATCAGGGACACCGGTCACCGTGAGCTGGCACGGCACGTTCTTGATGGGAAGGACCGGGTCGTTCCCGGCGATCCGGATCTGCCCGTCGTACACGCCCCCGAACAGGCCGGACGCGTTGAAGCCAACGTTGAGATCCAGGAACTGCCCGGGCAGCACGGTGCCGGCGGTCGGCGTCACGGTCAGGAACTTCGCCGGCGGCCGGAAGCGGATCGCCAGGTTGTTCTTGACGTAGTTGGCGTTGAACACCACCTGGAGCCCGTCGTTCCTGGCCCCGTTCTGCATGCCGATCGTGGCGCTGTTCTTCGTCACGGCGTTCATCGTCAGGTACTGGTAGACGATGGTGCCATTGGGGAAGAGCAGGATCTCGAAGTCGTTGGTCGTGGACTCCGGCTGTCGCTCCACGGCCTTGAACTGGATGATGAGCTTGGTGCCGTCGTACTGGTAGTAGGCTCTCGCGTTGGGCGCGTTGGCCGGACGGAAGTCGAGGTCGTCCCAGAAGACCGCAAGCAGGTTGGGGGGCACCGTCGAGCCGCTATTGGGCAGCGTGGTGTTGGTGAAGGTGGTCTGGGTGTTGGTGGTGGTGAAGGTCAGCCAGCCGTTGGTGCACAGCTTGAACGAGCTCGAGGTCGCACCGTAGTAAGGGAACGAGAACCCGACCGGGAACGGCCCCAGGTTCTGGTCGTCGCCGTTGAACGGGATCCTCGTCCCGGTCCCGCTGATGTCCACCCAGGAGAACGTGGGCCCGGTCGGCTCGTCACTGTCCTGGTAGGTGTAGCCGAACACATCTGGCCCCCCGGCCCGCAGCGGCGCCGGCCCGGTCAGCACGTCCGGGGCGCCCTTGGGCAGGTCGACGTTGTCGGCATCACCCTGGACCACCACCGTCCCGCTCGGCGTGATCGCCTGCGCCTCAGCGGTGAACACGTAGTTGCTGCCTCCGGTGTTCGTGACGCGCAGGTTCCGCGACGAGGCCGTGTTCGTCAGCAGCGCCTCGTTGATCGACTCGGGCGAGACGGCGAAGCTCGGGGCCGGGACCGAAATGCCGGCCACCGTCACCGGCGTGCTCGGCGAATCGGGATCGTTGCTGAGCACGTGGAGCGTCGCGCTCACCGTGGCCGGCGACGTGGGGCTGAACCGCACCGTCACGCTCTGCGCCGCCAGGGGCGCGAGTGTGAAGGCCGTCGGCGGATCCACGGTCACGAACCCGTGATCGCTGGTGATGCCCGAGATCACCAGGTCGTCGGTACCCGGATTCGAGACGGCGATCGTCAGCGTCGGCGTGGCCCCCACGAATACCGTGCCGAAATTGAGCGCGGCGGGATTCACCGCGATGTTGGGGGCGCCGATGACGTGGAGCGATGCCGCGAGGGCGAGCGGCGACTCGTCCGGATCATTGCTTAGGACGTTGACGTTGCCCGTGTAGTTGCCGCCGGTAAGGCCGAGGGCGTTGAACATGACGCTGAGATCAGCACTCCCGCCGGCAGGGATGCGGCCCGCGCTCGGCGACACTGTGAGCCACTGGCTGAGCGGGATGATGCGCACCGCCAGATTGTCCGCGACGTAGTTGGTATTGAACGCGACCGTGAGCCCGATGGTCTTGGCCCCGTTCTGGATCCCGATCGATCCGCTGTTGGTCGGCGTGCCCATGGACAGGTACTGGTAGCGGATCTCGCCGGTGGGATAGAAGATCGCCTGGAACGTGTAGGGCCCGCCGGTCTGATAGTGCGGGACTGCGACCCACGACACGATGAAGCGGGCGCCGTCGCTGTGCGTATACACGCGCTGCGTCGCGCCGAAGTCCATGTCGTCCCAGAAGGGCGCCACCAGGTTGGCCGGCGCGCCCGCGTTGGGCAGGGCCTGGTTCTCGTACGGCGTCGCGGTGTCGCTGAACGACAGGAAGCCGTTGGTGCAGATCCGCACGCTCGAGAAGTTGGAGCCGTAGAAGGGGAAGCTGATCCCCATCGGGACGGCCGCCGAGAGGCCGTCATCGCCGGTGAGCGCCACCAGTGTGCCGACGCCCGTGATGTCCACCCACGAGAACGTCGGGCCGCCGGGCTCGTTGCTGTCCACCCAGCGGTAGCCGAATCCGTCCGGACCGCCCTTGTTCTCGGTCACCGGGAAGCCGATGCGGACGTCGTCCTGGTCCTTCGGCGTCGGCTGGTAATCGTGCAGGACAGGCTGGGTGAATACGAGATCCGGTGTCGGCACGGTGAAGTCCAGCGTGCCGGCCGCCGTGTTCGTGAGCGTGAGGGTCTGAGTCTCGGTCGCCCCGGTGAGCAGCGTGGCGCTGAACGACCCGGGCGCCGCCGCGATGTCCGGCACGCCCAGCGTGGTGCCGGTCGGCACATTGGAGATCGGCCCGGCGTTGCTGAACTCGTCGAACGCCTTGATCGCGAAATAGTAGGGCGTGGTGAAGGCGAGCCCGCCCACGTCGAAGCTCTCGGCCGAGCCAGAGGTCAGCGGGTCGGGACCGGTGACCAACGCCGCGGTGTTGAAGTTGCCCTCGTCGATCGGGACGGTCGAGTAGCGGATCTCATAGCGCGAGGCGCGCCCGGTGCCGCCGTCATCGCCGGTCGCGGTCCAGATCAAGCCCATCGTGTTCGAGCCGGGGTTGGTGGTCGCGAGGTCGGCGATCGCGCCCGGTGGCGTGTCGTCAGGGTCGGCGATCGACATGAAGGCATTGAGCCGGCCGCTGGTCAGGCACTTGCCCGCGAGCTGCGCCTTCACATCGGCCGAGTTGAGCATGAGCGCCTTCGCCTGCGTGTTCGTGATCCCCGAGAAGCGCCCCATGAGCAGGGCCGCAGCGCCCGCCACGTGCGGGGTCGCCATCGAGGTGCCGGAAAGGAGCTGGTAACCGCCGCCCGGCTGGCACGAGAGGATGCTCACGCCCGGCGCCGCGAGGTCCACCGAGGTCGCGCCGAAGCTCGAGAACGATGCCAGGTTGTCGTTATGGTCCGTCGCCGCCACCGAGATGATGTACGGCGTGTCGTAGGACGACGGATAGTGCGGCGTGACGTCGTTGTTGGCACTCGAGTTCCCGGCCGCCGCGATAAACAGCTGCCCCGCCGCCCCGGCCGCGTTGATGGCGTCCAGAAGCGCCTGCGAGAACCCGCCCCCGCCCCACGAGTTGCTGGTCAGCCGCACGCCGACCGCGATGGCGTATTGCACGCCCGAGATCGCCCCGGCCGTCGAGCCGGAGCCGGCGGCGTTCAGGAACTTGATCCCGACGATCTTGGACTGCCAGCAGACGCCCGCCACACCCACGTTGTTGTTGCCCACACCGGCGATGGTGCCCGAGCAGTGGGTCCCGTGGCCGTTGTCATCGAACGGATCGCCGTCGTTGTTCACGAAGTCGTAGCCATGCACGTCGTCCACGTAGCCGTTGTTGTCGTCGTCCACCAGGTTGCCGGGGATCTCGCCGGGATTGGTCCAGACGTTGGCGGCAAGGTCGGGGTGGTTGTAGTCCACGCCCGTGTCGATCACGCCCACTTTCAGGTTCGGGTCGCCGGTGAACAGATCCCAGGCGTTGACCGCCTTGATGTCGGCCCCTGCCGTCCCACCAGTCTGCCCGGTGTTCCGCATGCCGTAGAGCTCCGGGAAGCGCGGATCGTTGGGGACCAGGTCGAGCTGGATCTCGTAGTTGGGCTCGACGTACTCGACGCGGGGATTGCGACGCAGAAGCTCCATCGCCTGTTCGGAGCTCATCCCCTCGACCTTCACGTGTTCGACCCGGATGAATGCGAAGTCGCGCAGCGCCTGGCCGCGCACCTGCGCGCGGGCGGAGGCGCGGTCCGCGCCGGTAGCGTTCGCGCGGAACTTGACCAGCAGCTCGCCCTCGATCGGCCGGCGCGTCACGGAGGCCTGTGAACGCGGCGATTGCCCCGACGCGGGGGGCGCGAGCAGGACAGCGGCGAACAGCACGGACAAGCTGAGGGATCGCAAACGAGGGGACATGGTCGAGCCTCCGGTTGTCTAGAGGACGGCGCGCTGCCTTGTGCGCTCCGCCGACACGATGCGATTGCGATGCGTGGCTGATGTAGGGAGGGGGAGTGGACTGGTGGCTTGGTGAGACCTCCGCGGTGCGATGAAAAAAAACCCTGCGGCGTCCCTTCCGCAGTGCTGGCCCAATCTGGTTACTCCTCCGTCAAGCGCGCGTCAAGGAATAAAGTGAGTTCGTCAGTTCGGGGACGCCGCTCCCGCCTCCGCGCGCCAACAGCGGCGGCCGTTCGCTGGTGATAAACCCCGGCCGTGCCGCTTGCCTCCGCCGCACCCGGCACGAGACCATGGGCGCGAACGCGCTCACCGTTGGACGAGGAACGAGCGCCGGTCACATCCCCTTCCTAGGAAACCCGGACTCCGCACCCGCCATGGAACGCACCTACGATGTCGCGATCGCCGGCCTCGGCGCGATGGGGAGCGCCGCGGCCCGCGCCCTCGCCCGCCGCGGGCTCGCGGTGGTCGGATTCGACCGCTTCGCGCCACCGCACGCACTCGGCTCCTCGCACGGCCGCAGCCGCATCATCCGCGAGGCCTACTTCGAGCACCCTTCCTACGTCCCGCTCGTGCGGCACGCGTACCAGCTCTGGCAGGAGCTGGAGCGCGAGGCCGGCGAGCCGCTGCTGCTCAGGACCGGCGGCCTCATGATCGGCCCCCCCGGGGGCGTGCTGGTGCGCGGCGCCCTCACCAGCGCGCGCGAGCACGGGCTGGAGCACGAGCTGCTGGATGCCGCCGGCATCGCGCGCCGGGTGCCCGCGATGCGACCCGCGCCGGAGATGGTCGGGGTGTGGGAGCCCAACGCCGGAGCGCTCTTCCCCGAAGCCTCGATCAGCGCCGCGCTCGCCTCCGCCCGCCGCCACGGCGCGGCGCTCCACGTGGACGAGCCGGTGGTCTCCTGGCGCGCCAACGGAGACGGCGTCGAGTTGCGCACCACCCGCGGGGTCCATAGCGCCGGCCACCTGGTGCTCGCGGCCGGAGCATGGCTCCCAGCGCTCGTGCCCGCCCTGCCGCTGGCGGTCGAGCGGGTGGCGCTGTTCTGGTTCGAGCCCGCGGGCGATCCCGGCGGGTTCGATCCCGCGCGTTTCCCGGTCTTCATCCTCGAGCACGCACCCGACCGCTTCATCTACGGGTTCCCACGGCTCGACGGCGCGGTCAAGCTCGCGCGCCATCATGAGGGCGAGCCGGCCGATCCCGACCGGCCCCGACACGGCGTGAGCACCGGTGAGGTGGAATCGATGCGCGCGCGCTTCCGCCCGTTCCTGCCCGGAGCGGACGGGCCGCTACGCGAGACCGCGGTGTGCATGTACACGAACACACCGGACGGCCACTTCGTGATCGGACCCGACCCCCGGCATCCCGCGGTGACACTGGTGAGCGCCTGCTCGGGTCACGGCTTCAAGTTCGCGCCGGCGATCGGGGAGATCGTGGCCGACCTGGTGACCGAAGGCGCGACGCTCTGGGACCTGGGACTCTTCTCGCCCGCGCGCTTCGGGGCCCGCGCCACGCCTGGCGGATAGCCCAAGCCCGCCGCGGCGCTCCCGACCAAGGTCCGTGGGGCTGCTTACTCCACGAGCTGCACGATGCGGGCGCGTTCCACGAGGGCGCGGCGGAACAACTCGGTGATCGCCTTCTCGGCTTCCCTCCGGCTCGCGAAAGGGCCGACCACGACGCGGTAGGTGTCGCCCGAGGACTTGGTCACGATTCGGCAGGGCAGCTTGCTGCCGCGCATGATCTTCTGCAGCGCAATGGCGGCACTGTCCGGGTAGCTGGACGAAGCCACCTCGAACCCGATCCCGCGCAGGCTCCTGCCATCCCCGCCCAGTCTCAGGTCGGGCATTCTCGTGCCCGGCACCGGGCTGGGTTCGGCGGGCGGCGGCGGGTTCGCGGGGGCATCGACCATCGCCCCCGCCGCGCGCGTGTTCGCGAGCCCGGGCGAGGCGCCCGGGTCACCACCCGGCCACGAAGGTCTCGAGAACTCCGCCACGGGCGGCTCGGGGGATCGCGCGACCGGATCCCAGCGCCCGGTGGCCATGAGCACCATCACCAGCAGGCCGATCAGGAGCACGCTAGCCCCCAGCTCCCGCACGCCCTCGGAATTGAGGAAGCCCGCCGGCTCGCTTGTGCTGTCGGCCTGCGCGGTCTGCTCGGCGGCGAGTTCGGCTGCCGTGAGGTCGCCGCTTCGGAAGCGCTGCTCGAGCGTCGAGGGCCCGGCCTTTGGCGTCGCGGACTCGGGGAGGGGCGCATCTCCTGCGCGCGCGGTTGTCTGCGCGCGCAGGAAGCTCGGCGACTTGCGGATTTCCGGCTTGGGCGGCCTGGGCGCAGGTGGCGGCGGCTCGCGGTCAACCGGCCGCTCCGGTGCCCGCGGCTCGGGCGCCGAACGGGACAGGTTCGCCTTGCGTCGCAACTCGAACGGCTGCAAGCTGCTTGAAGCACGCGACGACTTGCCGGTGTCGTGGGGACGCGCGTCGCCCGCGGCGATGCGCACGTGCTCGACGGAGACCGCGTCCGTTCCCTCCTGCTGCGCGCATTCGAGCGCGCGGCCGGCCAGGGTGTTGAGGTCGCGCGGGAATCCATTCGTGTAGTTGTGGATTTCGTGGCAGGTCTCGGCAGGGAGGATCGCCGGGCCGTCGCCACCCGCCGCGCTGACGCGGTGCTGGAGGTAGCCCTCGGTCTCCTCCGCGGTGAGCGGCAGCATCCGGCAGTGGACGGCGATCCGCTGGCGCAGCTGCGCCAGCTCGGGCAGGCCGAGCCGCCGCTCCAGCTCGGGCACACCGACCAGGATCGTCTGGAGCAGCCCGCGCCCATCCGCCTTCATGTTCGAGAGCAGGCGCGTCTCTTCCAGCAGCTCGGTCTTGAGGCCGTGGGCCTCGTCGAGCACCAGCACGGCCGCGAACCCCTGCTTCCTGAGGTCGCGCAGATGATGTTCGAGCGACGCGAGGGTCTGCGGCTTGGACGGAGGGTTCGGGAGCGGCGCGCCGAACTCGATGCACACCGCCTCGAGCAGCTCGGAGGGCGTCAGGGACGGGTGGGCGATGAAGGCCACCTTCGTCTTCAGGGTCTCGTCCTCGATCAGCTCGGTGACCACCGAGGTCTTGCCGCAGCCGGGCTCGCCGGTGATCGTGACAAAAGACTCGCCGTCGGCGATCCGCTTGCGCAGCAGCGCCACCGCCTCGACACGCTTGTGAGCCGGGTAGATGAAGCGCGGGTCGTGCCCGTCGGCGAAGGGGTTCTCGCTGAGGCCGAATGGGTGATCGGGCATCGGGGGATCTCAGGTTGCGGGCGCCGCCGTTAGGGGATTCGCCCTGTTATCGGCCGTTGGCGGTCGGTTCTTCGGTTGTGGACGGGAGAATGTTGATGGACCCACCCATTCACCTGGCCGGCATGGGGTTGGGCATGGCGCGGGCAAATTGCCATTAACCAACGTCTTTTCAACAGTTTAGCGATGCCATCAACAGTCTCCCATCCACCATCCTCGGATCCAGCAGGGGGCGGCGGGGCCGGGGTCCCGGGTCCCCCGGCCGCCCGGGCTTCAGTTCCCACCCCACCCACGAACCCCAGGAGCGCCTCGATCGTCTAATTGCCGGGCGCGGCAGTTCGCCCCATCCAGCGCAGCCTTTGGATTCGCGTCGCTGCACGCTCACCCGCTACAGTCGCTCGTCATCAGACGCTCGCCTCCCCCACACGCTGAGGATTCCTCCATGTCACGTCGAGCCGCCCTGTTGGCGGGCCTCCTGCTGATGTTCCCCGCCCTCTCGCACGCGCAGGATGCCACGCAGGTCCCCGCGCAGGTCACCAGCCTTCGCGGCAGATTCCAGGACCCCACCATGCAGGCAGCGGTCGCGGGAGTGCAGGTCAAGCTGACCAACATGGCGGACACCACCGACGTGCGCCGCGCGATCGCGAAGGACGATGGCACCTTCGAGATCACCGGCCTCGGCGTCCACAGTTACCGGCTCGAGGCGAGCCGGCTTGGCTTTGCGCCGCTCAAGACCATCATCCGTGTCACGAAGAGGGACCAGGACGCGGGCGTGTTCGCGCTCACGACCGAATCGGTCCCGGTCAGCGGCATCACCGTGTCCGAATCTCCGCCCCCCGCCGTTCAGAAGGCCGACACCACCGAGTACAGCGCCGGCGCGGTCAAGACCCACAAGGACGCGACCGCCGAGGACCTGGTGCAGAAGCTCCCCGGCATCACGGTCGAGGGCGGCCAGGTCAAGGCCCAGGGGGAGAACGTCCAGCAGGTGCTGGTTAACGGCCGGCCCTTCTTCGGCAGCGATCCGACCGCGGCGATGCGCAACTTGCCCGCCGACGTGGTGGACCGCATCCAGGTCTACGATCGCCAGAGCGACCAGGCCGAGTTCAGCGGGTTCGAGGACGGCCAGGCGCAGCGGACGATGAACTTCATCCTGCGCGACCAGAAGATGCGGTTCGGCAAGGCCTACGCGGGCGGCGGCGATCAGGATCGCTACCAGGCCGGCGGCAACGCGACCGTGGTGCGTGGCACCACGCGGCTGACCGCGATTGGCATGTCGAACAACATCAACCAGCGCAACTTTTCGCCGCAGGATCTGTTCGGGGCCATGGGCGGCAGCGGTGGCACCGGCGGCCAACGCATCATGATGATGGGTGGCGGCGGCGGGTCCCGCGGGCCGGGCGGCGGCGGGGGCAACTTCGTCTTCCGCGGTGGCGGTGGCTTCGGCGGCGGCGGCCAGTTCGACCCCAGCAGTTTCCTGGTCGGCCAGCAGCAGGGCGTCAGCACCACCCACTCCGGGGGCGTCAACTATGCCGGCCAGTGGGGCCCTCGCCTCGCGGTCACCTCGAGCCTGTTCGCGAGCGACTCCGACACCGACAACCAGCAGACGCTCACCCGCCAGTACCTGCCACCGCAGGATTCGCTCGCCTTCTATGACCAGAGCAACCTGACCGACAGCCGCAATCGCAACCAGCGCTTCGACGCCCGGATGGAGTGGACGCCCGATTCCTCCAATTCGATGATCTGGCAGCCGCGGCTCTACTTCCAGCGCACCGATGCCAGGAGCCTGGGCGATGCCGCCAACACCACCGAGCAGGGCACGCCGGTGAGCGCGGCGAGCAGTCGGTCGACGGACTCGAACGACGGCAACAACCTCTCGAGCCGCCTGACGCTGCGGCATCGCTTCCCCAAGAAGGGCCGCAATGTCTCGGCCGAGATCAACCTCGGCCACAACCTGCGCGACGGGGCCTCGGCGCAGCGCTCGCTCACCGAGTACTATGGCCTGACGGACACCAGCATCACGCTCGACCAGCGCTCCACCGCGCACACCGCGACCAACTCGTTCTCGACCCGGATCGCCTTCACCGAGCCGCTCAGCCAGCGCTTCCGGCTCCAGGCGATCTACAATCCCTCGCTGACACGCAGCGATTCCGATCCGCGCGGCTTCCAGCTCGACACGCTGACCGGCGAGTACACCCGGCCCGACAGCTCGCTCTCGAACTCGTATCTCAACCGCAACACCATCCAGAACGGCGGCCTCGCCCTGCTCTACACGCGGGGCACCTTGCGTCTGCTCAGCAACGCCTCGTACCAGCACACCCGGCTGCGCTCCGAGCAGACCTTCCCGGCCACCCAGACCATCGAACGCACGTTCGAGGACTTCGTGCCTTCGGTGACGCTGACCGGCACGTTCGCCAACCGCCGCAACCTGCGTGTCGCGTGGAGCACCTCGACGGTCGCCCCTTCGATCGGCCAGCTCCAGAACGTGGTCAACAATGCCAACCCGCTTTCGCTCTCGACCGGCAATCCCAATCTGAGAACCGCCTACAACAACACGCTCTCACTGCGGGTCTCCGAGGCCGATCCCGCCCGCTCGCGCAGCAAGTTCGTGTTCATGAACCTGACGCGCACCTCGCATCCGATCGGCAATTCCACATTCACCGCTCCGTCCGACACCACCCTGGACGGCGTCTTTCTCGCGCGCGGCACACAGCTCTCCAAGCCGGTCAACCTCGACGCATCGTGGAACGCGAACCTGTTCGCCGTCTACAGCCGGCCGCTCACGTTCCTCAAGAGCATCCTGAGCTTGAACGGCGGCGGCACACTCACGCGAACGCCCAGCCTCATCAACAACGTCAGCAACCTCGGCAAGACCTACGCAGTCCGCTCCGGCGTGGTGGTGTCGAGCAACATCAGCCAGAACCTCGACTTCACGGTGTCCTACTGGGGCACGTACAACATCTCGCGCAGTACCCTGAGTGTCGCCAGCACCGGCGACTACTTCACACACAACGCCGGACTCCGCCTGAACGCCGTGGTGGGCCCGGGGATCGTGCTGCGCCAAGAGGTAAACCACAACCTGCAGAGCGGCGTGCCCTCGGCTTACGGCCAGGACGTGGTGCTGATGAACAGCACGATCGGGAAGAAGTTCCTGAAGGATGGCCGCGGCGAGCTGCGGCTGACCGCCAGCGACGTACTTCAAGAAAACCGCGCCGTGAGCCGCAGCGTCACCGAGGGCTACGTGCAGGATTCGCGCGACCGCACGCTCGGGCGCTACATCCAGGCCGTGTTCACGTACACGTTCCGCTCGGGCACGACCCCTGGAATGGGGATGCCGGGCATGCCCGGGCGGCATTAGCCCGACCTATTCATGAACACCACGGTGAGACGCTCGTAGATGCGTGGTAGTGGTTCGCTGGCGTCCTCGGAGCTTGCGCCAGCCCACAGCCCGGTTGCAAGGACTCGATCCTGCGTGCGCCACCGCTGACGGAGGCG
>CAYONG010000087.1:0-11165 GCA_964405235.1 uncultured bacterium | reverse complement strand
GTTGATCATGAAGTAGTAGGTCGGCTGGATGGTCCGACTGGATTCCTTCAGATCGATGTAGTGGCGCGGGTTCATCAGGTGCCCTTTCCTGGTGCCCCACCACCACGTGCGGGGGGGCACGACGGCGCTCTCTTATGTCGGACGCTTTTCGCATCGTCCGTGCCACGATGTGTCACCCGGCCTATCCTCTACGGGATCAAGGGTCGGGGAGGATGAGCACGAGGTGGGGGGTGGTCTGGAACCATCGCAGCGGTGGGCACTTCGCGTGGCAACCCGCAAAGACTGGGTCTTCCGACCCGATTCAGGATGGGCACAGGGATCTGACAGGAGACCCGGGCTGTCGCAACACCGGGTCGCAATCACGCGTCGGAATACGCAACGGATTTGTCATACAGGAAAGGGACTTGATACCGATCATCGCCGGACTGCGATGGGCCGCAGCGAGATGGCCCCGCCCTGTGGCCCCGAACCAGGCACGGGTTCCTGCACGGTCGTCTCGGGAAGGGTCTGTCAGGCGCCCCCGAAGTTCGCGATCCGTCCCGACTTCGGGGGACTTTGCAGGCGCGGCATGTGCCTTGCGTTTCGATCGGTCGGGTAAGTACGACGCCTTGCTGAGACATCAACCCCGAGAGCACCGCAACCTGCCATGACCCCGAACATGACGTTGCCGCCACCGCGCCGTGAGGAGCGGGTTCCGCCGCCGGAGGCCGCCGCCGGTCTCCGGCTGCGCATCTGGTTCGGGTGTCTGGGTGGCGCGCTGGTCGCCGCCGCGGGGATGTGGTGGGTCATCGCGGGCAACGCCGATCCGACCGGCGTCGTGGACCTGCCGCTGTTCGTGCTCTGGGTTTCCGCCGTCTCCTCCGCCGGCATCCTGATCGGGATCGCGCTCGCGCTGTGGCTCGACCGGGGCATCATCGGCCACCTCAACGGTCTTTCGGGTAGCCTCGCGTCTGGCCGCGTCGCGGACCTGCGCTCGCTCCCGGCCGGCAACGGCTGGGGCGTGCTCTCGCAGATCACACAACAGATCCAGGCCCTCCTCACGCATCATCGCCAGGCGGCCCGTGCGGCCGAGGAACTGGGCATCGTCCGGGCGCAGCTCGCGATGATGCGCGAGTCGCTCGATCGCTGGGTCGAAACCGAGCGCTGGGGCGGACTGCGCGTCAAAGCGGGGGCGATGGCGCCGCTGGTCGAGACGCTCGATCGCGGGCTACGGCACCTGGACGAGGTGCGCAACGATAACCGCGAAGCCGTCAGGCAGGTCGGCGCCGCGGTGGATGGTGCGCTGGGCGATGCGCGCGAGACCGCCGCCGAGGCCGAGCGTGGCTTCGTCGAGGCCACCTCGCTCCTGACCACGGTGCGCGAGCTGCAACGGCTGGGCGGCGAGCTGGAACAGTCCCTCGCGACCCTGACCTCGGGGGCGAAGGAGCCCGATGCCGTGGCCCTCGGTCCCTGGCGCGAGGCGACCCGTGCCGCCATCCAGGAGCTGCTCGAGTCCTCGAGCGGCAGCGTTGAGCACCTCGGTCGCGGCCTGCTTCGGGTGCAGGAGATCTCCGACCAGGTCCATCTGGTCGCCAACCGCGCCACCTTGATCGCGCTGAACGCCGCGCTAACGGGGTCGCGCCTCGGACGACCCGAGGCCGAGATGGTTGAACTGTCCGAGGAGATGAAACGGCTCGCCGCCGAGGTGCGCAATGCCACCGAGCGCACCACCCGCCTCTCCCACGACGTGGAAGGCGAGGTGGCGTCTGCGGTTGAGCGCATGCGCGAGGTGCGTCAGCGGGTGGCCGAGCGGCTGGAGGAGATCCCCCTGCCGACGCTCGGCGATCCGCCGCGCCTGGGCGAGCGCTCGCGATTGCTCGAGCGCGTGAGGGAGATGATCCAGGACGCCGGCCAGAAGGGCGAGCGGCTCTCCGCGGTGGGCGAGAGCGTATCGCGGGCCGCCGAGCGCCTGGTGCGGACCCTTGAGGAGGAAGTACGCGAGCTGGAAGGCATGGTCGTCCGCCTGTCGCCGCCCGAGATGCCGCCCTCCGATCCCTCCGAGCCGGGACCGTCGGATCCATCCGCGGAGTCGGAGCGTACCGGCGGAACGATGAACGATGAGGACCCCGCGGCGCGTCCGCCGGGGCTCCGTTTGCTGGGTCAGGAGCATCTGTTGCCCGGGGAACCGCCCCGGAATGCCGGACGGCGGACCGCGGGCGATCACACCATAGGCCACGAGGAGCGGTCGTGACCGCACCCGCGGGAACGGAGGAGCGCGAATGAGCGACGTCGGTGGGCACGACCGCGCGCAGGAGATGGCGCGTGGCTTGAGCCAGAACGTGACCCAGGCGCTCGATGAGAGCACCCCGTCCCGCTCCATGGAGGGCGCGCGCCATCTGGCACAGACGTTCTCGTTGCACGGTCTCGATCGTTTGCTGGGCGCGCTGGCGCAGTACGCGCACGGCGCGTGGCCGGCGCCACTGCGACCGGTCGTCGAGCGTGTTCAGCGCGCCGCGGCCGAGTGCGCGCGCTCGGGTCAGGTCGACGTGTTCAAGCGGATGGACGACGAACTGGGGCTGATGGCACGCGCGATCGAGCGCGTGCCGCTCGCACGGCTCGCCACTCCGGGTTCCCCTCGAGGGTCCACGGGGGCCGGGGCGCCCCTGGTCGAGACGACGACGGTGCCCCTGGCCGACGCGCTCGAAGGCATCCCGGGCAGCCGGGGCGACTCCGAGCTGCTCAGCCGGGTGCGTCTGCGCCCGTCGGTGGCGGGAGCGCTGCGCGCGGCGCTCGACTGGCTTGTGGGCGGGAGTGCTGCCCGCATGCGCATGTGGCTCTCGAGCGACGGGTCGGCCCTCGACGTGATCTGCGAGGGCATCGCCTACACCGGCATCCAGCCGGCGGCCGAGGTGCTGGCGAGCGTCGGGGCCCATCTGGGTCCGACCGGCGAGCGTCCCGGAGCGTGGACGGTTCGCGTCCCAATCCGTGCCGACCGCGAGACGTTTCTCATGCTCGAGCAGGACGAATTGCAGCTGGCAGTGCCGTGGCACGCCGTGGTGCGCGTGCGCCTGATCCCGGCCGACACGATCGAGATGATGCTTCGTCGGCAGGCCCTGCCGGTGCTGCCGCCGCTCGCGGTCTCGGCGCGGCGGATGGCCGAACAGCCGGTCGTGGTGGTGGCGCTGGGACTCAAGCGGGCGTGCCTGGTGGCGGATCGCCTGGTGTGGCGCATGTCGGCAGAGCCTGCCGGCGCCCCCGGAGCGCCCCCGGCCGGGGGCATCAGTCGCGCGGTGCAGTCCGACGACGGTGAGGTTCACTGGGTGCTCGAACCGGAGTGGCTGTTGCGCGGCGTCGCCGCCCCCGCCATGGGCCAGCCGGCCCCGCGCGCGTCCGCGCCGTCGGCCGCGCCCTCCCTGTCGTCGCATGCCGAGCGAGCCCCGGTCACGCGCGAGCCCATCCCGTTCCCCGAGCTCTCAAGCGCCAGACCGGCGGCGGAGCCGGCGACCGCGCCGCTCGCGGCGCTGGCCCCCGAGAACGTCGAGCCGTTGGAAGGGCTGCAGGGGACCGCGGAGATCTTGGAGGCCGCGGAGCCGGGGTCTCAGAACGCGCTCGCCACACTTCCCGAGGCGGCCACGGGCGTCGGACCGCCCGCGGCCAACACTCTGATCGCCCCGGCTGAAGCGCCGGCTGCGGATGCAATCACGCCGCGCCGCGCGCTGGTGGCAGAGGACTCGATTGCCTCACGCATCTATCTCGTCCGTCTCCTCGAAGCGCAGGGCTACGTCGTCCATGCGGTCGCCACTGCGGCCGAGCTACGCGTGTTGCTCGCCGATGGTCCATGGGCGCTGGTCTGCGTCGACGGGGGGCTTCCGGATGGAGGGAGCGGTGAGTTCCTGGCTGAGCTGGTCCGCGCCTTCGGGGTCGCGGGCGGAATTGCGGGCGGGGTCGCGGCCGCGGGCACGGCCATCGTCGCCCTGGTGCGCGACGCCGATGACGAATCGGTGGCACGTGCGGCCGGCGTTAGGGTGACGCTGCGCAAGCCGGTCGATCGTGAGGCGCTCAGTCATCTGCTCGATCGGCTGGCGCCGGATGTGTCGACCTCGTCCGGCGGTGGTCCGGGCGCGCTCGGGCACGAGCCCGACCCGCGCGAGTGGGGGGCGCGATGAGAAGTCTCGCCGGCGCCACTAGCCAGACGGCCGTCGCTCCATGCATCCTGGTGGTCGATGACGACCGACGGGTCGTCGACCTGCTGAACATCGCGCTGGCCGCTCACGGCTACCGCGTGATCAGCGCGGTCGATGGCGAGGAGGCGGTGCGGATCGCGCTCAGCAAGCGACCCGACCTGATCGTGCTCGACGTTCGGCTGCCCAAGAAGAGCGGATTCGAGGTGTGCGAGATTCTGCGCCAGGATCCGGATGATCCCTTCCTGCCGATCATCATGGTGTCGGCGGCGAGCGAGATGGATGCGCGGCTGCAGGGCTTCGCGCGCGGCGCCGACGACTACCTGGCCAAGCCGTTCTCGCCCAAGGAGCTGATCGCGCGCATCAAGCGGCTGCTCGCTCGCTCGACCGAAGCGCGCGAGGCACGCCGGCGCGGCCGCGAGGCCGAGATGGAGCTGGCGCGCACGCGAGACAGCGTGAAGCGCGCCCACGCCGAGCTGCTGCGCGAGCGGCGCCTGCGCGAGTTCACCACCGGGCTGGCGCGCGAACTTCACGGGGCGCTCGATGCCGAAGAGCTGGCCGGCAGATTCCTGCTCTCGGTCCAGACCCAGGTCGAAGTCGGCATGGCGGCTCTGCTCTCCGCCGAGCGCGCGGGCGGGCCTCTGGTGCCGGTCGCGATCCGCGGCGATGGCTTCGCGCGTGTCGCCGGTATTTCTCTGGCGGCCGACGGCGAGCTGTTGACCCTGTTGATGGGCCTCGGGCGCCCGGTGCGGCTCTCTGAGCTGGAGCGCTTCCCCGAGCTGAGCGCCGAGCTGTCGGCCCTCCTGACGCTGGGCATCTCGCTGGTGGCGCCGCTGCGCGGGGCCAACGGGCTAGAGGGTCTGCTGCTCGCCGACGACCGGCTGGACGGCGATGATGCGTCCCGAATGGACATTGATGTGCTGAGCCTGCTGTGTGACGCCGCCGCAGTCGGCCTCGCGAACGCGCGCCGCTGCCGGGCGCTTGCCGACGGTCTGGTCGAGACCCTGGTCGCGCACGCCGGTGAGGTCGCTCCGATCGACGATTCCGAGATGCGCGTCGAAGCCGTCACAATGATCGAGCGCGCCGCGCGCGGGCTGCTGATCCCGCCCCGACTGCGCGGCCTGATCGGGCATGGCACGGCGCTCGGTGAATGGGCGTTGACCGCGTCCGGGCGGCACGCGTTGGCGCTGGCGGCCACCGCTGACCCGACCGGGCGGCTGATCGATCTCGGGCGTCTGATGGATTGCGGCGCCGGCCCCGAGGGTGAGGACTGTGATGCCCCGCACCTGCAGGAGGCGTCGGTGCTGCTGCGGGTCGCGCGGCACTTCACGGCGCAGCGGCGACAGGGCGCCACGGCGCAAACGGCTCTGGTCCGAGCGATGGACGCGGCGGGGGAAGGTGTTTCCGCGCCCATGCGACAGGCGCTTGCGACCGCACTGGGGGCCGGCCGCACGCCCCGGGCGCCTGCCCTGGCTCCCTAGCGTCAGGCGACGCGCAGTACCCCACCGACCGGCCCCCTGTCGCTAGACCAAGGGCCGGTCGGTCGTTGTGGGGTTGGAGCGGGGTCGCGGTCGGCCGGCCACGAGCCCGATTTCGAGAGCCGGTCTGTGCGCCGCTACCTCCTGCTCCCGTTCGGACGACGGTCACGCCGCCGGCTGCGCTCTGGCAACCATCATCAGCGCCGCCGGCCCGGTCCGGGAGCCGACGGCCTACCGGCACTGGGATCCAAACGACCGGCCCGCGTCCCATGGCGCGGGCCGGTTTCTCATGGCATCCGCGTGTCACCCGGCGGCCCGCGATGTCTTAGACTCCGGGGGCTCTGGTCGGCTGGAAGGAGAACCGCCACACGTGACGGCGACGGGACGACGCTTCGGCCACTACACCCTGCTTGGCAAGCTGGGCGCCGGTGGGATGGGCGAAGTGTCCCTGGCGCGGGACGATCGCCTCGGGCGCGAGGTCGCGCTCAAGATGCTGCCGCGGCGACTCGCGCAAGACGCGGAGAGCCTGCTGCGCTTCCGTCGCGAGGCACTGACCCTCGCCTCGCTCAACCATCCCAACATCGCCGTCATCCATGGATTCGAGGAGGACGAGCGGGGCGCGCTTGCCCTGGTGCTCGAGCGCGTTGAAGGGGAGTCCCTGGCCGAGCGCCTCCACCGCGGCCCGCTGCCGACCACCGAGGCCTTGCAGATCTGCGCCCAGATTGCCGAGGCGCTCGAGGTCGCGCACGAACGCGGAATCGTCCATCGCGACCTGAAGCCCGGCAACGTCATGCTCGCCCCGCGCGGGCTGGTCAAGGTGCTGGATTTCGGTCTGGCGCGGCGCATCGGCGATGCCGCGCCGCAGTCGGAGGCCTCCCGGGGCGCGCCGGACGCGGCCAGCGCGACGGTGAGCGAGCATGCCGACACGGTCGCGATGCCGGCCCCTGGCGAGGGCGCCGATGCCGGCCCCGACGAGGCGGAGACGATCGCGACGCCGCCGGGGAGCGGCGCGCCGCTCACGACCGCCGGGCAGATCACGGGAACCCCCGGCTACATGAGCCCCGAGCAGGTGCGGGGCGAGGAGCAGGACCACCGTACTGACATCTTCGCCTTCGGCTGCGTCCTCTTCGAGTGCATCACCGGCACGCGCGCGGTCCAGGGTCGCACCATCGTCGAGCTGATGAAGCACGCCATCGACCTCAGCGTCGATCTCGCCGCGCTCCCCGAGCGTACGCCGGCGTCGGTCCGGGAGCTGCTCGGCCGCTGCCTCGAGCGGGACGCGAAGCGCCGTCTCGGCGAGATCCGCGTCGCCCGCCATGCGCTCGAAGATGCGCTCGGCATCCGCCGGGCGGCGGCGTTGCGCGCGGGCGAGGCCGTGGCCATCCCCAACAACCTCCCGGCGGCGGTGACGAGCTTCGTCGGCCGGGAGCGCGAGCTCGCCGAGTGCGCCCGCCAACTCGAGGGGGCGCGCTGGCTGACGCTCGCGGGCATGGGCGGGAGCGGCAAGACCCGGCTGGCGCGGCGTCTGGCCGAGCAGGCACTCGAGACGTTCCCGGACGGCGTGTGGTTCGTCGATCTGACCGCGCTCGAGCATCAGGAGCGGGTCCCCGAATCCCTCGCCGACGCGGCGGGCATCCAGCAGGAGCCGGGGGTGCCCATCATGCGAACGCTCGCCCGTTCCTTCGCTGAGCACCGGGTGCTGCTGGTGATGGACAACTGCGAGGACGTGCTCGAGCCGGTGAACCGGATCGGGTCCGAGCTCCTCCGGGCCTGTCCGGGGCTCAAGCTGCTCGCCACCAGCCGCGAGCCGATCGGCGCCGCCGGCGAGGTGGTGGTGGCGGTGGCGCCGATGAGCCTGCCCGAGGCCGGTGGCGCGCCCGACCCCGCGGTGCTCGGGGCGAGCGAGTCGGTGCGCTTGTTCGTGGAGCGGGCGGGCGCGGCGAAACCGGGTTTCGTACTCGCGACCGTGAACGCCGAGGCGGTGGCCGAGATCTGCCGGCGGCTGGACGGGATCCCGCTGGCGATCGAGCTGGCCGCAGCCAGGGTGCGCATGCTGTCGCTGGACGAGATCCGGGCGCGCCTCGGGGATCGCTTCCGCCTGCTCACCGCAGGCGGAAGCGGCGCCCCGGGGCGCCACCAGACGCTGCGCGCCACGATCCAGTGGAGCGTCGATCATCTGAGCGACGACGAGCGCGAGCTGTTCACGCTCCTTGGTGTGTTCGTCGGCGCCTGGAGCCTGGAATCGGCGGTGGCCGTGTCCGGGGCGGACCGCGATGAGTTCGAGGTGCTGGACGCCATGACCCGCCTCGTGGACCGCTCGCTGGTTGTGGTCACACCGGCGGTCGCCGGAGAGACCCGCTACCGGTATCTCGAGACCGTGCGACATTTCGCCCTGGAGCGGCTAGCCGAGTCGGGGGAGGAGGCGGCGATGCGCGGCCGGCACCTCGACTATTTCCTTCGGGTCGCCGAGGAGTCTCAGGCCCGGCTCGCCGGAGCCGATCAGAAGCGCTGGCTCGACCGGTTCGACCTGGAGCACAGCGACCTGCTCGCGGCCCACGCTTGGTGCGGGGGGGACGAAGGCCGGGCGGTCCGAGGTCTGCGCCTGGCGGGGGCGTCATGGGCGTATTGGTCCGCCCGTGGGCACTACGCGGTGGCCGGACGCACGCTACTCGAGGCGCTCGCGCGCCCGGGCGCGGGGGGGCGGGATGCCGCCCGTGCGGCGGCCCTGGTGCGCGCCGGCGCCTACGCCCTGTCCCAGGCGGACTATGTTTCCGCGCGGCCCCTGGTCGAGGAGAGTCTTGCGATCTCGCGGGAGTTGGGCGATCGCCAGGGCGTGGCGCGCTGCCTGGGCTCACTCGCTTCGATCGCGATCTTCCAAGATGCCCTGGTGGAAGCCCGAACCTGGAGCGCTGAGTGCCTGGAGGTGTACCGGGAACTCGGCAGGACTCCAGGCGTGGCGGGTGCGCTCCAAACGCTGGGGCATGTGGCGCTCTGCCAGGGTGACTTGGACGAAGCTCACGCACACTACGAGGAGGCGCTGGCCGTCCTTGCCAGCACCGGCGACGATCGCAAGATAGCATTTGCCCTGTCGGAGTTCGCCCGCGTCGCCACCCGCCGGGGCGAGTGGGAGGCGGGACGCCTGCGGTTCGCCACGGCTCTGCAACTCGTGCGCGGCCTGGGTGCGCGGCGCGAAGCGGCTTATGCGCTGGAAGGCGTGGCGGAGCTCGCCGCCGAGAGGGGGCAACCGGCGGTATCGACCCGCATCCTTGGGGCCGCCCAGGCGCTTCGGGAGGCCATCGGCTCGCCACCCACCGCTGCGGAATCCAATGACCAGGTGGCGCTTCTCGGCAGGCTTCGGGAGACCCTGGGGAGGGAGGAGTACTCCAGGCACATTCTGGCCGGCCGCGCTCTGGGCCTCGAAGCAGCTATCGAACAGGCTCTCGGCTGGCTGGAAGGTAACTCGGAGGGGTGAGCGGGCCAGAGAGACAATCTACTGATCCCGAAAACAACTAAATGGCTTCGCATGATTCGGCCAAGGACCAGAGGCTGCGGTTCGGGGGGCGCCCGACGAGCGGGGCCGCGAAGCGGGGTCCCCGCGACGGAGGGCGGCCCCCCGAACTGCAGCCGAACATTGCCGAATCATGCGAAGCCATTTAGCGCCCCGGGCAGAACTCCGCTTGATAGACGCGTCCACATAGCGTTAATATTTATATCAGGTTTCGAGCAGGCGAATTGCGTCCCCTCCGCGCATGCGCCGCTCGGATCCGGATCGGCTCAGCGTCAACCTCGAGCAAATAGTCTCCAGGGCCACCAACAGCGCCGATCCCATTGAGTTCAGTCACGGTTCCGTTCCGTTCGCCAGGACGAATCGGCGACGCGAGGGCGGACCGAGAGGTTATCTATGAACCGTTCGACTCCACGACTCCTCCTCGCGCTTCTTGCGGCATGCGCTCTGAGCGCTGCCCCGGCCCAGGCGCAACAGTTGCTCTTCGACTACGTCGGGTTCGACTACGAGTTCCCGGACCTGAGCCCCTCCGTTTTCGGCGAAGTGGGCGACGGATACCAGGGAGTCGGTGAGGTGCCGGCGCTTTTCGCGCCGCTGGTCTCCAACCAGGCTACCTATCAGTACACGTATTATTTCGACGGGCTCACGGCGTCGTTGCGCCAGACGGTCGGCCAGTTCGTCATCATCGACTATTCCGGCCCCGGGACGCTCACGATCTTCGAAGACCTGATCCTCGGCGGCACCCCGGCGGACTACGGCATCAATCCCCCGAGCGGCCTGGCGCCACCCACGTTCTTGGACGGCACGGCCGTCCTGGTGGGCAAGCTCACCAACTTCCGCTACTTGTTCAACACGTCTACTGGCAGTGGCAGCTTCGAGTCTGATTTCGAGGCGGACGGTGGCAGCCAGATCTCGATCATTCCACTGAACCAGCGTTTCGGCTGGACGTTCGCCGGCACCACCGGCAATTCGACCGCGATCCCCACCGGCTACGACCACCAGGTGGATGGTCAGACCTTCCTGAAACCGCCGACCGCGACGCGCCCCGGAACCTGGGGTGGCATCAAGGCCCGATACCGTTAGGTCAACCGACCCGAACACGTTTCGGCGTCAATGCCGCCATGGGGGAAATATGAGAGCAAGATGGATACTCCTCACCGCCGCACTGCTCGTCGGCGTCTTTGCCACGACGTCCGCGGCTGCACCGATCATCGACTGGGACCCCGCCTATTTCTACGAGCCCGGGGCGACGCCGAGCAACTCCATCGCGTTGAGCGAGATGAAGATCGCGGGCATCATCAGCTTATTTGGCCCACCGCTGGCCTTCCTCGACGCGACCGACTCGACCAAGGACTACACGTTCTATATCTCGGGCCTTATCTCGAACGGGACGGCGACGATTGGCCCGCCGGCGACCGAGTTCTACCTCACTACCTACACCAGCGGCACGATCCAGATCTACGAAGGCACGCCGCGCGACGCGGTGTTCGATCCGAGCCCGCCCAACGCGAACGTGCCGTCCACGTTCACCAACGGCACGCTGCTCCTGAGCGGCACGGTGAACAACTTCTACACGCAGACCAACAACTTCACGACTTTCATGACCGGGAACGCGGAAGGCAACATCACCTGGACGGGCGGTTCGCTCATCTCCTACGTCGGTGGTGAGGCCGACCCCTGCCCGGCGCTCTTCACCGGCGGCATGACCTGGCTTCCCAGCGTCATGATCCCGGGCTACCTGTTCCGGCATGATGGCAAGATCGACCACGAGTGCCCTACGCCGACGCGCTCGAGCACCTGGGGCCGCATTAAGTCGCTGTATCGCTAGGCTGAATCGAAGCCGTCTCGAGGACGACCACTTCCTCTGCGGGGGTGGTCGTTCTGTTGTACGCCCCGCATGGGCGCTGACTTGGAGGTGGAAGTCCTCCGAGGACTTGGTCACAGGGACTCAAGGGAACCGCAAGGTGACGCTCGCGAGGGCGGCACCGAAGGAAGCGGGAAACGAACCGACGGGCCGACGAA
>CAYONG010000086.1:0-8918 GCA_964405235.1 uncultured bacterium | reverse complement strand
GGCGTTGACGCTGTGGGACAACCTGCGTCGCGTGCACCGGCTGCCGCCGGAGACCCGCCATCTGCTGCACTACGCCGCGTTGCTCCACGACGTGGGCGCGGTGCTCAATTTCGACAACCACGCGGAACATTCCGCCTACGTCATCCGCAACGGCAACCTGCGCGGGCTTTCGGCCCAGGAGGTTGAGGTCGTGGCGTGCGTCGCCCGCTACCACGCCAAGGGCCGGCCGGGAAATGAGGATCGCCACTATGGGGACCTGCCCAAGCCGTGGCGGCGTGCGGTGCAGTGGCTGGCGGCCCTGCTGCGCATCGCCGAGGGGTTGGATCGCAGCCACTATCAGCTCATCCGCGGCCTCCGGGTGGTGCGGCGCGGCGGTCGTTTCGCGATCCTGGTCACCGCGCGACGGGACGCCCAGCTCGAGCTGTGGGCGGCGCGACGACGGACCGGACTGCTGGCCGATCTCCTCGGAGGACACAAGGCCCCCGCCCCGGTCGGCGTGCGCCTCGATCCGGCGGTCGCCATGGCCGGCGTCAGGCCGAGGAACGCCGCCTCACGCACGGGGCGCGGTCGGCGGGCCCGCCCCGCTGTCAAGACCCGCCGGGCGGCGAGGCGACCTGGGCGCGGCCGGTCTGCCGACTCCCGGGCCTAGCGGGCGGCGCCGGGCCGCGGGATCTCAGGGGCCTTCAGGGCTCCACGCCGGCTTCGGACTGGTGTCGAGCAGGCGCGAGACCTTGTCCCAGAGGTAGGCGTGGATCTCGTCCACCGACCGGGTGGCATCGATGACGTCGAATCCGTAGTCGATGGCCAGCCTGTCGAACTGGCCGATCAGGCCGGTCTGGTAGCGCACGAACGAATCGTAGAGATCGGTGCCCATCCGGACGTCCATGCCGGACTCCCAGTAGTCGAACCCGCCGCCGGCCAGCACCCGCGGCACCAGATCCGGGATCTCGATCCGCAGGTAGAAGACGGCGTCGGGCTTGGGCGCGAACGTATAGACCTGCCGGATCCACTCGGGATCGGCCCCGCGCACGATCGCGCGCGCGATGAGTGAATAGACGTAGCGGTCGGTCAGCATGACGAACCCGGCTCGCAGCGCCGGCAGGATCTGGTGCTGGAGGCGGTCGGCGAAATCCGTCGCGTAGAACAGATTGAAGGCGTTCGTGCCCAGCGTGTTTCCCCGCTTGGCCTGCCGGATGCCGCGGCTGGCCAGGTCCGACCGGGTGAGCCCGGTCTCGGCGACCGCGTACCCCGCGCGCTCCAGCTCCAGCCGCAGGCGGTCGATGTGCGTGGTCCGCCCCGCACCGTCGGTACCCTCGACGACGATCAGCCAGCCGGTAAGATCCTCGAGCGACACCCCCGGCACCCCGTCGCCGTACCATTCGAACTCAGGCACGAGCCTTGGCCCCCTTTCGCGGGCGCGGCAGCGCCCCGCGGATCGCGTCCCGCAGTCGGCGCTGCTGCTTTTCGACCGAGAGCGTGGCATCCATCACGGTGAGCCCGTGCTCCTGCACGATGGTCTCGTACTCGGTGAGGAGCTGGGACTGGAACAGCTTGTAGGATTCTGATGGGTCCGTGTGGAGCCCGAGGTCCATCCCCGCCTCGTAGTGCTTGAGCTTCGAGCGCCCTGAGAGGATCCGCCGCAGCGCGATATCGAGCGGCACCCGGAAGTAGAAGGCCTGCGACGGGATGGGAGCGAACAGGTAGAGCGAGCGCACCCAGCGCCGGTTCACTCCGCGCACGACGTCACGAGCGAACGCCGTGTACACGTAGCGATCCGCGAGCACGATGCCGCCCGCTTTGAGCGAGGGGACGATCTCGCGCTCGACGCGGTCCGAGAAATCGGTCGCGTGGATGAGCGAGAACGTGAGCGGCGTCAGCAGCTGGCTTCGCTTCCCGCGCCGGGTGGTGGCGCGCACGATCGGCGACGAGTTCCACTCGCTGTAGACGACCGGGTAGCCCTCGGACCGCAGCCACTGGGCGAGGAGTGTGAGCTGCGTGCTCTTCCCGGACCCGTCGATCCCTTCGACGATGAACAGCTGCCCCGGGTAATCAGTCCGGCCCGAGCCGAAGACCGCGGGGGATGGGACGGGCGTCTCGGTCGCGCTCATGCCGGCGCCTTCGACCGCGCCAGCCGGCGCAGCGCGCGTGGCGGAAGGAACGCGTGGAGCCGCCCGGCGCCCGGCCCGACCGGCCCCACGAAGTCGATCACGACCGCGCCCGCTTTTTTGAGCGGCAGCGCCGCCCCGGACGAGCCGAACAACAGCGCACCCGCGAGCTTCCCCAAGTGCGGCTCGTGCCCGACCAAAACGACGGTTGCTCCAGACTTGAGGTCCTTGAGCCAGCGCAGCGTCTCGCGCAGCGGCACGCCCGGGGCGAGGGCTTCGAGCGCCTCCACGCGACTGTCGGGCGCGCCGGCCTCGCCGATGACCCGGGCGGTCTGGCGCGCCCGCTCGAGCGGGCTGGCAACCACCCGGCCGGCGCGGCCGATGAAACGCAGCAGGCCATCGGCCGCGCGGGCGGTTCTCTCGAGGCCGCGCTTGGTCAGAGGTCGCTTGCCGTCGTCGGGCCACCGGGCATCGTCACGCTGCCCGGCGGGCCCGTGTCGGAAGAGGATCACGCGCATCCCGGTTCTCCCACGGGCCATGACCGGCGTCGGCACCTCGCGCGGACGGACAGCCGCGGCGTTTGTGCACCCACCGGATCGGCGCCAGAGTGCGCTACCGGTGTTTCAGGGGGGTTACCGGCGCATGACAGCGAGGGGAAATCGGCGGGGCCCACCGGGACCTTCGAGGATCAGTCGGTCGTGCTCTGGATCTTGAACCGACCGCGGCGCTCGGCGGCGGCGCGCACCAGGCGCAGTCGTTCCTCCTCGCCGCGTTCGTTGACCGCGACGATGACCAGCCCGTTGTGGAGCCTAAAATTTCGGTAGTGACGGGTCGAGTCGGTGCGCTCGATGCGCTGGAACACAAGCGGTCGCCCGCCGTGCTCCACCACCGCGCCGTTCACCCCGGCGACGAAGCGGCGCTCGAGCGCGCCCCAACCGTCGTCCGCGGTGAGCCCGGTCGCCGGCCGACTCTGGGGAAACTCCCGCCACAGGATCCCGGAGAACTCCTCGCGGGTCACGCACAGCCGCCGCAGGGAGTCGGCGTCCGAATGATGCAGCGCCCACAGCACGGCCCGCCCCAGCTCATCGAGGCTCCGGCAACCGCCGGTAAAGCGCGCGCGCACGGCAGGCGCGTTGAGTCTGCGACCGATCCGGTCCGAAAGCGACTCCGGGTCGGCCGGTGGATACCAGCCGGGCGAGTCGCGGATGGACGGCGCGTGGACGGTGGCCCCGGGGGACGCCCCGGCGAGCGACAGGATCGCTCCCAGGGACAACAGGGCGAGCGCCGCCCACCTGGCACGTAGGCGGCGCGCCCCTTCGGCCCCACGATCGAGGCCCATCATCCGCCGAAACTCAGCGCGAGCGAATAGCTCCGCCCGCTCCGCGCGCGGTAGGTCTCGAGATCCCCTTGCACCCGCCGCGCTTGCGTGTCGAGCAGGTTGCGCCCACCGGCCTTCATACCAAGGCGGGGCCACGGCTTCCAGGTGGCCGCGGCATCGAGCGTGGTGGTGGGCTGCTCGTAGACGTCGGGCCGACCGTAGAGGCCGAGAACCTCCAGCCGCCGGCCGACGGCGTTCGCCAGCACCGAGACCTCGGTCCGGCGGGACGGTAGAGCGCAGGTCAGCGTTCCGTTGAGCAGGTATGTCGGCTGCCCTTCCAGCGGGTGCTCGCGCGATCCGATCTCGGTGAGCTGCGGCTGTAGCCGCACGCGCGAGCGGATCCACGAAGCGTTGGTCGTGAAGGAGAGCCGCCGAAGCGGCGCCCACAGACGGCCGAGCGAGGCCCGCGCCTCGAGCTCGATGCCGAGGTTGCGACCGCGCTCGGCGTTCTCGGGCGCCATGATCGGCGCGCTGCCGCCCAGGATGACCCGCTCGATCGGGTTGCGCAGGTCCTTGTAGAAGATGCCGGCGGCCAGCAGCTCACCGCCGGAGGGGAACGTTTCCACCCGCAGATCGTAGTTGTGGATCGTGGCCTGTTTCAGGTTCGGGTTGCCGGTCGTCTGGAGCCCCCCGACGTACTCCAGCGACGGGCTGGGCGAGAACTCGGTCAGGTCGGGACGCGAAAGCGTGCGGCTCGCGGCCAGCCGCAGGCTGGTCTTCTCCCCGAGCGACCATCTCAGGTTCGCGGCCGGCAGCCAGTTCGCCTCGTCGATGCGGCCTTCGGCCGTGACGCGGTCGCGATCGAACAGATCGAAGCAGCGCACCGCCTGCAGCGCGTGCTCGAGGCGTACGCCGAACACGCCTCGCAGGCGGGATCCGATCGGCACCTCGAAGTTCACGAATCCCGCGGCGACCTCCTGCTCGGCCACGTAGTTGTCCTGCGGGAGGGTGTTCTCCTCGATCTGGGCGCCGTAGAGGTCGCCGTTCCAGCTCGGGGCGCGAAACAACGATTCGGGGGGAGCGCTGGTGTCGGAACCGTACGGGGCCGAGAAGCGGAACCGGCGGTAGAAACTGTCGCGGTCCTTGCGCTGAAAACTGGCGCCGGTCTGGACGCGCCCCATGCCCCAGCTCCCGAATCGGAACGGGAGCGACCATGAGGCATCCGCCCCCCAACCCCGCTCGTCCAGCTCGCCGAACTCGCGGGTCGGACTCGGGCGGCCGCTGAGGGACCAGAAGTAGACCGGTTCGTTGTTGCCGTCGTAGTAGCCGTTGCGGTCGTAGACCGTCTCGCGACGGTCGGGCTCCAGCCGCCTCGCGCCCGAGGTCGTCAGTCGCCAATCGAGCTTCGATTTCCCCAACCGGGCGAACTCGTGCTTGCCCCCGAAGCTGCCCGAGGCGACCGAGCGCTCGACATAGCGCAGGCGCGTGCCCCGCCGCAGTTGGGGCGAATCGGTGAAGTCCACCTGGTTGAAATCCACCCCTTCATACACCCGCACCTCGTCGTCGGCGGTGCGGGTGTAGAGACCGCGCAGGTGCAGGGTGTGGCTCGGCGCCAGCCGATAGCTTACCGCCCCCATACCGCCGATCTGGGTGCTGGCCACCGATCGCTCGACGTCGTAGTCGTAGACCAGCGCGTCCTGGGTGGCGTAGAGACGTTCCTCCTCCCCCTGCCGGTTGAAGGACCGGCCGAACGAGGCCGCCTGGACGATGCCGAGCGAGCGGCTGAACAGCTTGAGCTCGTCGCCGTAGGTCTGCTGAATGCTGCCGTTGGGACGCGCGCGGCGCCCGACAGGAGACCATGCGTTGGCGAACGCGCTGCCGAGCATCGCCAGGGTGTCGGGGGTGAAGCCCCGGGTGGGGTCGGTGCCGCGCACCGCCACCGGCTGGGTCCCGGCGATCTGATTCACGAGCGCCGGGATGTCGCGCGATCCGGCGCCGAACCCGAACAGGTCACCGCCGCCCTGCGCGTAGCCCTGGTAGGTGCCGAACGTGGTCCCCTCGTCGATGCCCTGCGACATCGAGACCGAGAAGTTTCGCCTGCCGGGGAAGCTCTTGGTGTGAACCTGGACGTCGCCGGCGCCGAACTCGCCCTGGCGATCGGCGGTGTAGGTCTTCTGCACCGTGATGTGGTCCAGCAGCGCGGCCGGAATGAGGTCCAACGGCACGACGCGCTTGTTCTGCTCCGGGCTGGTGAGGCGCACGCCGTCAACCTCGGTCGAGCTGTAGCGCTCGCCGAGACCGCGCACGTAGACGTACTTGCCGTCGGCCACCGAGAGGCCGGTGACGCGCTTGAGGACGTCGCCGGCATCACGGTCGGGCGAGCGCCGCACCTGCTCGGCGCTGATCGCGTCGCCGACCGCCGCGGCCCGTCTGCGTTCGACCAGCAGGGCCTGCTCGGTGTTCTGCTGCGCCCGCGCCTCGACCACGATCTCCTGCTGAATGATCGCATCGGGCGCGAGGGATGTCGGCAGCGACAGGAGCCTCCCCTCCTCGACCAGCACGCCGGTGACGATCTTGCGGCCGTACGAGATCGCCCGCACGTGCAGGTCGTAGAGCCCGGCCGATGCCTGCAACAGGAAGGTGCCGTCCGCGTTGGTGAGGGTGCCGACGCGCCGCAGCGTGGTGTCGACCGGGACAAGCAGCACGTCGGCGAACGAGACGGGCTCCGCGGTATCGGTGGCGATCACTCGACCTTCGACCCGGCCGAGCCCCGCGGCCGAGGCGGACCACGCCAGCTGGGCCGTCAGGACGATCGCGCACCAGAGCATCGGTGGGGCCACGAGCCGCAGAGCCGCGGCCGGAACGAAGGCGCTACGGGCCAGGCTTCGCGCTTCCATCAATCCACACGCACGAGCTTGCCGCTCGACTCGGTTCCGGCCGCGCGCACCTGGTAGAAGTACACGCCGCTGGGGACCGAGCGCCCTGCCTGCCAGTTCACCGCGTGCTCCCCGACCGCGAAGGTGCGGTCGGCCAGCCGCTTCACGAGCCGTCCGTCGGCGGTGAAGATGTCCAGGGTGACATGGCCCTCGGCCGGGAGCGCGAACCGCACCGCGACCTCCGACCGGAAGGGGTTCGGGTAGCCACCCACGAACAGGCGGCCCCCCTTTAGCGGCACGGAGACCGACCCGGCGCCACAGAACAGGCCGGGCGCGGCCGGCACCGCCAGGCAGTGCGCCTGCCAGGTGCTCTGGTCGTCGATCCTCACGCCGACGGTCTTGAAGTTGTAGACGATGCTGTTGAGGATGGTGCCGGCGGTGCCGCGCCGCAGGTTGATGCCGGCGGTGATGCCGGTGAAGGCCGGCCCGACCCGCCGGTCGCCGACGAAGGTGACGTTGGCGAGCGTCGCGTTCGCGCGTCCCGAGCAGGTGACGTTGTTCTCATCCAGCTCCTTGTTATCCGCCTCGATCGCCTTGTCGGGAAGGTTGGCGGGCGGGGTGTTCGCGAGCAGGCGGATGATCACGAACTGGGCCTTGCCGTGATAGCCCATCTGCCAGTCGAATCCGTCGTCGTTGCCGTCGGTCCCCAGCAGATACTTCGCCTGCGCAGCGCCGCCGAAGAACTCGAACAGATCGTCAAGGCCGCGATGGGCCTGCAGATACTCGAGGGTGGTGCCGCGGCCGACGCCGTTGAAGGTGAAGGAGTTCAGCTCGTTGTTCGGGCTGATCTCGCGCCCGGCATACTCAATCCTCACGTAGCGGAGGCTGCCCGAGTCGTCGTTGTCGTCGTTGCCGCCGTAGTGTCCAATCAGGCCGCCCTCGCTGGCGGCGGAGTCTCCGACGCACGAGTTGACGGCGTTGGTGGTCGCCCGGCCATGGATGACGATGCCACCGATGCTGCCGGTGGTCATCGAGCCCGGCGGCTGGTCGCTGGTGATGATGATCGGCGCATCCTTGGTGCCGTTCGCGACGATCCTGCCGCCGCGCTCGATGACGATGGTGCCGATCGTCGAGCGCTCCTCGAAGATGACGGCGCCGGCCGCGATGGTGAGGGTGGCCTGCGATTTGACCCGTAGCTGGCCGCGCACGACGTAGTTGGTGTCCGCGCTCAGCATGCGGCTCGCGTAGTAGTTGTGGTTGTCGAGGATCAGGCAGGGGCGAGGATCCGGCATCGCCGGCACGCCGCCGCAGACGCCGTCATAGTGGAGATCCTGCCGCCCGGCGCCCGAGGAGTCGTAGTAGGTCCAGCCCAGGGTCCAGTCCTTCGCGGGCGACGACTCGAGCGCGCCCACGAAGCAGGTTTGGGCGAAGAACCCGTCGGCCGGGACGTTGACCGTCTTGCCGTGGGGCGCATTGCCCCCGTAGGCGGGGCTGCCGAGCGCCGGGCGGAAGTTCGGGATCACGCCTGCCTGGTAGACCGCGCCGCTCAGGAACGGGTCGGTGTAGGTGTTCTCGAGGTAGGTCGCCGTGCCGAGGATGGCCGCGGTGTACTGGGGGGCGGTGGGACATGCCGGGGCGCCGATGGCGGTTGAGGCGCCGGTGAATTGTCCGGCCAGCGTGCCCGAGGCGCCGTTGTTGAAGAAGATGTTGCCGTCGACCAGGATCTGCGCGCCGGCGACGGACGCTACGAAGGTCAGCCAGATCATCATGGCCGCGGCCATCAGCTGTGTGGGTCGGTCGGCGATCGTTCTCATTCGCACGCTGCCTCCTCGCTCGGGTGGTGGGTCTTCGACGGTCGTGCTGTCACTTGAACGACCGGCCCTCGCCGTTTCCGTTGGCGGGCTTGCTCGCTGGCGCCGATCGGTCGGGTTCCGAACGACGACTTGAGGCCGGTCGTGGGAGAGGCGCCGGCGATGTCTTGCTCGGCTGCAGCGCTACCGTGGCGGGTGGCCGAGCGCGTACTCGTCCCCCTCCGACCGTGAACCTGGGCCGGCGCCTCTCTCGGGGAGAGACGTTAGGTGCGCACCCGGCATGGCCCCATGACCGGGATGTATCGGGGATGAAAAAACCGCCGGGGACCTGCTGAACCAGCTGGCGATTGGGGGCGCGCGTGGCGCGGGCATTCAGGACGGCCCGGCGCGCCCCTGGCGGGCCAGCTTGTATCCCGCTCCCATCACCGTCTCGATCAGTCCGCTCTTCGCGCCGAGCTTGGCCCGCAGCCGGCGGATGTGCACGTCCACCGTGCGGGTCTCGCCCATGTAGTCGTAGCCCCACACCTTGCGCAGCAACTCCTCGCGGGTCGAGACGCGGCCCGGGCGGCTGGCCATGAACGCGAGCAGGTCGAACTCGCGTGGCGTGAGCGTCAACTCCTTGCCCTTCCAGGTCGCTTCGCGCGCGAGCGTGTCCACCTTGAGGCCACCGACCTCCAGCGTGCCGCCCGCGCGCGACGGCTGGGCGCGGCGCAGCAGCGCCTTGAGGCGCGCCACCAGTTCGCGGGGGCTGAAGGGCTTGGTCAGGTAGTCGTCCGCGCCGTGCTCGAAGCCGAGCAGCTTGTCCATC
>CAYONG010000085.1:0-36187 GCA_964405235.1 uncultured bacterium | reverse complement strand
CCGGGATTGTTTCTTCGACAACGCGGGTGACGACGGCATCGACGCCGACAATGCCAGCGATCCCACCATCGAGAACAACACCATCCTGAACTCCGGCAACGACGGGATCGAGATACGCCTGCACGGCTACACCGGCCCCACCCTCGAAATCTTCATCCGTGACAACTTCATCTCCGGGTGTACCGAGGACGGGATCCAGCTCATCGACTATGCGGGCGCGTCGAGCCGTGTCTTCAGGATCGAGGGCAACGTCTTCGCGAGCAACGGCAGGGCGGGGCTCGGGTGCATGGCGAACGGGGGCACGACCGAGAACTTCGAGGGGGCACCGCTCGTGGAGCAGGTTCAGGTCATTGGCAATACGTTCTCCGGCAACCCTCATGGACTCACGGGCGGCGACAACATGCTCGTCATGAACAACGTCATCGCCGGCGCAGCGCAGATCGGGGTGAAGCGTGTCGCCGCCTCTTCCCTCGTGACGTACAACGACTTCTGGAGCAACGCGGCGAACCACGCCGGCTCGAACGTCGACATCGGCACGACCCTGCTCGAGAATCCGCTTCTGGACGCAAACTACGACCTCCTGGCGGGAAGCCCCTGTGTGGACGCGGGCGCGGTCTCCCTGGTCTGGAACGGGATCCCGGTGATCGCGCCCGCCTATTCGGGGGCGGCTCCCGACCTGGGGGCACACGAGACCTCCTCCGGCCCGCCCCTGTCTGCCGACGCCAGCTTCCCCCCCGCCGGGTTGGTGCTCGCCGGGGTGCATCCCAACCCTTCGGGAAGCGAGTTCACGGTGGCCTTCACGCTGCCCGATGCCTCTTCGGCGCGAATCGAACTCATGGATCTCGCGGGGCGGCGGATTCTCGTGCGCGAGCTGGCTGGACTGGGGCAAGGGAGCCATGTCGTGAAACTCCCGGAGGCTCGCACGCTTCCGGCCGGCGTCTATCTCGTGCGCCTGAGCCAGGGCGGGCGATCGCGCACGACGCGCGGCGTCGTCATCAGGTGACTCCCTTTCGCCGAGCACCCTCGGGTGTGGAGGCGATCACCCGGGCGTGTTCGGTACACGGCGGCCGACGGCGTACGACCCGCGCCCATGCTACATTCCGCCGCGGTTCACGCCCGATCCTAGGGGATTCGGGCAACGCACTGCTCCCGGAGCGCCGCCAGATGCTCACCGCAGGGACCAAGCTCGGTCACTACGAGATCCTAGGGCCCCTCGGCGCGGGCGGCATGGGCGAGGTCTACCGCGCCCGCGACCCACGCCTCGGGCGCGAGGTCGCCATCAAGGTGCTGCCGGCCCACCTCGCCGCGAGCCCCGAGCTGCGCCAGCGCTTCGAGCGCGAGGCGCGCGCGGTCTCCTCGCTCAATCACCCCCACATCTGCACACTCCACGACGTGGGGCGCGAGGGCGACACCGACTTCCTGGTGATGGAGCACATGGAGGGCGAGACGCTGGCCGCCCGCCTCGAGCGCGGCGCGCTGCCCATCGACCTCCTGCTGCGGACCGGCATCGAGATCGCCGACGGGCTCGACCGCGCGCACCGGAGCGGCATCGTCCACCGGGACTTGAAGCCCGGGAACATCATGCTGACCAAGAGCGGGGCGAAGCTGATGGACTTCGGCCTCGCGCGCGGCGCGGTCGCGGCGGGCGGCCCCACCGGCGCCGCCCTGAGTCAGACCCCGACGGTGAGCCAGCCGCTCACCGCCGAGGGCACCATCGTCGGTACCTTCCAGTACATGGCGCCCGAGCAGTTGGAGGGGAAGGAGGCGGACGCGCGGACCGATCTGTTCGCCTTCGGGGCGGTGTTGTACGAGATGGCGACCGGAAGGAAGGCGTTCGAGGGGAAGAGCCAGGCGTCGCTGATCTCGGCGATCATGTCATTCGAGCCGCCGACGATCACCACCGTGGCCCCGATGAGCCCGCCGGCGCTGGAACGCCTGGTGCGCGCATGCATCGCCAAGGAGCCGGACGAGCGCATCCAGACCGCGCACGACGTCAAGCTCCAGCTCCAGTGGATCCGGGACGCCGGCTCGCAGGCGGGCGTGCCGGCACCGGTCGCGGAGCGACGCAAGAACCGCGAGCGCCTGGCGTGGATCGTGGCGGGCGGGGCGACCCTGGCGCTGGTCGTGGCGGCGGCGCTCCTGGTACCGAAGATGATGCGCAAGCCGGTCGCCGCTACCGTCATGCGGTTCGCGGTGACGAGCCCGCCCGACGTGACGCTCACGAACGACGTCACCAACTCGGCGATCTCCCCCGATGGGCGCACGCTGGCCTTCATTGCGGCGGACACGAGCGGCACGGGGCGCATCTGGCTTCGTCCCATCGGCTCGCTCGCGGTGCAGCAGCTCGCGGGGACGGACAACGCGTTTCTGCCCTTCTGGTCCCCCGACAGTCGGTCCCTGGGGTTCTTCGCCGACGGAAAGCTCAAGAAGGTCGCGGCTGCGGGCGGGGCGATCGAGGTGATCTGCGATGCCCCCGATGGCCGTGGCGGAACATGGAGCAGGGACGGCGTTATCCTCTTCGCGCCTGTGGCGGCGGGCGGCCTGCTGCGCGTCCCGGCCGACGGCGGGGAGCCGGTCGAGGTCATGCGACCCGACTCGAGCCGGCACGAGACCGGGCTGCGCTGGCCGAGATTCCTGCAGGACGGGAAACACTTCCTTTTCCTGAGCCTTCCCGCGCGCCGCGGGGGGAATCACGATGTCTATCTGGGCACGCTGGGGTCGACGAAGCGAGAGAGCCTGCTCGTCTCGGCCACAGCGCCGGTCTACGCGGAGCCCGGAGTCCTCATCCTAGTCCGAAATGGCCGACTGCTGGCGCAGCGATTCGACGCGGCGAGGCTCAAGCCGGTCGGGGACCCGATGCCCCTGGGTGAGGCCCCGCCACCGTCCGGGACCCTCGGCGCGCCGGCGGTCTCGGTCTCGACCAACGGAATCCTCGCCCACCCCGCGGCCGGGCTCCCTAATACCCAGTTCGTCTGGCTCGACCGTGCCGGGCGGCCGCAGGGCACTATCGCGCTCCCCCCGGGGCGTTACCTCGGCCTATCGCTCTCGCCCGACGATCAGCGGATGGTCGTCCAGCGCCAGGGCTCGCCGAGCGAAATGGACCTCTGGATGGTCGAAATCTCGCGGGCGGTCGCGAGCCGCTTCACGTTCACTTCCTCACCCTCGATCGGACCCGGGGTCTGGTCCCCGGACGGACAATCGGTCGCCTACAACGCCGACCGCGGGGGACCTCAGGCCATCTACCGCAAGCTCGCGAGCGGAGCGGGCGAGGAGGAGCCGCTCCTCGCCTCCGGCGCGTTGTTCATGATCCCCAATCAGTGGTCGTGGGACGGGCGCTTCCTGATATTCAATCAACCCGATCCCGTGACCGGGTGGGATGTCTGGCTTCTCCCGATGGAGGGCGAACGCAAGCCGATCCCAATCCTGAAGTCGCGGTTCAACGAATACGTTGGCCAGATCTCTCCTGACGGTCATTGGATTTCCTACAGCTCCGACGAATCCGGGAGGAGCGAGGTCTACGTCCAATCGTTCCCCACCCCCGGGAGCAAGTACCAGGTGACAACTTCGGGCGGTAACTTCGGCGGCTGGTCCAAGGATGGCAAGGAGATGCTGATCGCCGGGCTGGACGGCACGATCCTGTCGACGGACGTGCAGACGGGCGCATCGTTCCAGGCAGGAACGCCGCGCCTGCTCTTCAAGCCCCGCCAGGACACGATCTGGTGGACGGGGACCTCGGACTTCCAGCGTTTCATCCAGGTGGTGCCGGTGGGCGCCGCGGCCCCCAACAGCATCACGCTGGTGCTCAACTGGATGGCGGGGCTCGAGCGGAAGTAGGCGCTCGGCGGCCCCTTACCAGTCCCACGTCCCCGAACGGCCGCCCGCGCTCCAGCCGCATCCGCGCGAGCCGGACCGGGACCGACTCCTCGTGCGCCGGTTCCTCACGGGGGTGGGTTGGCACCACGCGTCACTCCCGCTTCGGCAGCGCGCAGGGCCAATCACTTCAAGCGTTCGCAGGCTCGAAGATCGCCGAATCCTTCGACGGAGTGCGGAAGCTGGGCTAGGCCGCGGCCGCCCGGCTTCGGAACGGCGAGAGGGCCAGGAACGCTGCGACGTAGAGGGCCATGGCGATCAGGAACATCGCCTTGATGCCCGTGACCAGCGAGAAGTACTCGAGCGCCCCGCCCAGCACCGCGCCCAGGAGGTTGGACCCGTAGGCCCGATACAGATCGGGCTCCTCGCGGATGAGGTGTCCGAAGATGAGGCTGGCGAAGAATACGGGCGCCAGGAACACGAAGCCGGCGATCGCGCCCTGGAGCAGCCGGGGCTGGATCACCAGTAGCGACGCGGTCGGGGTCAGGTAGGCCACGAGCAAGCTGGTGCCCAGCAGGCCGAAGGCGAGCCGCAGGTCGAGCCGGGTCGGCCGCATGCAGAGCACGGTCCCGAGCAGGATGAGCACCAGGATCGAGGTGAACACCGTGACGTTGACCACCCAGGTCGAACCGTAGAGGAGTGAGAGCGCCACGACGTTGCAGGTCTCGAGCAGGAAGAAGCCGGCGCCCAGGAAGAAGTAGGGCAGGCCGATCCGCCGACGCCCGCGCGGGAGCAGCAGGAACGCCCCCACCCCCGAGAGCACCACCATGGCCATGAAGATCCGGTAGTGCGCGGGCAGCGAACGGCTCTTCATGTAGAGGTAGGGCCAGTCATCGGTCGGCAGGAGCACGCTCGACGGGCGTGAGGGCGGTGCCCGGGCCCCCATGCGGTCCGCAGGCCCGCGCTTGAGATTCCGGTAGACCACGCCGTTCACGAAGCGCGAACGATCGAGTGTGACCACGGTGGTGTCGTCGAACACCGAGCCCAGCAGCCCGATCATGCGCTCGTGGAGCCAGCGCGTGTTGCTCGCGAAGGTGAGCACCACGCGCCCGCCTGGAAGCAGCAGCTGCTTGACCTGCTCCATGGCCTCGCGTGTGTAGACAAAGTTGTCGAGTCGGATCGACGAGAAGGACGAAAGCAGCGTGTGGCTGTCGAGAAAGCCGAACACCACGCGCGCGTAGCGCCGTTCGGTGTGGGCGAAGAAGGAGCGTGCGTCATCCACCACGAGCCGTACGCGCGGGTCGGCGTAGGGATGCTCGAAGTGCTGCCGCCGCCCGATCCGCGCGATCGCCGGATCGATCTCGACCGCGTCGATCAAGGCGGTGGTGTTGCGCAGGGCCGCACTGACGTCGTTGCCCGTCCCCGCCCCCACGATGAGGATCGGTCCGTCGGGCTCGCCCGGCTCGCCCGCATAGGGCAGGTCGTACACGCGCCGCCACGACCGGAGGAACTCGGGCTCGTTCGGGCGCGGATGGAGGTCCAGCATCATCTGGTGGAAATCGTTGTTCACGGTCAGCGCGTAGCCGAACGGGCGACTATACTGGCTGAAGAAGGTCCGCGAGGTGTCGAGCACCCGGTCGAGCGGGCTCACCCGGATCTTGTAGTAGGGCGACCACAGAAACTGGCCCGCGAAGGGCGTGATCAGCAGGATCGCCGCGACGCCGCAGGCAAGCGCGAGCAGACGCTCGCGTGCGCGCTCGATGACCGGGAGGAGGAGCACGAATCCGATCGTGAACCACACCGGCGGCGGGAGCTCGAAGAACGACACGACGGCGAACAGCACGATGCCGAGCACACTGCCGGCGATCTCGACCGCGTAGGCTTTGAGCGGCCCGAAGCGCTTGAAGAGCAGCCCCAGCCACTGGCCGAAGCAGGCGAACACGAACGTGTTCGTCGCGTACACGAGGCCGAGTACCAGCCAGAACGGCAGTTCGGCCCCGGGCGACCACCCGAAGAACGCCCCGGGCGCGTCCAGCACGATCCCTTCCGGGCCGCCGATCCAGACGAACTCCTCGGGGCTGGTCGGGTTGGCGTGCGAGAAGCTGCCGAGGACCGGACCCAGGACGACGCACAGGGCGAGCGCGGCGGCGGTGGACTTCCACAGCGCGAAGCGGTGGCGGGCCAGGAGTGCGCCCGCCCCGAGCCCGAGGAAGGCGGAGATCAGGACGACGTTGCTGTAGTAGGCGACGATCCGGACGCACGATCCCGTCCAGCGGATCAGGACCAGTTCCCAGAAGAGCGCCGCTGCCCCGCACAGGAGCAGCTTGAGCATGGGGCTCCTGATCAACCCAGCCGCAGTTCGAGCACGTCGGGTCCCTTCGAGCTGGACGATCGGTCTGCGGAAGAGACGCAGCCTCCACGCGGTCCCCACCGCCGTCAATGGGTCATCGCGGGGCCATCAGCGCGGCCGGCCGTGAGCCGGGCTCGCCCTATCAAGCCATTTGAGAATGTAACCCGAGGGGTCATCGACATGTCGTTTGCGATGTTACTCGACGCGTGGAGTCCTGATGCCTGTCCAGGGCCGGGATGCGAACGAGTTTCTTCTCGATGGTCATGGCCAGCTCGAACGGACCGGTGGTGGCACGCAGCCGCAGCAGCGCGTTCACCGCCGCCCGCGGCGATGGGGGCCAGGTCGCTTGGGGCGAGGTGGAGCGAGAGGTCGATCACGGACTCGCGCGGGTACGGAGGGGCACTATCGGCAGCGGCGGGCAGTCTAAATGGCTTCGCCTGATTCGGCCAAGGACCCGAGGCTGCGGATCGGGGGGCGCCCGACGAGCGGGGCCGCGAAGCGGGGTCCCCGCGACGGAGGGCGGCCCCCCGATCCGCAGCCGAACATTGCCGAATCATGCGAAGCCATTTAGGCATTCGTGTGGCACTCGTGCAAGCCGAATGTGCACATGGGGCGCTGGACGCTGGCAGGCGTGCCAAGTATCGTCGCTCGATTTCTGGCCCCGCAGCGAAGGGCTCGCGAAGGAGGACAGCCCCGATGGACAGCTCACGGCGACGGCGCGCGGGCGGAGGACGGGCGGCGCTGCCCGCTACCGCGAGCGCTCGCGGCCCCGCCGCGGCCCTCCCCCTCCGCCACCCGGCCCTGCTCGCCGCCGCCGCGCTTGCCGCGGCCTGCATCCTGGTCTCGGTCACCTTCCGGATCTACGATTTCGACATCTGGCAACACCTGCTGGTGGGCAAGGTGATCTGGGTCACGCACTCGATCCCAACGCGGCAGATCTGGACCTGGCCCACGTACGGCACGCCCGATGTCAATCCCTCGCTGCTGTTCCGCGCGATGCTGTGGCCCTTCTGGGACGTCGGGGGCGTGTGGGGGCTGTACCTCTGGCGCTGGCTCACCACCGTCGCCGCCTTCGGTATCGCCTGGGCGACAGCGCGCCACATTGGGGCGCGCGGGGCCGCAGCTCTGGTCGCCCTCGTGGCCTGCGCGCTCGTCTACCGCCAACGATCCCAGGTGCGTCCAGAGACACTGGCGGTCGTGCTGCTCGCGCTGCAGATCTGGCTCCTCGAGTCGCGCCGGCGGGGTGGCGTGGACCGCTGGCCGTGGCTGGTCGGTATCGCCTGGGCATGGGTGAACACCCACATCTCGTTCCTACTGGGCTTCGTCGTGCTCGCGGTCCATCTGCTCGACGCGCACGTCGCCGCGTGGCGCGCGCGCCGGGCGGCGGCGGACGCCGAAGCGGCGGGCCAATCGTTGCGACGGCTGTGGCTTGTCGTGCTCGCCTGCCTCGCGATCTCGTTCGTGAATCCGTTCGGTGCGCGGGCGTTGTGGCGGCCGTTCGAGTACTTACTCTACTGGCGGAACGATCCGCTCTTCCTCGTCATCGGCGAACTGCGGCCCATCGAGTGGTCGGTGAACTGGCGGAACGGCCTGCCGCTGCTGATGATCGGCTGGCCGGCCCTCCAGCTCTGGCGCGCTCGCCGCTCGGGTCTCGACCGGGTCGAAGGGCTCTTGTGCCTGGCAGTCACCGGCTGGGCGCTCTCCTCCGCGCGCTTCCTGAGCTTCTTCGCCGTCGCGGCGGCTCCTTACGTGGCGCGCGACCTCGATGCCTGGGTGGCGAGTCGGCGCTGGCCCGAGTGGAGCGCGCCGCCGTGGCGGCGCGCCGCGTTGGCTTCCACCGCGTGCGTGCTGCTCGGTCTCGCCGAGTGGACGCGGTCCGATTTCCCGCTGGGCGTGGCGCTCGACTGGAAGTACTACCCGGTGCGCGCCTGCGACTTCATGAAGGCGACCGGTGTTCGCGGCCGCGGATACAACACCTTCAACTTCGGCGGCTACCAGCTCTACCGGTTTTGGCCCGAGCGAGATCGGCTGCCGTTCATCGACATCCATCCCGAGGAGGCCACACCCGAGAAGCGGCGTCTCTACGTACTCGCCTCTCAGGAGCAACAGGCCTGGGTCGAGCTGCAGGATCGCTATCGGATCGACTATGCGCTGCTCGCCCGGCTCACCTTCAAGCGAGACCGGCTGCCCGATTTCCTGGATGCCGATCCTCGCTGGGCGCTGGTCTTCATGGACGACGCAGCGGCGCTGTTCGTGCGCCGCGACGGTTCGCTGCGCGCGATCGCGGATCGCCACGCCTACCGGCTGCTTCCGGCGGGGAACCTCCGGCTGGGGCAGCTCGGCGAGGCGTGCCGGCGCGACCCGGCGCTGCGGGCGCGCTTTGCGGCCGAGCTGGAGCGGCAAGTGCGCGAGTCGCCGTACAACGCCACCGCGCTGAGTCTGCACGCCAACCTGGCGATCCTCGACGGCCGGTTGACCGCGGCGCTTGACGACCTGCGGCGCGCCGTGGCCGCCGATCCGGAGGACCGGGGTCTGCGCGCGCGCGTGCGCGCGGTCGAGCGGAAGCTGGGTCAGTAGGCCGGCCCCCTGCAACGCGGCGGCTGAGGCACTTCGAAGCGACATGCGGCACCCACGTCGAGCGAGAAGTCAGGCTAGCTGCGGGCCCATGGCCGTTCGAATACCCCAAAACCTAAATCACGATGCTCCCCCACGCCACGATCGAATCCCGCCCCTCAGAACCCCCAGCTCATCCCGAACCGCGCGCCGATCCCGTCGGTGCTCACGGTCTCGCGGAAATCCTGCCCGGTCACCGGGTCGAACACGTCGCGATTGAGGTCGGCCTGGTTCATGAACAGTTCACCAATGAGCCGCGAGCGGCCCGAGAGCGGCAGCGCCGCGCCACCCCAGAGCTGCCAGCCGAACCCGTCGAAGGTGGCGTCGAACCGCTGGCCGGTGGCGAAGTCGTCCGCTTCGAGGAACAGCACCTGCCAACTCGCGGCCGCGCCGACGTAGGGCACGAGCGTTAGGTGCGACGGCCCCGAGAGCTGGATGTAGGCGAGGGCGGGGAAAAGGTTGGACGAGTAGCGCGAGATGTCCCGACGCACGATGATGGTCTCCCCACCGGGGCCGATCGTCTCCCGAGCGGTCTCGAAGGATCTCCCCGACTTGTTCCGCCAGTCGAGGCCGAGACCGATCTGGAACACGTCGTCGATCTGCTGGCCGCCGCGGAAGCCGGCGACGAAGCCGGCGTCGGAGGGACCGTTGGGGTCGAGGAAGCCGGCGTGGATCTGGCTCACGCCGCGCCCCCGCCAGCGGCCATGCCCGTGCGAGCGCTCGCGCCGCGGGCGATAGCGCGATGACTCGTAGCGCGTGCCGACGACATGGACGCCGGCGTAGCGGACCGGCTCGTCCGAGTCGGACACGTTCGTCGGGCGTTCGTCCGGTGGCGCCGCGGCGAACTCAGATGCGATCTCCGAAGAGAGCGCTGTGAGCGGATCGAACGCCCCGGTCGGGACGAGCAGGTCCGACATCGGCACGGCGAAGGGCGAAGGCGCAGGTCCTGCGATGCTGGCGGTGGTGATTGCGTATGCGGGCCGGGCCGCGTTGAGCATCGGCACGAGCAGCGCCGCGAGAGCGGCGCACGAGAGACGGCGCATCATGGGGTGCCTCCTTCGACGTTTCCGCGGGCGATGCTGCGGTGCAGCCGCCCGCCGGCGCGGGTGTTTCCTCGGCCGGTCATTCCCGATGGTCCTGCACGGCCCGTGCCGGACGGATTCTTGCGGAAGTAGCGACTGGAAGGGCCCAAACAACGTCGTTGCCGCCGGCGGTGTCGCGCGGCTGCGGCGCAGGTGTGGCGGTGTGTTGCGGGGCCGCCGCACCGATGCTAGCGTCCCGCGCCCCGGGATCCCCATGACCTTCCTCGCCACGCTGCGCTCCACCATGCCCGCCGTCCCGATCATCGCCCTGTTGACCGTGCTGGGGGCCGCTCCATCCACCGCCGGCGACCCCTCCCCCGCCCCGGGCCCGACCCTCGCCGTCGAGGACACCATGCACACCGAGGTTTCGGAGGTGCTGGTGCGGGCACCGCGCGTGACGCTGGATGAGATCCTCGACCGGGTCGCGCGCGGCGAGGCGAGGCGCGACTCGCTGCTCCGGGACGTCGTATTCACCGCCACGCTGCGCGTGGTGCGCGACCCGGACGGCGCGAAGGGCCCGCAGCTCATCGAAGAGCGTGTCACCCGCGTCTATCGGAAGAAGCCCGACAAGGTGCGCACGGTGCCGCTGCGGCTCTGGCAACTGAAGCCGCCCAAGCACGCCGACGCCGAGGTGACCTTCTCATCAAGCACCGAGGAGGAGATCGTCAACTTCGCGTTCCGTCCCGACGCGCGCAAGGATTTCCGCTATCGCATCGTCGGGCGCGACCTGCTCGGGGACCACCTGATCTATCGCATCGCCTTCGAGCCCCGCTCGTTGCTGGGCGCCCCCGATCCGGGCGGGTTGGTGTGGGTGGACACGCGGGACTTCGTCATCGTCCGTCAAGAGCTGGACTTCTCGCGTTCGCCTGCGCCGCTCCTGATCAAAGGCATCGATCGAGCGGTGATCGAGCGGCAGGAGGTGAACGGTCACTGGGTGCTGCGCCGGCTGCTCATGCGGGCGCATTTCACGCTGCCGGTGCCGAGGTTCGGACGCTCGTTCGACATCGCGGTCCAGTTCGACGACTACGCGATCAATCAGGGCATCGAGGACGCCCTGTTCGCCAAGGGGGCCAGGCCATGACGCGCACCGCCCGTCTTGTGCTGATGATCGTCGCCGCGACGCTTCCGATCGGGCCGCGCGCATCGCATGCCCAGGAGTCGGCACCATCCGACTCCTCGCTCCATGGCTTCCTCGACACGCTCGCCGACTCGACCGACCGCTACTTCGGGCTCATCGCCGCCCCGCTCGACACCGCAGGGCTCGACAGCGCGCTCGCCGCCGGGCTCGAACGGCCCTGGCGCGGCCCGCGCACCCGGTCGCGCCTCTCCTACGGACCGGTCTACATGTTCAATCGGGTGGACGGGACGCTGTGGGGCGGGTCGGTCGCACTGCGCAACCGGGGGGCGCGCTGGCGCGTGGGCGGCGACCTCGGCCGCGCCGCGGGGTCGGACACCTGGCTCGGCGGCGGCGAGTTGTCGGCTGCCATCCGGCGTCGCGACACATTCTGGCGGCTGCGGGTCGCCGGCGGCCGGCGCACCGAGACGATAAACCGCGATGCCGACGAGCGGCGGGTCGCCAGCATCCGGGCGTTGCTCTGGGGGAACGACCGTCAGAACTATCTCCGTCGTGACGGGTTCAGCGTCGGCGTGGGCGGAGACGGGACCGGCTGGCGCGCAGGGGTCGAGTATCGCGACCGGCTGGAGTCACCGCTTGCCGTCACCACGCGCTGGAACCTGGCGCGCAACCCGCTCTCAAATACTGACAACCTGGCGGCAGCGCCCGGGCGCGCGCGCGAGGTGGTGTTCGATGGGGATCTACGCATCCCCGGCTCGCCGTTCCACGCCCAACTCATTCACCAGACCGCCGACCGAGCGCTCGGCAGCGATTTCGACTACCGCCGCACCCGCGTGGCGCTCGGCGGCGAGTGGGTCGCTGGCAGCCACGTCTCATTCGTGCCCCAGCTCGTCTATGGGCGGCTCGGCGGCGACCCAGTGCCGCAGGCGGCCTTCCTCCTCGGCGGCCCCCACTCGCTCCGCAGCCTGCCGCGTGAATCGCTCGGTGGCACCGGGATCGCGATCGCGCGCCTCGACCTGATCGGCGTCGACGACCTGCTGGCGCTCGCCCGCATCCCGCACCCGGCGATGTTCCCCATCCAGGGCGGGCTGTTCGCCGCGACCGGCGCCGTGTGGGGGATCGATTCCTTCAGCGGGCCCGGCAGGCCGGGCGGTGGCTGGCCGGAACGGAGGGCGTGGACGAGCGAGGCGGGCGTGTCGCTCCTCTACCGACCGGGCATGCCGGATGAAGACGCCTACCTGCGCGTCAACCTCGCCTGGCCGGTCGGACCGCACGGCGGCGGTGCGCGCTGGAGCGTGTCGTACTCGCGGGCGCTGGATCTGTTGAGAGCGTTCTAGGAACTCCTGGACGATCGGAGAACAGAAGCCGGGCATCCACTGCGCGGCTCCGAGCCGCCCCTCACCGATCCGACGTCACCGGCCGTCCTGCGCCAGCACCCCCGGTGGGCTGGGCACCCCGGCCCACACTGGCGCGGCACCCGACCATCCCGAACGAGCTTCGGGCTCGTCATCGTCTCTTCCGGGAGGCGCTAACGGCTCGGCGGGACGACTTTGATTGTCGGGTCAACCTCCTCGCGCTCAAGCATCTGGCCGCGCAGAGCCACAGCTCCTCGGCTGCCCTGCGCCGCCGCCGCCCGATTCACACGCTCCTCTGGCCCTCCGCTTGCCTCTGAATCAGTTCGGGGCCTCGTGGGCCACAACCTGCTAGTGCCTGCACATCCCGGGAGATCCCTTGATCGAACGGCTTCGCCGCGTCGCATTCGCCAGTCATCCCGCCCTCCCCCTCCTCCTTGCCGGGGCGGTGATGACGGCGTTTGCCCTACCGAGCTCCGCATCGGAACCGGGACCGGGTCAGAGGCGGGCCGAGTACGCAGCCCGCGTGCGCGCGAGCAAGACGCGGGCGGTCGAGCTCATGTCCCAGGGCGCGATGCGACGCATGCAGGAAGCGAAGGGCTGGGCCGCGGCGGCACGCGCGGCGAAGCGCCGGGGACTTCCACCACCACCAACCGGCACCCGGCAGCGTCCGGCGCCCGTGAACGAAGACGGGGCCAGGCCGTCGTACGAGGTGGCCGTCACCGCGCGGCGCTTCGCGACCCACGCGGCCGCCATCGCGCCGGCGAACGTGCGCGCCAACAACGCCGCCGGTGGCGGGACCAGCACGACGCAGTCCGAGGAGTCCATCGGCGCCTGGGGCAATTACGTGCTGGTGGCCTGGAACGACGGGATCGGGCCCCAGTATCTGGGCTACGCCTATTCCAGCGACGGCGGCCAGACTTTCACCGACGGCGGCGTCCCGCCGGTGCCGGCGGGTTGGATCTGGTCGAGCGACCCGGTCGTCGCGGTCAACGAGAAGACCGGAACGTTCTACCTCTGCGCCCTTGTCGAACCGACGGCCAGCACCAACGGCATCAGCGTCGTGTCGGCCACGTTCTCGGGCGCCACGCTCACCTGGGGCACACCGGTGCTTGCGCGTTCGGCCAACAACTCGAACGCGGCCCTCGACAAGCAGTGGCTGGTCGCCGACTCCGTCAGCGGGAACCTCTACCTGACCTGCAGCACGTTCGACGGGCCCTCGGGCGACCACATCGACTTCCAGAAGTCCGCGAACGGGGGCGCATCGTGGTCGGGAGCGGTCCAGATCTCCAGCACCGCCGACAACGGCCGCGTGCAGGGCTCGCGTCCGGTGGTCGGCCCCGCGGGCGAGCTCTACGCCACGTGGACGGCGATCGGCAGGGGGCCAGAGGACTACATCCGTCTGCGCAAGTCCGTCAATCTGGGCGTGAACTGGAGCGCCGAGGTCACCCCCGTCGCGTATTACAGCAACTTCGGCACCGGCGCGCCGGGGTTCAATCGCGAGCGCGGGATCGACTTCCCCTCCATCGCGGTGGACCGAACGACCGGTCCCGATCGGGGACGGGTCCATCTCGCGTGGGCCGAATCCATTAACAAGTACGACGACGCTCTCAACACGCTGGGCACGGTGGTCGAGAGCGAGAACAACAACCTCGCCACGGTCGCCGATCCGTTCACCCCCGGGCAGCGTCTGCGCGGTGCGCTGAGCACCACCAGCGACAACGACTACTACTCGTTCTCCGCCACGCAGGGCACGAGCTATCTCTTCGAGTGCGACTCGATCCCGAGCACGCTCTATACGCTGCGCGTGTTCTGCGGACAAGACTCGATCACACGACTGGCGTTCTCGGGGGACCTCGACGCTCCGGCGGGAGGCGGCGGATACATCATCTGGACCGCGCCCGCGACCGGCACCTACTTCCTGCGCATGGCGTACGTCTTCGGCGGGACGACCGGCGGCTACCGCATCTCGACCGGCCTCGCCGGCGTGGGTGTCGAGCGGGGCCGCGACTCTCGGGACGTGTTCAGCTCGCACTCGAATGACGGCACGAGCTGGTCCGCGCCGGTCATGGTCAACGACGCGGCCGCCCGGTATGGCGAGTTCCTGCCCGAGATCCTTGTGGCCGCCGACGGGATGCCCTACGTGACCTGGTTCGACTGGCGTGACGACGGCTGCGGCGGCAGGTCCTACCAGTACCTGTCGCGCTCCAGCGACGGCGGCGCCAGCTGGGTGGCGAACCAGCGGTTCTCGGACGTCCAGAACAACTGGACCAGCATCTCGCTCAACAGCAACCTCGCCCCCGACATGGGTGACTACAGTCACCTGTGCGCCGACGCGCGCTACCTGCGTCCGACCTGGGCCGACGGACGCGGCGGCAATCCCGATGTCTACACGACCCGCGTCGACACTTGGTTCGATCTCACCGCATGCCAGGGCAACCTCGCCGCCGATCCCGGCAGCACGGTGAACCCGAGCTGGACGGTGTCCAACCTGAACCCGTTGTTCGCGAATAACTACGGCTGGACGCTCACCAGCCAGCGCAACTGGCCTCTCGTCCCGGTGGGAACAGCGTCGGCGGCCGCCGACGGGACCACCGCCATCAGTCCCACTTTCGCGATCCCGGACACCGCGGCGCCCGGCATCAACCGGATCTGCCTCACGGTGACCGACGCCAAGGGCACCCGCAGCCGCCAGTGCTGCTTCGACGTGACCGTCCAGTCCGCCCCGGTGAGCGTGCCCATCCTGGTCTCCGCGTTCGACCTCAATGCGAGCGTGCCCAATCCGACATCGAATCGGACGCGCATCGACTTCAGCCTCCCCTACGCCGGCCCGGCGCGACTGCGCATCTACGGCCTGCGCGGCGAGCTGGTGCGTACGCTGGCGGATGGCATGCGCCCCGCGGGGCCCAACTCGGTCACGTGGGACGGTCGCGACGAGCGCGGCGGCCGCGCCGGCGCCGGCGCCTACTTCTGCCGGCTCGAAGGCTTCGGCAAAGTGCGGGTGCAGCGGCTGATCTGGCTGAGGTGAGACGCCGGAACATCGGGTGGTCAGGCCGAGCGCGACACTAGGCTGCGGTTCCGGCCCAGGGCTTGATCTTCGCCAGCGTCTTGGCGAGGGCCGCCCCCGCCACTTCGGTGTCGTAGGCCGCCTGCGCCCTGAGCCAGTAGCCGCTCGAGAGACCAAAGAACCGGCACAAGCGGAGGTCAGTGTCGGCCGTGACGGCGCGCTTGCCGGCCACGATCTCCCCTATGCGCTGGGCTGGCACGCCAATCTCTTTGGCGAGCCGATACTTCGAGATGCCCATCGGCACCAGAAACTCCTCGAGAAGCAATCCGCCCGGCGTCACGGGCTTGAGCTTTGTCATGATCTCCCACCCTTAGTGATAGTCCACGATCTCGACGGCTTCAGCACCTGCGGCCGTCCATCGGAAGCACACCCGGAACTTGTCGTTCACGCGGATACTATGCTGGCCAGCGCGGTCGCCTTTGAGCGCTTCGAGGCGGTTGCCAGGCGGCACCCGCAGGTCATCCAGCCGGCCTGCGATCTGCAGCTGCCGGAGCTTGCGCCGCGCGACGGACTCGATGCTCGCGAATCGCTTGACTCGCCGGCCGCTCGCGAGGGCCTCAGTATCCGCATCCTTGAACGACGCGATCACGAGATTATCATAACGCGGCGCGTGATTACCGTCAAGCGTGACTACCTGCGGCGTGTCGGCCAGTGACCGTTGGTCGACTCCGGCCTGACGAACAGGTCAGCGGCCGCGCCGAGCAAAGCGAGGCGCAGTGCGCCACAGGGTTCCGAATCTGGGAGCGAAAGTGCCGAGCAAGAACAATAGGGAAGCGTGCCAGGCGGCAGGTCCACCGGTCCGGGTCCGCCCATGCCCGATCGTCCCGCCGGGAGGCAGGCCCGCCTCAGAATCCCCTTGCGCCCCGCCCGGCTCTGTAGTTTTATTCACGCCTCTGCATAGTTATTCAGCCCGTTCGGAGGTCTCCCGTGCACCGTTCGCAACGTCTCGCCGTGCTCGCCCAGCTGCTCGGCGAGCGGCAATTCTCGAGCCAGGAAGAGCTGGCACAGGCCCTCGCGCGCTCGCGCATGCCGGTCACCCAGGCCACCCTATCGCGCGACCTGCGCAGCCTCGGCGTGGGCAAGCGACCGGGCCGCCTCGGCAAGGCGGTGTACCAGCTCCCGGGGCCCGCGACCGAGACCCTGGACCGCGAGCGCCAGCTCATCGACCTGCGGGCGTTCGTGAACGAGGTGCGGATCGCTCAGAACCTGGCGGTGGTGCGCACCCCGCCCGGCCACGCCAACGGCGTGGCGCGCGCCATCGACATGCTCGCCTTCGAACAGCTGGTGGGCTCGGTGGCGGGCGACGACACGGTACTGGTCGTGATGCATGACCGGGCCGCCGCGCTCCGCTTCAAGCGGCACCTCGAGGGTTTCGCGGCCCGCACCAACGGGGTGACGCAGTGAAGGCCCCGCTCGATCCGCCCACCGCGATCCTCGCGACGCCGTCGGGCGCGCACACCGCCGGGGCGCGCCAGACCACGCGCGTCGCGGTGCTGGGCGCGAGCGGCTACTCGGGCCAGGAGTTCGCGCGCCTCGCACTCGCCCATCCGGGGCTCGTGCTCTCGGTGCTCGCCTCGCGCGAGCATGCCGGGCGGCCGGCCGCCGAGCTGCTGCCGGGGGTCGACCCGCGCGCGGTGACGCTGCCGACCGTGGTCGAGCCCAGAGCGCTCGCCGAACTGCTGGCCGACGGGGTGTTCGACACGCTGGTCTGCTGCCTCCCGCACGGAGCGTGGAAGTCGGTCGCCGCCGAGCACCCGACGCTTGCGGCGGGCCCCGCGCGCATCATCGACCTCTCGTCCGACTTCCGCGACGGGGGCACCCACGCGGCGGGCGGACCGGCATACGTCTACGGTCTGCCCGAAGCGTTCCGCACCGTGATCGGCGGTGTCACGCGCATCGCCAACCCGGGCTGCTATCCCACCGCCGCCACGCTGGCGCTGTTGCCGGCGGCCGAGGCGGGATGGCTCGAGGAGCCCGTGATGGTGAGCGCGCTTTCGGGCGTCTCCGGCGCGGGGCGCTCCCCGGCGCTCAAGACCTCGTTCGTCGAGCTGGAAGGGGGCGCTTCGATCTACAAGGCCGGCTCCGAACACCAACACGTGCCCGAGATGGAGCGCAATCTGGAGCGGCTCACGGGCGCGCCGATCGCGGTCGGCTTCGCGCCGCAGCTGGCACCCATGTCGCGCGGCATCCTGCTCACCGCCAATGCCCGGCTCACCAGGTCGGTCTCGCCCGATGAGGCGCGCGCCGCCTACCTCGCCCGCTACGATGGCGAGCCGTTTGTGCGCGTGCTCGAACCCGGGACCTGGCCCGAGACGCGGGCGGTCAAGGCCTCCAATCGCTGCGACGTGGCGGTCACCACCCTGCACGGGGGACGCACGCTGCTCGCGACCGCCGCGCTCGACAACCTGGTCAAGGGCGCGGCCGGTCAGGCGCTGCAGAATCTGAATCTCATGCTGGGCTGGCCCGAGAGCTGGGGCCTGCCGGTGCACGGGAGCCCGTGGTGAAGGGCCCGCTCTCGCCCGACCACGCCACGGCGGCGACGTTGAAGCGGGTGGTGACGGCGCCGACAACTCCGGTGGTGGTCAAGCTCGGCGGGCGCGCCCTCGAGACGCCCGGGGCGTCCCGGGAGTTGGCCGCCGATCTGGCGCGCCTCCCGGGCGGCAGCGTGCTCGTGCACGGCGGCGGGGCCGAGGTCTCGGACTGGTGCGCACGGCTCGGTATCGCGCCGCGCTTCCTCGACGGGCTGCGGGTGACCGATCCCGACACGCTCGAGGTCGCGGTCGCGGTGCTGGCGGGGCTTGCGAACAAGCGACTGGTCGCCACGCTGCGCGCTGCCGGCGTCGATGCGGTGGGCCTGAGCGCGCTCGACGGCGGCACCGTCGATGTCGAGCGCCATGCGGACGCCTCGCTGCTCGGCGCTGTGGGCCAGGTGGTCGCGATCCATCCGCAGTTGCTCGAGACGCTGCTCGCCCAGGGCCGCACGCCGGTGCTCGCCAGCATCGGGGCGGCCGGGGAGCAACTCTTCAACATCAACGCCGACGACCTGGCGGCAGGGCTCGCCGGGGCGCTGCGGGCCAGGGCGCTGCTGCTGCTCAGCGACACCCCGGGCTTGAGGCTCGACGGCCGCGTCGTGACCAAGCTCGGAGCGCACGAGGTGGCGGGCATGCTCGCCCACCCGGACGTCAAGGACGGCATGCGGCCCAAGCTGCGCGCGGCGGCCGCCGCCATCGAAACGGGGGCGCAGCGCGTGGTGATCGGCGCGTGGGCGGGCCCCGGAACCCTCACCGCACTGCTCGCTGGCGAAGGTGGAGGCACCACGTTCGTCGCCGACGCACTGGAGGCCACCCGTGGCTGACACACTCATCGCATCCTCGCCACCGATCGATATCGCGGGCACGCCGCCCGCACCGCCCGCCTCCGCCGCGTTCGCGAGCGAGGAGGAAGGACTCCTCGCCCCGGTCTACCCGCTGCCGCGCCTGGCGCTGGCCACCGGACGCGGGGCGCGGATCACCGACACGCAGGGCCGCGAGTACCTGGACTTCGTGAGCGGCATCGCGGTCAACGCGTTCGGCCACGCGCCCTCGGGGCTCGCGGGCGCGGTGGCGAAGCAGATGAAGCTGCTCGGCCATTGCTCGAACCTGTTCGCGAACGAACCGGCGATCACGCTCGCGCGCGACCTGTGCAAAGCGACCGGGTACGCCCGGGCGTTCTTCTGCAACAGCGGCGCCGAGGGGGTCGAGGCCGCGCTGAAATTCGCGCGCGCCCGCGCGGCGGCGAAGGGCATGCCGGGCCGCGACATCGTGGCCTTCCGCGGCGGCTTCCACGGCCGTACCGGCTTCGCGGTCTCTGTGACCTGGACCCCCTCCTACCGCGCGCCGTTCGAGCCGCTCATCCCCGGCGTGCGCTTCGCCGACTTCAATGACGTCGCGGGGCTCGACGCTGCGATCGACGCGCAGGTCGCCGCCATCATCATCGAGCCGGTGCAGGGCGAAGGCGGCGCTGTGGCCGCGCAGCACAAGTTCATCCAGGCAGTCCGCCAGCGCGCGAGCGCGGTGGGCGCGACGCTGATCCTCGACGAGGTCCAGTGCGGCATGGGCCGCTGCGGGCAACTGCTCGCGGCGCAGCACTATGGCATCCAGGGCGACATCACCGTGCTCAGCAAGGCGCTGGGCGGCGGCTTCCCGCTCGCCGCGGTGCTGATGACGGCCGATGTGGCGGAGACGCTCAAGCCCGGCATGCACGGCTGCACGTTCGGCGGCAGTCCGGTGGCGGCCACGGCCGGCAACTGGGTGCTCTCGCGCATCAACCGCCCGAGCGTCCTCGCCCGCGTGCGCAAGCGCGGGAAGGAACTCGGGGCCGGCCTCGAGGCGCTGGCAAAGCAGCACGCCACGCTTGGCGAGGTCCGGGGGCTCGGGCTGCTGCGCGGGATCGAGATCAGAAGCGACGCCCCGTTCGATCCGGCGGCGCTGGTGAAGGCGGCAATGGCGCGCGGCCTCCTGCTGGTCCGGGGCGGCGAGCACGCGGTGCGTCTGCTCCCGCCGCTCACGGTGACGGCGGCGGAGATCGTGGAGGCGCTCGAGCGCCTCGACGCCGCGCTCACCGATCTGGCCTCCACGAAGGGCTCGACTTCATGACGAGCTCCCTTGCAGCCAAACGTCCGGTCAAGCGCGCGGCGCTCGCCTACTCGGGCGGGCTCGACACCAGCATCATCGTGCCCTGGCTCAAGGAGCACTATGGCTGCGAGGTGGTGTGCTACTGCTCCGACATCGGGCAGGGCGCCGAACTGGACGGCCTCGAAGCAAAGGCCAGAAAAATCGGCGCGAGCGAGGTGGTGGTCGAGGATCTGCGGCTTCCTTTCGTGCGCGACTTCTGCTTCCCCGCCCTGCGCGCGGGCGCGGTGTACGAGGGCACGTATCTGCTGGGCACCGCGCTCGCCCGCCCGTTGATCGCCGCACGTCAGGTGTGGTGCGCCGAGCAGACCGGGGCCGACGCGCTGGCGCACGGCTGCACCGGTAAGGGCAACGACCAGGTGCGTTTCGAACTCACCTACCTGGCGCTCGCGCCGCAGCTCCCCGTCATCGCGCCCTGGCGGGAGTGGGACATCGTCTCGCGCGAGGACGCGATCCGCTACGCCGAGCGTCATCGCATCCCGATCGCCCAGACCAACGCCGACCTCTACTCGCGCGACGCCAACCTGTGGCACATCTCGCACGAGGGCGGGCCGCTCGAAGACCCGGCGAAAGCGGCGCCCGAGAGCATGTGGAAGCTCACGGCCTCCCCCGACCGCCAGCCGGCCAGTCCCGAGACCGTGACCATCGGGTTCGAGGGCGGGCGGCCGGTGCGCCTCAACGGCAGGACGCTCGACCCGGTGGCGCTGCTCGGCGCGCTCAACCAGATCGCCGGCCGGCACGGTGTCGGGCGCACCGACCTGGTCGAGAGCAGGTTGGTCGGCATGAAGTCGCGCGGCGCCTACGAGACACCCGGCGGCACGGTGCTGCACGAGGCGCTCGAAGACCTTTGCCGGCTGACGCTCCCGCACGACCTGCTGCGCACGCGTGCGGAGCTGGCGCCGCGCATGGCCGAGCTCATCTACAACGGCCTCTGGTTTTCGCCGCTGCGACGGGCCCTGCAGGCGTTCGTGGACAACGCGCTCGAGGTCGCGACAGGCGAGGTGTCGGTGGAGCTCTACCACGGCAGGGCGCAGGCGGTCGCGCGCTCGAGCCCGCAGTCGCTCTACCGTCCCGACCTCGCCTCGTTCGATATGACCGGCTACGACGCCAAACAGGCCGAGGGGTTCATCCGCCTCTTCGGCCTGCCGCTCGCGACCGCGGCGCGGCGCGCGAAGGAGACGGCGGGCGGGACGGTCGATGCGCCCGAGCCCGCCGCCGAGGTGAAGAGTGTCGTCTAGCCAGGGTCCGCCTCCCGAGGTGTGGCGCGGCCGGCTCGCCTCGGGGCTCGATCCGCGCGCGCAGGCGCTCAACGACTCGCTCGCGGTGGACCGGCGCCTGTGGCCCGAGGAGCTGGCGCTGACGCGCGCCTACGGCCCGGCCCTTTACGAGGCCGGCGTGCTCGCCGCGCCCGAACTGGCGCAGCTCATCGCCGCCGCCGACGATCTCGAGGCGGGTCTCGCCGCCGGGATCGTTCAGCTCGAGGGCGAGGACGTGCACTCAGCGGTCGAAGCGGAACTGACGCGCCGCTGTGGCGATCCCGCGCGCAAGCTCCACACCGGCCGCAGCCGCAACGACCAGGTAAGCACGCTGCTGCGCCTGCGCGTCATGCGGCTGTGCGAGGAGGCGGTCGAAGGGGTGCGCGAGCTGGAGCGCGCGCTGGTGATGCAGGCGCGCGCGGCCGGCGATCAGACGGTCGCCGCTTACACGCACCTGCAGCCCGCGCAGCCGGTGCGGCTCGCGCACTGGTGGCTCGCCCACGTCGCGGCGTTCGAGCGCGACGAGGAGCGCTTCAAGTCGGCGAGCCAGTGCGCCGACCAGCTCCCGCTCGGCGCGGGCGCAGTGGCGGGCACGCCGCTCGCCTACGATCGCGCCGCCCTCGCCACGCGCCTCGGGTTCAGCCGGCTCGCCGACAACAGCATCGACGCGGTGGGTGACCGCGACTTCGCGCTCGAATACCTGAGCGCGGCCTCTGCTCTCGCCGTCCACCTCTCACGGCTGGCCGAGGATCTCGTGCTCTGGTGTTCGCCCGGCTTCGGCTGGTTCGGCGCGCCGGATGGGTTCTCGACCGGCTCGAGCCTGCTGCCGCAGAAGAAGAACCCCGACCTGTTCGAGCTGGCGCGGGGAAAGAGCGGCCGACTGATCGCCAACGCGCAGCGGCTCGCGATCGTGATGAAAGGCCTCCCTTCCGCGTACCAGAAGGATCTGCAGGAGGACAAGGAGGCGGTGTTCGACACCGGCGACACGCTGGCGACATTGCTCGCGGCGCTCCCGGCGGCGGTCACCGCGCTGCGTGGGCGCCCCGAGAAGATGGCCGCCTCGCTCACCGACGACTTACTGGCGGTGGAGTTGGCCGACGCCATGGTCGCCGCCGGCGTGCCGTTCCGCAACGCACATGCCGCGGTCGGCAGACTGTGGGCCGCCGCCGAGCGCGCGGGCGTCGACCCCGCCGCGCTTCCCGAGGAGGCGCGGCTCGCCCTGTCCCCGCACTTCACCGCCGCGCAGCTGGCGGCGCTCGACATGGAGGCGGCGCTGGCGCGGCGAAACCGCCTGCCCGGCGCCGGACCCCAGTCGGTGGCACAGCAGTTCGCGCGGCACGAATCGCGGCTCGGCCTCGGCCCCGCGCTCGAACTTGCGCACCCCGTGGTCGAGGCGAGCGGCGGCATGGCAACGGGAGTGGCTCCGGCCGCCGGGCCCACTTCGACCGTCATCCTTGGCACGCAGACCCTCGGCGACGGCACGGTGCTGCGACGCGCGAAGCTCACCGACGTGCCCGCGATCGCCGGCATCATGGCCCAGTACGTCATGCAGGGCGTGCTGCTGCCCCGGCCGGTCAGCGAGTTGTACCAGTGCGTGCGCGAGTTCGTGATCGCCGAGCGCGAGGGGCAGGTGGTCGCGTGCGCGGCGCTGCGGGTGCTGTGGGACGACGTCGCCGAAGTGCGGACGCTGGCGGTGCGCCCCGACCACCACGGTCGCGGGCTCGGCGGCGTGCTGGTGCAGAGCCTGATCGCGGACGCCCGAGCGCTGGGCCTCCCGCGCGTCATCGCCTTGACGCGTGAGGTGCCGTTCTTCGAGCGCTGCGGGTTCGTCGTGGTGCCGCGCGAGTCACTGCCGCGCAAAGTCTGGACCGACTGCGTGCGGTGCCCCAAGCGCCACGCCTGTGACGAAGTCGCCGTGGCCCTCGACCTGGTCCCCGGCGCCACCGCCGCAGCCGAGGCGGCCGGGCGCGAGTTCACACTGTCCCTGCCGCAACTCGATCAGCAGCGCGGCGCGAGCCTTCCCATCGTCTCATGAAGGAGACCCGACCCGCGATGACCAGCGCCCCGGCCCACTTCGTCGACCTGCTCGGACTCGAGCGCGAGTGGCTGCTCCAGGTCTTGGATGAAGCCGAGCGGCTGCGCCTCACGCGCGGCACCAGGACCGCCACGCGCCCGCTGAACGGTAAGACTGCGGCGCTCGTCTTCCACAAGCCGTCACTGCGCACGCGCGTCTCGTTCTCCGTCGGCATGCACGATCTGGGCGGCGACGTGGTGGATCTCTCGGCGGCCGAGGTGTCCGATCACGGGCGCGAGAGCCTGCCGGACGTGGCCCAGGTGCTCTCGACCATGTGCTCGCTCATCGTCATCCGCACCTTCGCGCACCGCATCGCGCAGCAGATCGCCGAGCACGCCTCGGTACCGGTCATCAACGCCCTCACCGACTTCTCGCATCCCTGCCAGATCCTCTCCGACCTCTACACGCTGCGGCGCGCCGGGCGCGACCTCGACCGGATGACCGTGGCGTGGGTGGGCGACGGGAACAACGTGCTCCACTCGTGGCTGCAGGCGGCGACCCTGTTCGGGTTCCGGCTCAACGTGGCGGTCCCGGATGGGTTCGAGCCGGACGGCGGGCTGTTCATCGAGGCCGAGCGGCGCTCGCAGGGCGGCGTGCGCCGCACCCGCGATCCGCGCGAGGCGGTCTTGGGCGCCGACGTGGTCTACACCGATACCTGGACCAGCATGGGCCAGGAGAAGGACGCCGAGTGGCGGCGGGTGATGTTCGCCGGGTTCCAGGTGAACGAGGAGCTGATGTCGGTCGCCCGCCCCGACGCCCTGTTCATGCACTGCCTGCCCGCCCACCGCGGCGAGGAGGTGACCGACGCGGTGATGGACGGCCCCCAGAGCATCGTGATGGCGCAGGCGGAGAATCGCCTGCACCTGCAGAAGGGGCTGATGGCCGAGTTGGTAAAGGCGAGCGACGCGCGCGGGCGCGACGCGCGCGAGGGACGAAGCGAGGCGGTTGCAGGCGTAAGACACTCCGGGTAGCGGTGCGCGAGCCGGTCCGCCGACCTTCCGGAACACCGGGACTTCCCGGAGGATTCGCTCGCCCCCGCGGTCTCGCTCGACATCGAGGCCGTGTATTCCAGCATGCTCTCGCGGACGCGAGAGACGGCAGAGGCCGCACACGGACGCGTTCCGATTGACTGCCTTGTCGGGCTCAATGAGCGCAATCTCGGGAAGTTCCAGGGGTTCGTCGTGGGCTCGGATTCGACCGCGACCACCGAGTTCAATCGACGCAGCAACGCCCTGAGCGATGATCTCGATGGTGGCGAGACGCTGGAGCAGCACCTCGTCCGCGTGAGCGAGGCGCTCCAGCGGATCCGGCGGCAACACCCGACCGGCAGCGTATTGATCGTGGGGCACGGGCTCACCAACCAGTTGGTCTTGAAGGCTCTCCTCAAGCTCGAATGGAAGCAGGCGCTCTCGATCGGCCAGGCCAACGACGAGCTGTACCTGATTGAGCTAGCGCCCGGTCGCGCGGCGCGCCTATGGAAATGGATCGGTGTCGAGAATCTGGACGCCCTCTGAATCCGGTAGTCTGCGGGGAACGACGGTCACGGCTTCGATTCAACGGCGTCCCCTTGAAATCCCCGCACGATTGGATTGAGCCATGCAGACCGCGCGTCGCCGCCGGACTCACATGGGTGCTGGCACTACGTCCGGGGGCAGGCCACCTGCTGCGCCACCTCGCGCGCAAGCTGTGGAGTCTTGCGCATCCGATTGAGGAAGTAACCCGCACACAGCGATAGCACAGCCAACGTGAGCCAGGCCACGAGTGAGTGGCTCAGCGCCCACGCATTCGTGGCATTGGGCTCAGCCGACGGCACGATGTCCTTGGTGTTGTTCACGGCGGCGTGCATGAGCATGACCGGCAGCAGGCTGCCCCGCGTATTGGCGTAGAGCCAGGCCATGGCCACCGATAACGCCGTCACTTGGAGCAGATAGAGCGGGAATGACTGGCCGGACGTGTCGGACTCGGAAACGAAGAACAAGGGAAGGTGCCAGAGCGCCCACAACACTCCGAGCAGCACGCTCGCCCCGCCGAGACCGAAACGCGCGGCGAGCCGCGGCAGGGCATACCCGCGCCATCCGATCTCCTCGCCTGCCTGGCCACCCACGAGAGTTGATCCGATCGTCGCGGCGAGCATCAGATACCATGGCACGTCGCCAAAACGCGGCCAGGCGCCCGTCGTGACGCGATGCACCAGGGCGACGACGAGCTTGATCACGGCGATGTAGCTGACCGCAAATACGTACCAGCGCGCAGGAACCCGCCAGTCGGTCAGACGCTGGAGCAACGCCGCCACCCCGCTGCGGCCTGTGGACCGGCCCGTCAACCACAGGGCCACGAATCCGGGCGCGAAAGTGCCGAGCAGGAACAACAACGTGCGCGGCCCCGCGGCCGGCGTCATGCCCGCCGCAAACCACAAGCTCCACGTGAGAACGCAGGTCACGACAAGGAATGTGGGCACACCGTCTCCGACGATTGCCAACTGACGCCCCGGCAGAGGCGGCGCAGCAGCGCGCTCCAACCCGCTACCGCAACTCGATCCCGCCCCGCCGCGTCTCAAGCGTGGCGATCAACTCCGGCGTGTCCCCCGGCTCCACGTCGATCGCCAGGCCCAGCGATCGCAGCATCGCCCGCACGCCGTCGGCATCCGGATGCCGCGCTCGCAGCCCGACCAGCGTCCCGCCTTGCGGGGACGTGGTCGCCGGATGCGGGGTCTCGCCCCAGTCGACGAAGAACGGGAGGATGCCACCGGCGCGCGACGCGGTGAGATCGGTCATGACCCAGCTCAGGAGCATGCCGTCCGGGCGCCGGCGCGTGCGCCGCTGGACCTCGCCCAGGTCGATGCCATCCGCACGCACATGGGTCACGAGCGCCTCAAGCTCCCGCCCCTTCACGGCCCAGGTCGCGAGGCGCGGGACGCTCAGGGTCTCCAGGCCGAACGGCCGTGGCGGTTCCTGCGGCGGCGACCCGGGGTCCGGCCCGACGATTTCGAGATAGACCTGGTCCCCGAGCGCGATCAGCGCGTTGCGGGTTCCCCATGCTGAATGGCTGCCGCCGGGCACGGCGCGCACGCCGAGCGTCGTCGTCAATCGATCGGCGGTGTCTTCCACGTCCGGGGTGGCGAAGATGATGTGGTCCACCCGCGCCAGCGTGCGGGCGATGTCGGTTTCGCCTGCGGCCGGGTCCGATCGATCGTCCTCGCCGGTCATCGGGCGGCAGCGCCTATTTCGGCCACAGCCATCCGAGCGTCCCCCCCGTCAGCAGGGCGTAGATGAGCCCGTCGAACGTGTTCTTGATGGTCGTGCTCAGCGAGTGCTTGTACCAGATCGTGTTCTGCCACAGGGCGAGCGCATATGCCGCGAACGCGGTGACGCCGGCGAAGCGGAACACGGTCAGATAGGACGTGCCGGCGCCGACCGCCCGCCCGGTCACGTAGGCCGAGAACACCGAGACCACCAGGCAGTAGACGAACCACAGGGCGAGGGTCGGGCCCATGTTGAACCCGCCACTCGGGAACACGGTCATGATCACGGTCGGGCCCTTCTTCAACATCTCCTGGTACTTGGGGTCCTTCATCCCCGACGACCCCTGCGGACACGGAACGATATAGTCGCCCGGAGGAATCGAGAACTTGCGGAGCGTGTCCTGGAGGTCTTCCTCGTTCGGTGTCTTGCGGTAGTCGCTGTTGTGGTAGGAGAGCATCATGTGGATGATCGAGCTGGCGACAAAGACGATCACCGCCGACAATACGATCGGCAGCCAAAGCGACATCAGGGGAACCGGAATCATCGCGACCTCCTCATGCTCTTGTGACCACCTCGCCGCCATCCGGCGCCGGGCCAGCCTAGCGCACGGGAGCCTTACAGGCGATACCCCCTCCCGAGGGCCTGATTCGCACCGAAAATGAAGTCTGGAGGTCGCGCCCTCGAGTGCGCATGATGACGCGCTGGCGCGATTGCACGCCCATCCGCCCAGACCGACCACCCCCACGAACCGGGACCCGCCGGAGATCCGATGACCCGATACCGCCGAGTGCTGCTGGTACCTGTCGCCACGCTCCTCCTTGCCGGCTGTGCCGCGACGCGACCCGCGCAGGCGCCTCACGATGCGCTCTGGCGCGACCTGACCGCCCTCTGCGGCAAGGCCTATCCCGGCACGGTGGTCGAGGCGCCAGCGGGCGACACGACCTTTGCCGGCAGGGCGCTGGTCATGCACGTGCGCGCGTGCGGCGACTCCGTCATCCGGATCCCGTTTCATGTCGGCGCCAATCGTTCGCGCACCTGGGTGCTGACCCGCACCGCGGCGGGGCTCCGCCTCAAGCACGATCATCGGCACGAGGACGGCTCGGAGGACGCCGTCACGCAGTACGGCGGCGATCTTCGCGTGCCCCACGCCCCGGGGCTCTACGAGTTCCCGGCCGACACATTGACCGCCCGACTCATCCCGGCGGCGCGGACCAACGTCTGGACGGTCGCGGTCGAGCCCGGGGCGCGCTTCGTCTACGCCCTCCGGCGGGAAGGGACCGACCGCCGGTTCCGGGTCGAATTCGATCTGTCGAAGCCGGTCGAGGCTCCGCCACGGCCGTGGGGAGCCGCCGGGGACTGAGCGGGTCCACCGCGCGGGTGAGCCGCGGCGATCCCTCCGGCGCAACCCCGGCCGGCCGGCCGATCGCGCGGCTTCTCAGGGGCTCGAGCGCTCGCCGCGCGTCCCATCCTCCTTCTTCTTCTCCTTCACCATCACTGCCGGGATCTCCTTCTCCCGCACCAGCGCGTTGAAGGCGGCGAGGTCCTTCGCGAGCGCCTCCTTCAGCTTGTCCAGCTCCGTGTCGATCTTCCCCGCGATGTCGTCGTAGACTTGGACCGCCTGATCGGTGGGCGGCGCGTCTGCGCTCGTGACCACGCTCGTGATCGCCGAAAGCTTGTTGTTGAGCCGGATCGGGTAGTTGAGCGGATCCTGGTTGCTCTTGTTCTTGGTCTGGTAGAGCGCCTCTTCGACCGCGGTCAGTTTCGCGGTCAGCGCCTTCGCCGCCGCCGCGATGGTGGTGTCCTTGCCCGCCGTCTTCGAACGCTCGGCGACCGCCTTCAGCTGGTCGCGCACGTCGCGGATCCGCGTGATGGCGTCGTGCGTCTCGGTCAGCTTGTCGCGGATCTTCAAGTGCAGGTCGAAACGCTTCTGGTAGTCGGCCTGGCTGGTAGCGAGGCGCGGGTCCTTACGCACCTCGAAGCTGCGCGTCGAGGAGGCGCCGCCCGAGGTGAGCTTCACCTGGCAGGTGCCGGGCACCACGGTCGGACCCGACAGGCCGCCGCCCCACAGGATCAGTCCCGGGAACCGGCTCGAATCCGTGTGGCGTAGGTCCCACGCGAACCGGTTGAGCCCCGCTTTTGCGGGGATCTTGCGCGCCGCCCCCCCTCCGCCACCCGGCCCGCCGCCTTCCTCACCGCCGCCGGCGGTCTGACCCTCCTGCGGCGGGTCGCCCTTGCTCGAGAACTTGCGGATCAGCTTGCCCGCGCCGTCGAGGAACTCGAGCGTGACCTCGTCCTTCTCGCCGGGCTCGACCGGCAGCCGGTAATAGATGTGGGCTCCGTAGGGCGGATTCGCCCCGCGGCCGCCGACCCCACCAACCCCGCCGCCGAACAGGGGCGCGGGCGAGGGCCTGAACAGGACAGGGTCGGCCATCGACTCTGCCGTCATCTCCCGCAGAGGATTGATGTCGTCGAGGATCCAGAACGAGCGGCCCTGCGTGGCGACGACAACGTCGTTGTCCTTGATCACGAGGTCGGTGATCGGCACCAGGGGCAGCGCGCCGCGCACCTCGCCATCCGGTTTCGCGAGATCGGCGATCAACCCGGGGCGGTTGAGCCGCAGCGGACGCCAGCGGGCGCCGCCATCGAGCGAGAAGTAGACCCCGGTCTCGGTGCCGCAAAAGAGCAGCCCCTGACGCACCGGGTCCTCGCGCACCACGCGCACGAAGCCGCCGTCGAGCGGTAGCCCGGCGGTGATCGAGCGCCAGGTCCTGCCGTAATCGTGGGTCACGAACACATACGGCCGGTAGTCGTCGAGCTTGTAGCGGTTGGCGGCGACATACGCGGTGCCCGGCTCGTGCGGGCCAGGATCGATCTGGCTGATCATGCTCCAGGGCGGCAGCGCCGGCGGCGTCACGTTCTGCCATGTCTTCCCCGCGTCGCGCGAGACGTGCACGAGCCCGTCGTCCGAGCCCACCCACAGCACGCCCTTGGCGAGCTTCGACTCGGCCATCGCGAAGATGGTGCAGTAGTACTCGACGCTCGTGTTGTCCTTGGTGATGGGGCCGCCCGAGGGCCCGAGCCGGGTCGGGTCGTTGCGTGTGAGGTCGGGGCTGATGACCTCCCAGCTCTGCCCCTCGTTGGTGGAGCGGTGGAGCACGTTCGACGCCGCATAGACCGTGTTGGGGTCGTGCGGGGAGATCACGATCGGAAAGGTCCACTGGAAGCGGTACTTCGCGCCTTCCGCCCCCCAGCCCATCGGATTGTCGGGGTAGGGATTGATGTTGCGCTGCTGCCCGGTGCGCCGGTCGAGGCGCGTCAGATAACCGTCGTAGGAGCCCGCGTAGACGACGTCGGGCTCGCCCGGCTTGGGCGCGATGTAGCCGCTCTCGCCGCCCCCCACCGGGTACCAGTCGGTGCGGTCGATGCCGAAACCACTCGTGCGGCTGGCGATACCCACGGTGCTGTTGTCCTGCTGGGCGCCGTAGACGCGGTAAGGGAACGCGTCGTCGGTGATGACGTGGTAGAACTGCGCGGTCGGCTGATTGTCCTGCCGCGTCCACGAGAGCCCGCCGTCGAACGACACATTGGCGCCGCCGTCGTTCCCTTCGATCATGCGCTGGGCGTCGAGCGGATCGATCCACAGGTCATGGTTGTCGCCATGGGGCGTTCCGAGCGTCCGGAAGGTGCGGCCGCCGTCGCCGGAGCGGAAGAACTGCACATTGAGCACGTACACGCCGTCGGCGTTCTGAGGATCGGCGTAGATGTGGGTGTAGTACCAGGCGCGCTGGCGCATGTTGCGCTCGTCGTTCAGCTTTCGCCACGTGCGCCCGGCGTCGTCGGAGCGGTAGACGCCGCCCTCCTCGGCCTCGATCATCGCCCACACGCGGTCGGGGTTGGCCGGTGAGACCGCCACCCCCACGCGACCCCAGATCCCCTTCGGCAATCCTTCCCCGGTCAGCCGCTTCCACGTGTCGCCGCCGTCGCTCGACTTCCACAGGCCGCTCCCCGCGCCGCCACTCGCGAGGCTCCACGGGGTGCGTTGCGCCTGCCAGGTGACGGCGTAGAGGATACGAGGATTGCGGGGATCGAAGCACAGGTCCACCGCACCCGTGCTGTCGTTGACGAACAGCACCTTCTTCCAGCTCTGGCCACCGTCGAGCGACCGGAACACCCCGCGCTCGTGATTGGGGCCGAACGTGTGGCCGAGGGCGGCGACGTAGACCCGGTCCGGGTCCCGAGGATGGACGCGCACGCGCCCGATCTGGCGGGTATCACTCAGGCCCGCATGCTTCCACGTGCGGCCCGCGTCCTCCGACCTGTACACCCCGTCGCCATGCGACACGTTGCCGCGGATGCACGCCTCGCCCATGCCGGCATAGATCACGTTGGGATCGCTGGCGCTCACGTCGATCGCGCCCACCGAGCCGCTGCCGAGGTATCCGTCGGAGACGTTCTGCCACGAGACCCCGCTGTCCACGCTCTTCCAGATGCCGCCCCCCGTGCCGCCGAAGTAGTAGACGTTGCGCTGGCCCACTACCCCCGCGACCGCGGTGACCCGTCCCCCGCGATAGGGGCCGATGCTGCGCCACTCGAGCCCCGCAAGTTGGGACTGGTCGAACGGATCCACGGCTGCCGCCGGCTTCGCGGCGCCGGTGGCGACCTGGATAGTTCCGGCGGTGGCGAGCCCCACGAGGAGCAGGGCCAAGGTCCACAGGCTGCGTGGGGCGTACATGTGCGCGCGTCTCATGGGGTTGCCTCCGGAGTCGGGATTCCAAGATCGGAGCGAGACAGGAAAGGTACTTGGGGTCCCTGCCGGCGGCAACTTCGCCCCCGCCCGGCGCGTAGAGCGCAGCAGGATGAAGACCTTGATCCTGAGCGTGACGATGGCCCTGGTGCTGACCCTTCCGGCGGCGGCCGAGGACCACCCCCGGGTGCGCACCTTGACCGGGAACCTCACCACCACCGGCGTCCAGCGGCTCGAGTTGCGCCTGCCCCCGGGCTCGGTCCGCATCGAGCCCAGCCCCGACGGCCGCGTACGCGTGGATTTGGACGTGCACTGCGCGTTCGGCAACTCCCGCTGCGCGGAGACGGCCAAGCGCCTGACCCTCGAGTCGAGCCGCCAGGGAAACACCCTCGAGGTACGGGTGGACGGCATGTCGACATTGTCCGCCCTCGGGCTCAACGTCCGCGGCCTGATCCTGGTGCCGCAGGGAAAAGCGCTCGAGGTCCACTTTCCGGCCGGGGAGCTGACGATCAAGGGTGTGAGAGGGGATCTCAACGTGGATGTCGGCGCCGGCGAAGTGGCGATAGTCCTGCACGAAGGCGACGTGCGCTCGATCCGCCTCGGGGTGGGGATCGGCGAGGCGTCGCTTTCCGTGGCCGGCCGCAACATCGAGGGTTCGGGCTGGCTCGGCCACAAAGTGCGCTGGGGCGAGGGGACCGGCGCCTCGCGCGTGGCGGTGAACCTGGGCGTGGGCGAACTCGACGTGACCCTGGACTGAAGTCCGTCCGTGGCGGGGCGGGCGCGGCCCCTGTGCTATTTTCCCCGCATGCGCGCACACATGCTGTTGGTGCTGGTCACGCTCGCCACCGCCGTCGTGCCCTCCGCATCCGCCCAGGCCCCCACACCTCCCTCGCAGCTTGCGCCGCTGCCGTCGGCCAATCTCCCGGTGGGCCAGCCCCCCGAGCAGCCGCCCGCCTACTGGAAGACTCGCGCCGAGAAATCGAACTATCGCCTCACGCCCGACTACGAGGAGACCATGCGCTTCTGCCGTCTGCTGGAGGCGCGGTCCCGCTGGGTGCGGGTCACGAGCTACGGCACCAGCGGCCAGGGACGCGAGCTCCCGCTGGTTATCATCTCCAAGGACCGGGCGTTCACCCCCGAGCTGGCCCAAGAGACCGGCAAGCCAGTGGTGCTCATCCAGAACGGCATCCACGCGGGTGAGATCGAGGGCAAGGACGCCTGCCTCGAGCTCCTGCGGGACATGGTGGTGCTGAACCGGTACGCCGGGGTGCTCGATAGCGTCATCGTGCTGATCCTCCCCATCTTCTCCGTGGATGCCCACGAGCGCCTCAGCCACTACAACCGCATCAACCAGAACGGCCCCGAGATGATGGGCTGGCGGTTCACGCCGATCGGGCTCAACCTCAACCGCGACTATCTCAAGGTCGAGACCCCCGAGATGCGATCGCTCATCTCGAACGTCTACACGACCTGGTGGCCACATCTCCTACTGGACAACCACACCACTGATGGGGCCGATTTCCGGCACGATCTGAGCTACGCGTACAACTCCGGCCCCGGCGTGGCGGTGGCGGTGGACCGCTGGCTCACCCAGGCCATCGAGGGCCGTGTGGTGTCGCGAACGAAGGAGATGGGACACCTCACCGTGCCCTATTTCGATTTCGTGCGTGGCAGCGACCCACGCGCCGGGGTGTCGACGACCAACTACTCCCCGCGTTACTCGACGGGCTATACGCCTCTCCACGGCCGACCGGGCATTCTGGTCGAGACCCACATGCTCAAACCCTACGCCACGCGGGTACGAGCGACCTACGACTTCATGGTGGCGTTGCTCGAGGAGATCGGTGCCCGTCCGCGGGCGTTGACCGGTGCGGTCGCGGCCGCCGAGGCCGAGGCGGTCGCCCGAGGACGCGCAACCGATCCCGCGAGGCGGGAGGTGGTGTTGACCACGCGCGTCGGCGAGCGTCGCGACTCGCTCGAGTTCAAGGGCTGGACCACCCGCTGGGAGCCGAGCGAGATCACGGGCACGCCGGTGCCACGCTACACGGCCGAGCCCTGGGATTCGATGATCCCCTATTACCACGAAACCCTGCCCGCGCTCACGGTGCGCCAGCCGGTCGGCTATCTCGTCCCGCGCGAGTGGACCGACGCCGTGGATCGACTAGACGTTCATCGCGTGCGGTATCGGCGGCTCGCCGCCGCGTGGCGTGACACGGTAGAGGGGCAGCGCATCGTGGAATGGGACGCCGAGCCCCGCTCGGGCGAAGGCCACCGGCCGAACAGAGTCAGCAGGGTGGAACTGGAGCGCCGGGTCCGCGATTACGGCCCGGGCGATGTCTGGGTGCCGCTCGATCAACGATCTGCGGCCGTGGCCGTGCACCTGTTCGAGGCGCAGGCCCCGGACGGGCTCATGTACTGGAACGTGTTCGACACCGTGCTGGAGGCCAAGGAGTACGGCGAGGACTACGTCATGGAACCGATCGCGCGGCAGATGCTGCGCGAGAACCCGGCGCTCGCGCGTGACTTCCACGCGCGCGTCGCCGCCGATAGCGCGTTCGCGAGGAGCCCGCAGGCGCGCGTCGATTACTTTTACCGTCGCACGCCCTGGGCGGATCCGGAGCAGAACCTGCACCCGGTCGCGCGGGCGCTGCGCCCACCCCCCGAGACGGTGCTGGCGAAGCCCTAGCCTCGGTTCACTTCAGCACCGCCACCTTCATGATGCGCGCCCTCGGGCCCTGGGCGAGGCGCACCAGGTAGACACCGGCCGGCAACTCCGCCCGCAGCTCGAGCCGGTGGCGTCCCGGTCCGAACGAGCCCACCTGGCGCACGACGACGCGCCGACCCGTGATGTCCATCAGCTCCACCGATGCCGGGCCGCCGTCGGGGAGACTGAACTCCACCCACAGCTCGCCACGGGCCGGGTTGGGCCCGACGCGGTGCAGGGCGAAATCGAGCCGCGGCGCCTCGTCGGACCCCTTCACCACGGGGGCTGCCCTTATGCCGAGCACGGCCGCACCAGCCGTGGCGTACTCGACGTGCAGGAGGGGCGCCTCGGCTGCGCTCGCGTCGTACGCGCTCGCGGTGCGAATCCCGCTCCCCGTGATGACGATCACCAGCGCGTTCCCGCTCGACCAGCCGGGGCGGCTGACGATCTCCTGGACGACCGTTTTAAGCTCGGGCGTCTGCTGTGCCGCGAGAGCATCTCCGATCTTTCCCCAGTCCGGCGGCGACCAACTTACCGCGGCCGTGGTGAGCGACCGGCCGGACAGGTTGCCGGCAGTCCCGGTGAAGGTGGCGGGGTTGTCGGCCGTCTGCCCCTTGATGGCGAGGCTGGCGGAACCGTGGTCCACCTTGAGCGCCGTGAACTGGATATACGCGCGGGTGACCGTGGCGCCCGGGGGGATGGCCAGGCTGGAAAACCGCAACCCCACCGTCTGGTTGCTCCCGTTGAGCACCAGGTCGAGGTTGGTGCTGGTGAGATTCACGCTGCCCGTGGAACTCTCCTCGGCGTCGTCGCTGCTGCTCACGACGCGACGTTCGAGGGGCGCGGCGACCGCCTGAACGGTAATCTGCACCGGGTCGGAAGTGCCCAACCGGCTGTCGCTCACGGTCAGACGCAGCACATAGACACCTGCGGTCGTGAACGACGCCTGGGTGTCCACAAGATTGGCATTCAGAAATGTCACCGAGCCCGGACCGCTCACGACGCTCCAGGTCGCGGTGAGCGCAGGCGGGGTTGGCAGTCCGTCGTCGCTCACCGTCCCATTCAGCGCTGCGTTCGCGGGAAGCACGATCGTCTGGTCCGCACCGGCGTTCACCACCGGGGCGATGTTGGGGTCCGGCAGCACGGTGACCTGCACCGAGTCGATGCGGCTCAGCGCCCCATCGTTGGCCATCAGACGGAGCACGTACGTTCCCGCCACGGTGAACGAGGCCTGCGTGTCCACCAGGCTCCCGTTCAGGAACGTCACCGCGCCGGGACCGCTCCCCAGGCTCCAAGCGGTCGTGACCGCAGCGGGCGGATTGGGCAGCCCGTCGTCAGTCACCGTCCCATCCAGCGCCGCCCCCGCCGGCAGCGTGATGGTCTGATTGGGCCCCGCGTCCACCACCGGCGGTGTGTTCGGCACCGGCAACACCGTGACCTGCACCGAGTCGGTGCGGCTCAGCCCTCCGTCGTTTGCCATCAGACGTAGCACGTACGTTCCCGCCACGGTGAACGAAGCCTGCGTGTCCACCAGGTTTCCGTTCAGGAACGTCACCGCACCGGGACCGCTCCCCAGGCTCCAGGCGGTCGCGACCACGGCGGGCGGATTGGGCCGCCCGTCGTCCGTCACCGTCCCGTCCAGCGCCGCCCCCGCCGGCAGCGTGATGGTCTGATTGGGCCCCGCGTCCACCACCGGCGGAGTATTCGGCGCCGGCAACACCGTGATCTGCACCGAGTCGGTGCGGCTCAGCCCTCCGTCGTTTGCCATCAGACGTAGCACGTACGTTCCCGCCACGGTGAACGAAGCCTGCGTGTCCACCACGCTCCCGTTCAGGAACGTCACCGTACCGGGACCGCTCCCCAGGCTCCAGGTGGTCGTGACCGCGGCGGGCGGGTTGGGAAGTCCGTCGTCGCTCACGGTCCCATCCAGCGCCGCCCCCGCCGGCAGCGTGATGGTCTGATTGGGCCCCGCATCCACCATCGGCGGCGCGTTGGTGGGCGGCGCGCTTCCCAGCTCGATGTGCAGCAGGGCCGCACCGGCCGGCAACCCCTCGAAAGCAAGCGCCGTCCGGTGTCCGGTCCCGGTGATGATAATCGCCAGCGCGTTCCCGCTCGCCCATGCCGGCCGGTTCACGATCTCCTGCAACA
>CAYONG010000084.1:0-26690 GCA_964405235.1 uncultured bacterium | reverse complement strand
TCCAAAGGTCGAATTCCACGAAACCGGATACACGACCCGTCCCACACTCGGACACTGCCTCGATGCGTACCAGTCTGGCCAGTATCCGGATCAGCGTCATGGGCCGTTTTTCAGCAGCCTGCTAAATGGCTTCGCCTGATTCGGCCATCGATCCGAAGGCTGAGCTTCGGGGGCGCCCGACGAGCGGGGCCGCGAAGCGGGGTCCCCGCGGCGGAGGGTGACCCCCCGAACCGCAGCCGAGCACTGCCGAATCAGGCGAAGCCATCTAGCCGGCGTGGAGCTGACCCGCTCCCGTATCCGGTTCGGTTTCGCGCGCGCGCATTTCGATCACCTGCGTGTACGATTTATGGAGGCCGGGATGCGTCTGCGCCTCCGGGGGACGCGCGGTCACGCGCGGGTCGGCGGCCACGAAGCGACGCGCCCACGACTCGAGCGAGAGCCAGCGCCAGATCTGGAGCCCGATGTCGCGCCGTCCGGCGAGGTAGTCCTCGAGCTCGCTGGCGATCACCCCAGGTTCGAGCCAGTCGTGAAGCGGGCCGTCGGTGAGGAGCCGCCGACGCACCTCGCCCGAGTACCGGCTGCGCAGCCACACGTCGGTCGGGGTCTCGAAGCCCATCTTGTCCCGCCGCCCCAGGACCTCGGGCGGCAGGCGGTCCTTGAGTGCGCGCCTCAAGATGGCCTTGGTCGTGGCCCCGTCCAGCCGCTGATCGTCGGGGAGCGAGAACACGAACTCGACCAGGCGGTAGTCGAGGAACGGGAGCCGGGTCTCGATCGAGAACGCCATGCTGTTGCGGTCCTCGTAGCGGAGCAGCGAGGGGAGCAGCCGCTGGAGCGTGTCGAACGCCTGCTGGCGCGTGACCGCGGTCGGGAAGTCGGACGGCGGGCGCGGCGCGACGGTCGGCAGCCCGCGCAGCGCCGCGGTCAGCACCCGGTCCTTGCCCTGCCCGTAGCGACGGCGCAGCGGCGTAACCAGCCCCGAGGGAAGCCACGGCTCGATGGTGAGCGCGAGCGTGGTCGAGCCGGAGAGGCGCCCGGCGACCGGACCGAACAGCGAGGCGAACTCGCCCAACCGCCCCTCGCACAGGAGATCCCGCAGTCGCAGCGGCAGGTAGCGCCAGTAGCGCGCGGGCGTCTCGTCGCCGCCCTGGCCGTCGAGCAGCACCTTGAGGCCACAGCGGTGCGCGAGCGACATGACATGCCATTGCGAGTAGAGGCCAGGACCCGCGGTGGGCTCGTCCTGGCGCTCCGCGAGCCGGTCGAACGTGTCCCAGAAGTCGCTCCCGTCCGGGACCACGATGTCCGAGACGGCGCGGCTCGCCGCGACCGTCGCGCGTACGAAGGGCCGCTCGTCGTAGGCGGGGCCCTCATCGTAGGCCACCGTGAAGGCACGCAGCGGGCGTTCGAGCATCGGGGCGGCGGTCGTCACCAGCGCGCTCGAATCAAGTCCGCCCGAGAGGCACGCGCCCACCTCGACGTCGGCGCGCAGGCGCAGGCGCACCGCGTCGTCGAAGCGATCGGTGAACTCGCGCGTCCAGTCGGCCGGCGTGCCGGTGGCGTATCGAGAAGGTTCGAGCGTCCACCAGCGGCGGATCGCGAGACCCTTCTCCCCCACCGTCAGCGTGTGTCCGGCGGGGAGCTGCATGAGACCGGAGAAGAACGTCTGCGCATCGTGGTCCACCCAGTCGAGCGCCACCAGGTCACGCACGGCGGCGAGCCTTGGGACGATGCGGCGTGGCTGGGTGAGGGCCAGCGCGCCCGGCTCCGAGGCGAAGGCGAACGAGCGGCCGTCCCACTGGTAGTAGAACGGCTTGACGCCGAAACGGTCCCGCGCGCAGAACAGCTCGCGGCGGCGGCCGTCCCAGATCGCGAACGCGAACATGCCATTCATGCGCTCGAGACAATCAGGACCCCAGCGCAGGTAGCCGGCGAGGATGACCTCGGTGTCGCTGGTGCTCCGGAAGCGGGCGCCGAGCGCAGCCAGTTCCTGGCGCAGCTCGAGGTGATTGTAGACCTCGCCGTTGTACGTGATCCAGCAGCGACCCTCCTCGTCGCACATGGGCTGGTGACCGGCGGGCGAGAGGTCCACGATCGAGAGCCGACGGTGGGCGAGGCCGACCCGGAACGCCGCGGCGTGGGGATCCGGCGGCTGCGCACCGGGCGCATATCGATGCGGGCTCGCGTACACCGCACGCGGGGTGTCGGGGCCCCCGAGCGGCAGCGCAGCGCCGGCGGCGGGATCGATGAGCACCATCCCCTCGTCGTCGGGGCCGCGGTGGCGGAGCAGGCGCGACATGTGGTGCAGCCGGCCGAGATCCACCCGGTCGTCAGAGTGGAGCAGTCCCGCGATCCCGCACATCCTTAGAAGCGCCTCCCTATCGTACGGCCACAGGCGCGCCGTCCGCCCGCGGATGCCGCCAGAGTCCGAGACCCGATACGACGCCCGCGTAAAGCGCAGCCCCCGCCAGCTTCACCGCCACGCCCGCCGCCCCCGCCGGCGCCAGCCGCTGCAGCGCCAATGCGATCGCCAGTGCCAGAGCGAACATCACCAGAATGCGCCCGCTCCGGTACGGCAGCGGGTATACGCGCTGGGCCACGATGGTCGCGAGGATGGCGGAGACCGAGTACCCCATGAATGTCGCCAGCGCCGCCCCTGGTGATCCGAGTGCGGGGGTCAGCACCGCGTTGGCGAGCCCCGCCACCAGCGCCGCTGCGCCTGCGCTCCAGATCAGCAGCGTGGTGCGCAGCGACAACCCGATGCCGAGTCCGCCGACATAGTAAGCGCCCTGCGCCACCGCCGCAAAGGTCAGCCACACTGCGGGAATCGCGGCCGCTGCGTAGGCGCCTGGCGCCAGCACCGAGACGATCTCGGGCGCGAACGCGGCCACCAGGAGCGCGCCGAGCGAGGCGACCGCGGTGTAGAGCGAGAACACGCGCGCGAACAGGCGCGGCGCCTCGGGGCGCCGTGCGCGCGCGTAGGCGAACGGGGAGAAGGCGAGATGGAACGCGGCGACCCCCATGCTGGCGAGCGCGAAGAACTTCATCGCCACTGCGTACACCCCCACCTCCTCAAGCGAACGCGTGCGCTGAAGGAAGAAGCGGTCCGCCGCAGAGATGAATCCGTACGCAAACGCCACCGGCACCAGCGGGAGCCCGTAGGTCAGCATGCGGCGCAACGTCTCGCGGTGGAACCGCCAACGCAGGCTGTGCCGGCACAGGACCAGCCCGAGGGCCGCGGTCAAGGCGTCGCCGCCCAGCTTCCCGTAGAGCACGCCGACCACGCCCAGGTCGCGCACCAGCACCAGGTAGAGCGTCAGGCCACCCACGGCCACGGTCTGGACCAGGTTCAACGAGATGAACTTCCAGGGTTGGAACGTCACGCGCAGCACGTCGTTCGCGAACAGCGTCAACAGGGTGAACGGGAGCGTGAGGGCGCCGATCGTCAGGTACTTGCGATAGGCATCCCCGGCCAGCAGTGGGGCCGCGACCGGGATGACCACCAGCGCCACCAGCAGCGCCACCGCGGTCCCGGTCACCAGCCGGAACGCGAGCGAGGTCGAGACCATGCGGATACGCGCCTCGCGGTCGGGCTCATCGTAGAAGTGGCGGGCGAGCGAAGCGTCCATTCCGAACACCAGCACGAGCAGCGCGGTCTGGGCGTAGGCGAGCACCAGGTCGGAGACGCCGTACGCCTCGGGCGCGAGCACGCGGGTGAGCACCGGGACGAGGAGCAGGTTGACCGCGCGACCTCCCACCTGCCCGAGGCCATAGATGAGCGACTCGCCGGTCAAGTGCCTCAGCGCCTCGCGGATCGGCGAGGCGGGCTTGGCGTCGAGGCTCGCGGGGGTATCGGTCATGCGCGCGAGCCGTCGGGGACGAGCGAACGATAGAGGTCAAGCAGGCGTCCGGCGATGACGGGAGCGGCGTGCTCGCGCTCGGCGTAGGCACGGCTGCGCTCTCCCACCGCGCCCCGGTCGGACGCGTCCGAGAGCTTCTCGGCGATCCGGTCGGCGAGATCCTCGCGCGTGCAGCGGACGAGCGGGCAGTCCGTGAGGAGGGCCTCGAAGTCGTCACGGATGAAGCACAACACCGGCTTGCCCAGCGCCATCGCCTCGACCGCGACCATCCCGTACCAGCCCATGAAAAGCTGATCCACGACCACGTCCGCCTCGGCGAGGATCGCGCGCAGCTCGACCCAGGGCTTGCGCTCGACCACCTCGAAACGGACCTCGGGAAAACGCGGGCGCAACGCCGCGAAGGCGGCCTCGACGTACCGCGTGCCCTTGATGAGCCGGTTGGTGGGCGCGTGGACCACCAGCTTTGGCGTTCCGCGCGGCGGGGCGAACGGATAGTCGGCGAGGTCGAGCGCCACCGGCAGGTGGCGCGCCCGGGTCGCCGACTCGAGCAGGTCGGGGGTCGAGACCAGCTCGGCGTCGGCGTAACGGGCCGCGCTTGCGAGGACGCGCTTCTGACGGCCGGGGTTGCAGAACGGATCGCACTCGCTGCAGGTCGCGCGCGTGTGCGTGGCCAACATGTGGGCGCGGTTCCGCACGTCGCAGCCGTGGTAGTGGAACACCACCCGCCGCCCGAGCGCCTGGTGGAGCGGCAAGTCGAAGTTGTGGGGCGGGATCAGGGTGCGACCGAAATGGAAGTGGCAGACGTCCCAGTGGCCGAGGTTGCGCAGCGTGCTGGCGAGATAGCCCAGGTAGCGCTTGAGCGGCGGCTGATCGTCATAGGGCCGCATTTCGTCCGGCTGGTATTGCGGGAAGCCGGGGTTGTAGGCGAGCGAGTGGGCCTCGACTCCGAGCCCACGCAGCGCGCGGGCCAGCACCGAGGCCTGCCCGGCGATCTCGGCCGGCGCGTGGAGCACGCGCAGCGCGCTCATCGCGGCCTTCCGAGCGGGTTCGACTTGCCGCACCACGGGCAGGTCCAGCGCCTCGGTGTCGGCACCGGCGGATCCAAAACGCTGTGCTCGCCGCAGTCCCGGCACACGTGGGTGACGCGCCGGAGCCGCGGCACGCGCCGCGCCCCGCGCCCGCCCACCTTGCGGAAGGTGGCGACGAAGTTGGCGTCGCGGGCCAGGTCGATCCCGGTCGCGCGGTGGAGCCATGCGAGCGCGTTGGTGAACGGTCCCTGCAGGCGCTTGGTGCGCGGGTCGTTAATCCACGAGAACCCGGCCGGCACGCGGGCCAGCGACTCGATCTCGAAGCCGCGCGCTTCGAACAGGGTCAGGATCTTCTCCAGATCGAACCGCTGCTGATGCTCGATGCGCTTGCCGAACTTGCCCAGTGCGAACTTTGCGAAGTAACCGGCGAACCGGTAGAGCCGATCGTCGAACGAGGCCGCGCGCGGCACCGAGAGGTAGAGCGCGCCGCCCGGCTTCGTCACCCGCGCCAGCTCATTGCAGCAGGACGCAAGCGCCACGACGTGCTCGAGCACGTAGTGGCACACGGTGAGGTCGAACGCACCGTCGCGCATCGGCAGGCGCGCCAGGTCGGCGCGAAGGACAGCGACGTGCGGCGCCCGCGCCGGGGGCCCGGGCGGGAACTTGACGTCGAACCCGACCACGAGGAGATCGGGGCGGCCGCCGTAGCGCCACGAGCCTGGCCCGCAGCCCGCATCCAACACGCGCGCGCCGGCGGAGGCGGCGGCAATCAGCTCATGCAGGAAGAGCGGCGGCTCGCCGGCGGAGCGGACGGGCTTCGCCGCCCACGCTGATGGCACGGCGGCGGACGCGATAGCCGTCGCCACGCTCATGGCCGCACCTCCCCCGCCGGTCGGGCCACCAGCGCGTCGTAGAGCCCGCGCGGCACCGCGAACGCCGCGCGCACCTGCCCGCGCGAGAGCAGCCACGCCGCCAGCGCCGCCTGCTGGGCGAGGAAGCAGGGCAGCCAGGTGATGCGCCCGATCCCGGTCGCGTGGCGGGCGAACAGCGTGAGGTTGGCGCGCAGCCGGTGGTAGATCTTCCACGGGCTCGCGGCCCCCGAGGCGGCCGAGACCTTGTGCCAGAGCCGCGCCCGCGGCACGAACAGCAGCCGGTAGCCGGCCGCGCGCGCGCGCAGCGACCAGTCCGCGTCCTCGGCGTAGATGAAGTAGCGCTCGTCGAGCGGCCCCACCTTGAGCCAGGCCTCGCGGCTGGCGAGCAGGCAGCAGCCGGTCAGGTATCCGGTGCTCTCGACGTTCATGAACTGCGCGCGATCCGCCTGGCGCAGCCCCCGGTGCGCGGCGAAGCCGAGCGCGGGCGTGCAGCGGCCGCCGGCGTACCAGATGACGTCGCGCGGCTCGGCGAAGCAGATGAACGGGGCGACGGCGCCCGCCTCCGGGTCGCGCTCGAGCGCCCCGAGCAGGTGATCGAACAGTCCGCCGCCGGCCTCGGTGTCGTTGTTGACCAGCATGATCGCGTCGGCCCCGGCGGCGAGCGCCCGCTTCAGGCCCTCGTTGTTGCCGCCCGCGAAGCGCCGATTCTCGTTGAGCGCCACCACCTCGACGGCGGGGAACTCGCGGCGTATCGCCTCGACCGAGCCGTCGGTCGAGCCGTTGTCCACCAACATGAGCGAGCCCCGCCATCCGGGCGGCACCCGGCAGGCGGAAAGGCTCGCGAGCGCCGCACGGGAGTCGGCGAGGCCGTTCCAGTTGAGCACGATGACGCTGAGCTGCTTCACGGGGCGCGCGCTTCCTCGTCGGCGATCACCAGCATCCGGAGCGCGGCCCACGCCGCAGTGAACAGGAGCGAGAGCAGCCCCGCGACCACCGGCAGCGGCGGCACGCCGGCGTAGAGGGTGTAGAGCCACCAGAAGTCGAGCGCGTGAAGGAGCGCCTGCTGGTCGGCCGCCCCGATCCCGACACGCGGGTCCGCCTCCTGCCCGCCAGTGAGCCTGGGCAGCTGCCGCTCGAGGTGCTCGCTCGTGTTCCGGATCAGCATCCGCCAGTGGCCGAGGATCGGGCTCGAGCGCGGCTCGAAGTGGCTTTCGCGCATGAACTCGGGGTCGTTGAGCGCCCGCGTGTAGGGATAGTCGCCGGCCTCGCGCATCTGGGCGCCGAAGTAGATGGCGACGCCGCCGATCTGGACCGCCAGCCCGGCGGTGGCGAGGAGGGTCATGAGCGCGCGGCGCCACCGGCCTGCCTCATGGAGGAAGAACGCAATCGGGATGAACGCCAGCGGCAGCAGCGGGACGAGATAGCGCGGCCCGAACGAGCCGTCGCCGGCCCAGTGCTCGAACTTGGCGTAGAGTGCCAGCGTGGCCGCGCATGCGATCGCGATCGCGAGACCGGTGCGCGCGTGCGCCGCGCCCCTGCGCGCCAGCGCGATCCCGCCGGGGATCGCGAGCCAGAGCGCCGGGGCGAACCACATCACGCCCTTGCCCGACGAGATGAGGAGCCCATAGAACCCGGTCAGGAGCGGCGTCGAGTAGGCGGCGAGCGTCGCTTGCGCCCCGTACCCGGTCTCGAGGGCGGTGCCGAAGCGCGCCTGGTTGTACAGCACGTGCCCCGCGAGCGCGACCAACAGCATGAGCGCGGGAATCGGCCACGTGATCGGCCGCGCCAAGGCCAATGGCAGCAGACAGGCCAGCGCCAGTGGCAGCATGCTGAGCTTGGCCGAGACCGCGATCAGCACGCCGAGCCCGGCCCACCACGCCTGCCGCGTTTCGCCCAGCGCGGCCCGTGCGGCACCTGAGAGGGCGAGCAGAAGGCCGAGCGCCTGCAGCGGCTCGGCCGCAAAGGTCTTCGCGTACACCCAGAGCGGCGTGGTGAAGCCGAGCATCAGGGTCGTATCGAACGCGCCTGGAGCCGCGACGCCGAGCGCGCGGATGGTGAGGTAGAACACCGCCAGCACCAGCGCGGTGACCGCCGCGTTGAAGAACGAGACCGCGAAGCGCACGGCGAGCACGCGGCGCTGCTCCGTGAGCGGCAGCGCCCCGGCCGCGGCCTCGGCCAGCGCCACCAACGGCAGTGCCAGCACCGCCTGCCCCGCATGATTCTTCGTGTAGTGGCGGCCGTCGGGTCCATCGAGCGTGGCGCCGACCGGGACCGCGATGCCGCCGCGGAGCATGGCGCGAGAGAGCTCGAGCATGGTGACCTCGTCGCTGCCCACCACCCGGCCGCCGCCGGTCAAGGCGAAGACGAAGAACGCGGTGATGCCGATCCAGCGCGCAGTCTGGGCCGTCATCCACGATCCCGCATCCGCGCGTACGGCCGCTCGCGGCATGTACCCTGTCGCCCGGTTCATCGCCAGCCCCGCTCAGGCGCGAGTGAATCGCCCAGCTCGATCACGCGGTCGGCCAGCGTCTCCCACGAGTGGGCCTGCCGCAGTTCCGCGACGCCCGCGCGCAGCCGCGGCGCCATGCCTTCGGCGAAATACCGGACGATCGCATCGGCGAGCGCGGCCGGATCCTCGGGCGGCACCACCAGCCCGGTCTCCCCAGGCCGCACGGTCTCGGCGAGGCCGCCCACGTTGGTGGTGATGACCGGGACCCCGAGCGCGTAGGCGACGTGGGTGACGCCGCTCTGAGTCGCCGAGCGGTAGGGCAGCACCACGACGTCGGCCGCCTTGAACAACGCCTCGACCTGTTCATCCGGGATGTAGCGGTCGAGAAGCCGCACCGGCGGGCCCGCGCCCGGCGCCCGACGCGCAACGAATCCGGCATTCGCGCGCTCCACCTGCTCGCGATACGGTACCGCGTCCTCGTAGAACTCGCCTGCCACCACCAGCGTCGCGGGCCGGCGCGCCCGCACCAGGGGCCACGCCTCGAGCAGCGTGTCGAGTCCCTTGTAGTGCCGGACGTAGCCGAAGAACACCGCCACCTCCCCGTCGAGCCCGAGATGCGCCCGCGCGCTCTCGCGTGTCCAGCGCCCGCGGTCGAACTGCGCGTAGAGCGGGTGCAGCACGCGCCGCCGCGGCGCGCCGGGCTTGAGCCGGTCGAGATCGCGCTCGACGCTCTCCGACATGACGAGATAGCCGTCCGAGTTGCGCAGCATCCAGCGGGTGAACGCGAGGTCGAACGGGCGCCGCTCGTGCGGGATCAGATTGTCGCACACGAGGACCACCCGGGTGCCGCGACGCCGGAGCGGCCCGACCGCCGACGCAAAGGCGGGGCCGAAGAACGGGAGCCACCACTTGAGCAGCACCAGCCCGGGGGCGAACGTCTCCAGGTGGCGCGCGACCTTGCCCCAGCTCCACGGGCCAATCGAGTCGAGCAGTGGCGTGACCGGGAAGCGCGGCGGCTCGGCGGCCGGGTCGCGCTGGCTCTCGCCCGGGAAGAGGAGTCCCGGGTACTGGCGCATGAAGGTGACCCCGCGCACCTCGGCGCGCGGCATGAGCGACTCGCCGAGCATCCCCAGGTACTGCGCGATGCCGCCGCGCCAGGGATGCACTGGCCCGACGAGCGCGACCCGCATCAGCTCGACTTCGGCCTGGCCGCGGGCTTGATCGGGGCCCGGGGCGTCGCCCGTGGTCGCGTGGCGCGACCGCCGCCGGCGGAAGCCGACGACGACCAGGTGGTGAGCCCGCGGTTCTCGAAGCTGAACGGCACCACCTGCCCGCCCTGGCGCTCGAGTGCCGCGGCCACGCGATGTTTGCGGTCGAAGCGGGTGAGGAAGAGGAAGTAGCCGCCGCCGCCGGCGCCCGGCATCTTGCCGCCCAAGGCGCCTTCCTTGCGCGCGATGCGATAGAGCCGGTCCACGCGGGGGTTGGAGATCCCCTCGTCGAGCCGCTTCTTGTTCTCCCACGCCTGGTGGAGCAGTTCGCCGATCGCGTCCACGTCGCCCAGCAGCAGTGCCTTCTTCATCTCGAGCGTCTCGGCCTTGAGCCGCTGGAGCGCTTCGACCACCTGCGGCTTGCCCTCGCGGTACGACTCGGTCTGCCGCTCGATGATACGCGCCGACTGGCGCGTGTGCCCCATGTAGCAGAGCAGCAGCCGGTACTGGAGTTCGTTCAGCACGTCAGGGCGGATGCGCAGCGGATTGACCACGGTGGCGTCGCGTTGGAACTCGATGAAGTTGATGCCGCCGAAGGTCGCCGCGTACTGGTCCTGGCGGCCGCCGGCCATCCCCAGGTCCACGCGCTCGATGCGGTAGGCCAGCTCGGCCACCTCGTAACCGGCGAGCGGCCGGCCCTGCCAGGCGCTGATGCAACCGATGAGCGCCACCACCATGGTCGAAGACGAGCCGAGGCCGGACCCCGGCGGCGCGTCGGAGTGGGTCCACAGGTCGGCGCCGCCCCGCACCTTGAGCGCCTTGACCACCGCCTTGATGAGGTCGAGCTGCCCGTCGATGCGCACGCGGCGCGGATGATCGTACTTGGCCACCATGTCGTAGTCGAGGCTCGCCAGGGTGAGCCGCGAGCCTCGGCGCGGCCGGAGCGAGACGTAGGCGTACTGGTTCACGGTCGCCGAGAGCACCATGCCGCCGTGCTCCTCGGGGTAGGGCGACACGTCGGTGCCTCCCCCGCACAGCGAGATGCGCAGCGGAGCGCGCGCCCGGTAATAGGATCTCGCCTTCACGAGCGCCCCCGCGACAACTCGATTCCGTTCATCGCGCGCGCCCTCATGATGCAAACCTCCGTTCCGCGCGCTCCCAATCCTCGGGCGTGCCGATGTCCCAGAACTCCCCTTGCTCCTCGACGCCCATCAGCCGCCCCTGGGCGGCCAGAAGCGGCAGCACCTCGCGCTCGAGCGAAACGACACCCGAAACGGGGATGAAGCTCCACACCCGGGGCGCGAAGGCGTAGACCCCGCCGTTGACCCACGCCGGGCCGGCATGGCCCGCGTCCTTCTCAATGAAGCGGGCGATGCGCCCTTCGGCGTCGCACTCGACACGGCCGCGCGCCGAGGCGTCGGCCACCCGAAAGAGCGCCACCGCGCCAAGCGCCCCCGACTCCCAGCGCGTGCGCTCCAGCGCCCACGGGTCGCAGGGGGCGAGCGTGTCGCCATTCAGCACCAGCGCGGAGCCATTCAGATGGCCACGTGCGAGCCGTAGTGCTCCGGCGGTGCCGAGCGGCGCCGGTTCGGCCGAGTAGCGGAGCCGGGTGCCGAGGCGAGCACCATCGCCGAGCGTCTCGCGCACCTGGTCGGCGCCGTGACCGGTGCACAGCACCGCGTCGCGCACTCCGTGGCCCGCGAGCCATTCGAGCTGGCGCTCGAGCAGCGGCCGGCCGCCGATCGGGACCAGCGGCTTGGGCAGGCCGCCAAACTTGGAGCTGAGGGCCTTCAGCCGGGTTCCCATGCCACCTGCGAGCACGAACGCCCTCACGCTCACGCGTCCAAGTTGAACCGTTGTCTCACCGGATACTCGGCGCGCGCGCCCTGGTGCGCGATCATCTCGCCCAGCAGGCCCATGAGCACGAACTGGATGCCGAGCAGCACCAGGCCGACGCCGAACAGCATGAGCGGGCGCACGCGCATCGGCTCGCCCCCGGCCCACTGTACGATGAACCAGATGCCGATGGCCACGCCAACGCCGAGGAACAACAGTCCGATCCGCCCGAACACGTGCAGCGGCTTCAGGGCCGAGGTCGAGATGAACGCGGCGGCCAAGAGGTCGAGAAAGCCGTTGATGAAGCGCGCCGCGCCGAACTTGCTCTTCCCGAACCGGCGCGCGCGATGGTGGACCGCCACCTCTCCGACCCGGAACCCCCGCCAGTGGGCGAGGGCCGGGATAAAGCGGTGGAACTCGCCGTAGACCTCGAGCGCCTCGGTCACCTCGCGGCGGTAGAGCTTGAACCCACAGTTGAAGTCGTGGAGCTTGAGCCCTGCCACCATGGAGGTTACGGCGTTGAATAGTCGCGACGGCAGAGTCTTGGTGATGGGGTCCTGGCGGTTCTGCTTCCAGCCCGAGACCAGGTCGTGCCCCTGCCCGAGCAATTCGATCAGGCGCGGCAGTTCGGCCGGGTCATCCTGCAGGTCGGCGTCGAGCGTCGCCACCCACTCGCCGCGCGCGAGCCGGAACCCGGTGGCGAGCGCTGCCGATTTGCCGAAGTTGCGCCGCAGCACGGCGCCGCGCACACGCGGATCGCCCGCGGCGAGGCGGGCCATCACCTCGTCCGAGCCGTCGCGCGAGCCGTCGTCCACGTAGATGATCTCCCAGGCGTGGCCCAGGGCATCGAGCGTGGCCACCAGCTCGCGATGGAGCTCGGGCAGGCTCTCGGCCTCGTTGTAGGCGGGGATCACGATCGAGATGCGCGGACGGTCGGTCATCGGTCGTCCCTCCCGCGTGTGCGCCGTCGCCAGCCCGCCCGACGTCCGTCCATCATCCCTTCCTCTCGTAGAGGCCGCGCGCCCACTCGGCCTCGGCCACCAGGCCCTGTCGGATGTCCACCGCGGGCACAAAGCCGAAGTCGGCGCGGATGCGCGACGCGTCGGCGCGTGTGCGCAACGGATCGCCGGGTTGCCTGGGCTCGAACCGCAGCGTCGCCTTCACCCCGAGCGTCTCCTCCAGGATGGCGATCGCCTCCAGGACTTCGACCTGCGAGCCGCCGCCGACATTGTAGACACCCTCGGCCCTGGCGCTGCGCCACGCCCGCATGTTGCCCTCGATGGCGTCGGCGATGAAGGTGAAGTCGCGCGACTGCCTGCCGTCGCCGTACACGGTGATGGGTTCCCCGGCGAGCATGGCGCGGCAGAAACGATGAAACGCCATGTCGGGCCGCTGGCGGGGACCATAGACCGTGAAGTAGCGCAGCGCCACCGACGGGGTGCCGAAGTTTCGTGCGTAGAGCATCGCCAAATGCTCGCCCGCCAGCTTGGTCACGCCGTAGGGCGAGCAGGGCTTCGGCAGCAGCGTCTCGTCGGTCGGGTAGCGCTCGGCCTCGCCGTAGATCGACGACGACGAGGCGTAGACGAAGCGCTCGAGGGGCGCCCCCTTGTAGCGCTCGAGCAGCCGCTGGGTCGCGAGCACGTTGTGGTGCACGTAGGCGGCGAAGTCGGCGCCCCACGAGGCGCGTACGCCGGCCTGCGCCGCCTGGTGGAAGACCACCTCTACCTCGGGTAGGACGGCGAGATCCGCAGCGCCGAGGTCCAGCTCGAGCAGGCGGAAGCTCGGGTGCGCGAGCGCCGCGGCGAGGTAGGCGCGCTTCAACGCCGGGTCGTAGTAGTCGGTGAAGCAGTCCACCCCGGTGACGGTGGCCCCTTCGGCGAGCAGCCGCTCGACCAGGTGCGAGCCGATGAACCCGGCCGCCCCGGTGACCAGCGCGTGGGATTCCGGAGCCAGTGTGGACCTCCCCTACGGCAGGTTCGGCATCGAGGGCGGCGGCACCGGCATCCGTCCCGGGGCGATGCCCAGCTCGCGCTGGCGCATCTCGAGCAGCGCCCGGGCCTGTTGATCCTCGGGATGACGGTTCACCCACTGCTCGAGGATCTGGAGGCCACGCTCCCTCTGCCCGCCCTCGTAGAGCACGCTGTAGGCGGCGAGGTAGGCGGGCGCGTATTCGGGATCGATCTGCATGGCGTGCTCGAACTCGCGCAGCGCTTCCTCAATCCGGCGCTGAAACATGAGCCCCACGCCGTAGAAGTACCGCACCTCGACATCGTTGGGGTAGAGCTTCGCCAGCCGGGTGAAGACGCCAATGGCCTTGGCCGTGTCGCCGACGTCGACGTACGTGCTGCCGAGCGGAAGCAACACGTCGACGGAGCCGGGGAACATGCGCTCCACCCGCTCCCATTCGGCGATCGCCCGCGGGACCTGGCGCGCCCGCCGGTAGTAGTGGGCGAGCTGCATGTGGGCGCTCGCGTAGTTGCGCGACAGCGTCGAGGCGTTCTCGTCCTTGTAGATGGTGCTGTCCCACGAGCCGTCGGCCTTGAACAGGCCGCTGTAGCGGAACGTCTCGTAGAGCGCCTTGCGGGTGGCGGCCTCGTCGAAATCGGCGCTGGTGGTGTCCGGGTTCACCTTGAAGACCAGCCCCTCGTGGGTGAAGTTCTTGTCGAGCCCCATGTGGTCGGGGACCGTCACCGCGAAGTAGGGCTGCTTCGTCCAGCGACCGTCGGGCGTGCGCGCCTGCTGGAGGATGTGGTCCACCATGAACCGGTTGGTGTAGACGTACTCGCCTGTGGTGTGGTCCTGAAGGATGCCGACGCCCAGCATGTCCACGGTCTTGTCGTCGAGCTGGATCGGGACCTTCGGCTCCTCGTCTCGGAGTTGGCGGATGTACCAGTCGGTGTTGAGCAGGCTCAGGTTGACGACGCGCACGTCCTTGCGCACGCCCTCGACCTGCTGGATGTACCAGAGCGGAAAGGTGTCGTTGTCGCCGTTGGTAAACACGAACGAGTTCGGCGCCAGCGGTGCCAGCATGTTGTAGGCGTAATCGCGCGCCACCTGACTGCCACGCCGGTCGTGGGTGAACCACAGGTTCTTCATGAGCAGGAACGGCTGCGCCACCATCAACAAAGCGCAGGCCGCGGTGGCCGCAAGCTGCGCCCTCCCGGGCGTGAACGAATCACGTACCCAGGAGACGAGCCAGGCCGCCCCGAGCGTGATCCACAGCGCGTAGGCGTGATAGCCGCTTTGGAAGAAGTAATCGCGCTCGCGCACCTCGCGGTCTGTGAAGTTGAGGAACGCGATCATCCCGGCCGTGGTGAGCCCGAGGAATGTCCCGGTCACGAGGAACGACGTACGGTTCCGCCGCGCCTGCCAGACCCCCCCCGCAAGCCCAAGCAGCAGCGGCAGAAGCGCGCCCCACAGCCGGTCGGTCGGGAACAGCGGCCACTGGCGGCTGAAGTAGCGCCAGAACTCCTTGTCGAGCTGCGCCGAGAGCGGGCCGCGGCGCACGAACATGCTCGATTCCCCGTACTGCTTGCGCTCGAGCTGATCGCGCAGGTTCTTCCAGTTGTCCGGGGCGGCCTCGTTGATCGCCGGGTGCTGGGCCGCGCGGATGGGGAGATAGACGTGGGTCGAGTAGCCCGCCATCATGAGGAACAGGGCGAGGGCCAGGATCCTGCCCTCCCGGCTCCGCTTCGCCAGCAGCGCGAGCGGGACCAGCAGCGCGGCCACGGCGATCGCGGCGGCCGGGTAGGTGAAATCGCGGTCCCCGAACGCGAAGTAGAGCCCGTATAGCCCAGCGCCCGTCGAGGCGAGCCATACCCGGCCGTCGAGCTGCTTCTTCGCGGCCATGACGGTGAACACCACCATCGAGAGCATCAGCACCGCCCCCGCCATGCGCTCCAACCCGGCGGTGACGGCCAGCACCGACAGCAACGGCATCGCGAACACCAGCGCCGCGCGCCGGTCCACCAGCCATACCAGCAGGATGAGCGGCAATCCCATGATGCCCACGCCCAGGTGCAACCCGACGCACAGCCACATGACGTAGACGCACACCAGGAGCGGCCCCGCGGTCGGGCGCTGCTCGTGTGCCTCCCACCAGCGCAGGCCGAGCCAGAAGACCAGGATCTGCGCCAGGCTCATGAGCGCGTAGACCTCGGCCTCGATCGAGTTCTCCCAGAACGAATCGGAGAAGGCGAGCAGCAGTGCCCCGCTGAAGGCCGCGGCGATCGCGATCCACTCGTCCGAGCGCCGGCGCTCCGGCCCCTGGACGAGCCGGACCAGCCTGAGCCCGGTGAGGTAGGTGATCCACACCGTGAGCGCCCCGGCCAGGGCGGACAGCCCGTTTACCCGCTGGGCCACCGAGGCCCAGGGGATCAGCGTGGCGATGCGGCCGAGCAGAACGTAGAAGGGGGTGCCGGGCGGGTGCGGGATGCCGAGGATGTAGGAAACCGCGATGAACTCGCCCGAGTCCCAGAACGGAACGGTGGGCGTCAGAGTGATGAAATAGATGGCGGCGGCGAGGAGGAAGACGACCAGGCTCACGAAGATTGCGGCGCGCTTGGTCGGATCCATTAACTCTCCTTGGAATGTCGGGCCCGGGCCCGGCGGTGCGGGATTCGCGCCAGGAAGACCAGACCGCCGAGCAGGCTCACGGCCACCATGACCAGATAGGTGAGGAACTGCTGCGAGAACGCCTGCGCCCTGTCTACACCCACCAGACCGAACAGGACGATCCCGGCCCCCTCACGTACCCCGATGCCGTTGAACGAGATGGGCAGGGAGACTATCACCGCTAGCAACGGCACGAAAAGGAAGAAGTAGACCAGCGGGATCGACAGGCCCAACCCCCTGGCGACCAGCACGTGCACGCCGATGCGGGAGATCTGGGTGAGCAGGGAGATCGCGAACAGCCCGGCGAACAGCCCGCGCCGCGCCCGGAAGCCGGCGAGCCGGGCCGCAAGTTCGTCGAGGTGCGGGCTCATCGAGCCCAGGCCCACGCGCTCCAGCAGGCGCTCGCAGGCCGGAAGGAGCGCCGGGTGGAAGATCGCCCACACCAGCGTCACGCTCAGCACGAAGAAGCCGACCACTGCCAGGTAGACGAGCGTCAGGTGGAAGCGGTCGATCGCCGGCAGCGTCGTCACCATCGCCAGGCTGGCAATCGCCACCGTGCCGATCAGCCGGTCCATCATGACCGCCGAGAGCGCGGCGGTCTTGGTGGACCCGTGGCGCGAGGAGTCCGCCACGCGCGCGATATCGCCGCCGATGCCGGCGGGCAGAAAATTGTTGAAGAACAGACCCACGTGATAGTAGGCGCACACCTTCCAGAACGGGATGCGGATGTCGACCACGTGCAGCAGTCGGTTCCACTGCCAGGCGCCGAGCAGGTTACTGGTGAGGAGCAGCGCGCCGGCCGCGACCAGCCAGTCGCCGCGCACCGAGCGCGCCGCAGTGGCGAACTGCTCGAGCGGTATGCGCTTGAACAGGAACAACAGCAGCCCGACGCTCACGACCGCCTTGGCCGTCGCGAGCAGGACGTGATTCCGGTTGATCGCTCCTCGCGCGCGCGCGGTCACACGCGCGCCCCTTTCATCTCCGGGGGAAGCCCCGGCGGAAGCCCCGCGGTCAGCGCGTCGAGCGAGGCCGCGGCGCAGGCCGGCCACGAGAAGGTCGCGGCGCGCGCAATGCCGGCCGCGGCGAGGCGCTCGCGCAATGGGCGATCCTCGAGCACCCGCAGCAGCGCCGCGGCGAGCTTCGTGTCGTCGCCGTACGGCACCAGCAGCCCGGTCTCGTCCCGGCGCACCGAGTCGCGCAGGCCGGGGCTGTCGGCCGCGACCACCGCGGCGCCGCACGCCCCCGCCTCGATCACCGTGAGCCCCCAGCCCTCCTTGGGCGAGGGCTGGACGACCACCCACGCCTGCCTGAGGCGCATCACTTTCTCGGCCGCGGGCAGGAACCCCAGGAAGTCCACCGCCTGCGCCACCCCGAGCCGGGTGGCGGCGCTGCGCAATTGCGCCTCGAACGGGCCGTCGCCGATCACCAGCAGCCGTGCCGAGGGGACGCGCGCGAGCACGGCCGGGAACGAACGCATCACCCAGTCCACCCCCTTGTAGCGCCGCAGCCGGCCGACGAACACCACGGTCGGATGGGCGCTCTTCACCCCGGCGGGCTCGGGGGGCCCCGCGGGTTCGGGCCGATAGGTCGTGTGGTCGACCCCACAGTGCACCACGCTCACCCGGTCACTCTCAATTCCGCGCGCGGCGAGGTCGTCGCGGGTGCTCTCCGAGATGGCCACGAACCGCGAGCGGCGGTAGACGGACGGGATGAGCGCTTCGAGAGCCATGACGTAGAGCGCCACTGGGAGCGCCGACTCGCGCAGCGCGGTCGACCCGAACAGGTGTGGGACGATGACCGCGACCGGCGCGCGCGTCCACCACGGGGCGAAGCAGGGCACCTTGTTGATATCCTCCACCACCAGGTCGGGCGGCGGCGCGGAGAACTCGCGCCGCAGCACCCCGGGCACCACCCAGTTGAAATCCCACCACGTCCCGCGCCGCACCACGCGGATGCCGTCGTGCCGCGCCTCGGGGGTGCCACCCGGGAACCCGCTCGCCAGCCACGTCACCTGCCAGCCGCGCGTCACCGCCTCGTTCAGGATGTGCGCCAGGTGCAACTCGGCGCCGCCGGCCTCCGGATGCGCGGGATCGCGGAAGTTGATGGCGAGCAGACTGCGCCCCGCGCCCCGTCCAACGCTCAAGGCGCCGACCCCGCCGCCGGCTCGTGACCGCGCCCGCTCACGGCCGCTCGGCCACCGTGCCGATGACGTGACAGGTGTAGAGCGCCCAGCGCCGGCGCGAGAGCCACCTGCGCCACGCGCGCCAGCCGTGCTCCCACCAGCCGGGCCCGCGCGGCTCGAGCGGCAGCCACACGCCTGGGCCGCGCTTGAGCAGCTCACGCAGCACCCGGTACCAGAGCCCCGGCACCATCCAGTCGCCGTAGGTCCGGCGCACGGTGAGACCGGCCTCGCGCAACCGCCGCTCGAGCGCGCCCGGGGTGAACTGGGTCTCCCAGCCCGCGAACCAACGGTCGATGGCGATCAGCGCCTTCTTCATCAGGGTGTAGATATGGACGGTCTGCGGCACGTCCACCACCACGCGACCACCGCGGCGGGTGACGCGCGTATTCTCGCGCAGCAGCGGCATCGGATCGCGGAAGTGCTCGAGCAGCCCCTGGTGGAATACCACCGCGAAGGCGCCATCGCGGAACGGCATCGCCAGCGCGTCCGCCTGCACCAGGTGGACGGTGAGCCCGCGCGCGCGCGCCTGCTCGCGCACCAGCGCGAGCGAGGCCGGCGAGTAGTCGAGCACCACCCCGATCGCGCCCGCGGTCACCAGGCCCAGCGTGTCGCGGCCCGAGCCGGCGCCGACCTCGAGCACCGCGGCCCCGGCGACCGCGCCGTCGGCGAGGATCTCGCGCGCGAGCCGGTCGCCGGTCGAGTACGTCTCATCGATCCGGCGGTGTCCGCGCCAGTAGGATTCCCAGTGATGGAGCGTGGACGCCCGCGCCAACCCTATTCCCCCCACTGCAGCCGCTCGGCCAGGAACCGGGGGAGTCCGGCGTCAAAGATCCGCTTCATCGCGCCGGCGAGGTCGTACTCAAGCCGGACGTGCCGCAGCACCTTTTCGGCGTCGTCGTAGAGCAGGTAGCCGGCGCGCGGATCGCCATCGCGCGGCTGGCCGACACTCGCCACGTTCACCAGGTAACGGTGGCCCTTCTCGATGCGGATCTCGGGCGCGCGCGTGTAACGGATGCTCTCGTCCTGACGATCGAACACCCCGGGATAATGCGAGTGTCCGATGAAGCAGACCGTCTCCTGGTAGGCATCCATCTCGGCGTTGGCATCGACCGGCGTCAGGACGTAGTGCCAGTTCTCGGGCTCGGCCGGCGAGGCGTGGACCAGCAGCGAATCGCGCCACCGTACCGAGAAGGGCAACGCCGAGAGGTAGGCGCGGTTCTCGGGGGTGAGCGTGTTATCGGTCCAGGTCGCCGCGGCCGCGGCGTTCGTGTTGAAGTAGGTGAGCCGCAGCAGCCCGACCGCCGCCAGGTCGTGATTGCCCACCACCGCGTGCTGGATCATGGGCCGCAGGCGGTCGATGCACTCGTTGGGCGAAGCGCCATAGCCGACGAAATCGCCGAGACACACCATGCTCGCCGGCTTATGTCGGGCGATGTCCGCGAGCACCGCTTCGAGCGCCTCGAGATTGGCGTGGATGTCGGACACGATGGCGTGGAGCATCAGACCTCCCCGGGCCGTAGGCTGCGGGCGACCTGGTCGAGGACCCCGTTGACGAAACGTGCGGACTCCTCGCTGCCGAATCGCCTGGCGATCTCGATCGCCTCGTCGAGGATCACGCGCGCCGGCGTACCGGGGCGCCCAATCAGCTCCGCGGTGGCAATGCGTAGCACGGAGCGGTCGGTCGCCGCCAACCGGTCCAGCTCCCAGTGCCGGGCGGCGCTCTGGATGAACTCGTCGACCTCGACGGCGCGCCGGCTGAGGACGCCGAGGACATCGCCCACCAGCTCGCTCTGATCGGCGCCCAGATGCTCCTCGGCGCAGCGCGCGCTCCAGTCGGCATCGAAGCCCTCCGCCAGGACATCCGCCTGGTAGGCGAGCCGGAAGGCGACCTCGCGCGCGCGCCGCCGCGCGGACCCGGGCGCCGCGTTCAACGGGGCTCCATCTGCCGCCTGAGCTGCGCCATCTGGAGCGCCGCCAGTGCCACCTCGGCGCCGCGATTCCCCAGCTCGCCCCCGGTGCGCGCCGCCGTCTGCGCGGCGTCGTGGGTCGCGAGCACACCGCTGAGCACCGGCACCCCGGTCTCGAGTGCCACACGCTGCAAACCGTGGGTCGTGGCTTCCGCCACCAGGCGAAAGTGCTCGGTCTCGCCGCGGATGAGCACGCCGAACGCCAGCACGGCGTCGTAACGCCGCGAGCTCGCCGCCCACCGGCACGCCAGCGGCAGCTCGAAAGAGCCCGGGACCCACACCACCTCGAGGTCGCTCTCGGCCGCACCGCGGTGACGGAGCACCTCGAGCGCCGCGTCCACCAGCCGGCGCACGTAGGCCTCGTTGTAACGCGCGGCCACCAGGCAGAAGCGGTGGCCGCTCGCGTCGTGCCCGGGCCGCTGCTCTTGCGCCATCAGGTCTCTCCCAGCTTGAGATCGAGCAGGTGCCCGAGCTTGTCGCGCTTGGTCGCGAGGTACTTGCGGTTGTGCCGCGTGGGCGGGATCCGGATCGGGACCCTGCGCACGATCCTGAGGCCGTGCGCCTCGAGACCGACCAGCTTGCGCGGGTTGTTGGTGAGCAGCTCGATCTCGCGCACGCCGAGGTCGGTGAGGATCTGAGCGCCGATGCCGTAGTCGCGCAGGTCGGCAGGGTACCCGAGGCGCACGTTCGCCTCCACCGTGTCGAGCCCTGAATCTTGAAGGGCGTAGGCTTTGAGCTTGGCGGCGAGCCCGATCCCCCGACCCTCCTGACGCAGGTAGAGCAGCACACCGCGGCCGCGCCGGCCGATCGCCTTCAAGGCGGCGTGGAGCTGCTGCCCGCAATCGCAACGCTGCGAGCCCAGCACATCGCCCGTCAGGCACTGCGAGTGAACCCGCACCAGCGCCGGTTTCCCGCCTGCGACCCGGCCCATGACCAGCGCCAGGTGGTGGTCGCCCTCGAGGGTGCACTGGTAGAGGTGCAGCATGAACTCGCCCTCGGCGGTCGGGAGCGGCACGCTCACCACCCGCTCGACCAGCACCTCGCGGCGGCGGCGCCATACGATCAGGTCGCGGATGGTGAGGATGCCGAGACGGTGCTGCCCGGCGAACCGCTCCAGCTGCGGCAGCCGGGCCATGCGACCGGTCTCGGACAGGATCTCGCAGAGCCCGCCGACCGGCCGGAGGCCCGCCAGCTCGCACAGGTCGGGCGCCGCCTCGGTGTGCCCGGCGCGGCGCAGCACGCCGCCCGGCACCGCCCGCAGCGGAAAGATGTGCCCCGGGCGCACGAGATCGGCTGCCCGCGTACGGGGGGCGGCGAGCGCGCGCAGCGTCCGCGCGCGGTCGAAGGCGGAGGTGCCGGTCGAGGTCCCCTTGCGCGCGTCCACCGACTCGGTGAACGGGGTGCCAAAGCGCGAGCTGTTCTCGCTCACCATTTGGCGAAGCCCCAGCCGCTCGGCGATCGCGGGCGCCATCGGCGCGCATAGGATGCCGCGTCCGTGCTTGAGCGCGAAGTTCACCATCTCGGGCGTGGACTTCTCGGCCGCGAACACCAGGTCGCCTTCGTTCTCGCGCTTGGCGTCGTCCACGACGATAATCATCTTGCCCGCCCGGATGCGGCGCAGCGACTCCTCGACCGTGATGAAGACCGCGGCGCGCGGCGCCGTGCGGGTCGATTGCCGGGCCGATTGCCGGGCCGGGGACGGCTTCACGATGTCCTCCGCGATGCGCCGCTCTCGTCGAGCAGCCGTGCCAGATAACGCGCGACCAGGTCCACCTCCAGATTCACCCGGCGTCCCGGGCGGTACTCGCCGGCGGTGGTGTGGCCAAGGGTGTGCGGGATGAGCGCGATCTCGCAACCGTCACGGAGATCCCGCGCCACCGTGAGGCTCACACCGTCCACCGACAGCGAGCCCTTCTCGGCCACGAAGCGGGTGAGCCCCTCCGGCACGTCGAGCGCGAACCGAACCCCGTCCCCTTCCGGCGTGATCGAGCGCACCACGCCCACACCGTCCACATGACCCTGAACCAGATGCCCGCCGAGACGCTGATCGAGCCTGAGCGCCCGCTCGAGATTCACCGGGTCCCCGGGCTCTCGATCGCCCAGCGTGGTGCGCGCCAGCGTCTCGGGCACCGCCTCGACGGTGAAGCGTTCTGCATCGCACTCGATCACCGTCAGGCAGCAGCCGTCGATGGCGAGGCTGTCGCCGACCCTCGCGTCCGAGAGCACCGTGTGGGCGCGCACCTGAAACCTGCGACCCGGGCCGCGGTCCTCGACCGACTCGATCGTCCCCACCTCCTCGATCAGCCCCGTGAACATCTAGCGATCCGCTTCGATCATGGTATAGAGGTCTCCGCCGACGCGTCCGTGATCCACGACATGGCCCCGCCACGCGCTGCCCAGCCCGCCCGGCCAGAGCAGCCCGCCCCCACCCAGCACGCGCGGCGCGGTGAAGAGCGCGATGCGGTCCACGACCCCGGCGCGCAGCCACGAGGCGGCGAGAGAGGCACCACCTTCGAGCAGCACGTCGTGACAGCCCTCGCGCCCCAGGCGCCGCAGCAGCGAGCGCGGCGAGACGCCACGCTTGGTCGCGGGCAGCCGCCAGACCGTGACCCCGTTCGACTCGAGCGCGCGCTGGCGCGTGCGCGGCGCCCTTTTCCCGCAGCAGGCCACCACCGTGCCGTGCCCGTGCCGCAGCAGCCGCAGCGTCGGCGGCAGCCGCAACCGCGTATCGCACACCACCCGCAGTGGCTGTCGCGGCGCTCCGACCGCGCGCGCCGTCAGCCGCGGGTCGTCGGCGCGCGCGGTGCCGGCACCGATCACCACCGCGTCCGACCGGGCGCGCAGCCCATGCGCCGCGTGCCGTGCCGCGGCTCCGGTGAGCCAGCGTCCCGGCCCCTGCCGCCCATAGCCGCCGGCAGGGGCGATGCGACCGTCGAGCGAGACCGCGAGCTTCAAGGTTACCCGCGGGCGGCCGCGCGTGTGGGTGAGGAGGTAACCCGCAAGCTGCCGTTTCACCTCATCGCCCAGCAGTCCCACCTCCACCTTCACCCCCGCGGCGCGCAGCCGCCTCAAGCCCCGGCCGTTCACGATCCGGTGCGGGTCGCGCAACGCCACGACGCAGCGCCGGATGCCGGCGGTGAGCAACGCCCCGACGCACGGAGGTGTGCGCCCGGTGTGGGCGCACGGCTCGAGCGTCACGTACATCGTCGCGCCGCGCGCGAGCCGGCCGGCGCGCTCGAGCGCCCGCGTCTCCGCGTGCGGCTCGCCCGGCGCCCGGTGCCAGCCCTCGCCCACCACGCGACCGTGGCGCACCACGACGGCCCCGACCATGGGATTCGGATTCACCCGCCCACGGCCACGCTCGGCCAGGCGCAGGGCCCGCCGCATGAAGCGCATGTCCTCTTCGTCACGCCGAGCTGCCATGGACCCGCGAAAAAGCCCCGTGGTGTGGAAGCACCACGGGGCGAAAAGTGCGACGCCGGTAGGACCCGGACTCATGCCGGACCCCCTCCTTCTTCCATCCCGACTTTACGGTCGGCCCCGGAATCTCACCGGGTCAGCAGTGGGCGCCGGCTGGCTGATTTCGGACCCGGAAGGATTCTCCCGGGCGCCAGGCGCCTCCGCTCGCGGGCTATACCGCCGGTGGGGACTTGCACCCCGCCCCGAAGGAGCTGCAGTGGCGGAGTCTAATGGCGGGCGCGGGGGGTGTCAAAAGCGGCGGCGAAGGCGGGCGGCAGGAGGCGCGCTTCTCGCGGGGTCCCCATGAATGGCCCCACTCGTCGCGCGCCTCCTGCCGCCCGCCTTCGCCGCGCGAGCTAGTACCGCATCGCGATCCGGGCGCTCGCGAGCGTCCAGGTGGTCGATTCGAGCGGCACGATCCTCACACCCAGCTCGAGTCCCACCCGGACCGGCGACGGCCGGCGCCTCGTCGCGGTCAGCGACAGGGCCACGCCCGCTCGCGTCTGCTCGATCGCCTGTGAGCTGAACGTGGCCCCCACCGACGTGGGTGCGAGGCTGGCCCTGGCGCTGAAGAGTCCCGGCCCGCCCGAGACGACCAGCTGCGGACCGCGATCCAGGGGAGTCCAGTGCAGCAGCGCCAGCATCTCGAACACGCTGTAGTCGAGACCCGATGAGAGCGTCCCCTGGACCAGCGTGCGCGATCCCAGCAGGTGATACCCGAGATCGAGACCGGCCCGAAGCCTGCCACCGAGCGGGACGTCGAGCCCACCGCCGATCGAGATCGACCCCCCCGGGGTGGAAGTCGTGTCGGATGAGGAGAGGCGGGCGAATCCAATCGCCAAGTGACCGTTCACGTCGGCGAACCGGAGCGCTCCCGAGCAGGGCAAGGCGCCGGCGAGCCCGCATGCGATCCCGAACAGCGCGACAACCCGACAAACGCTCATCGATCCCTCCCAGGGCGGCTTCGAATCCTACACTGCACCGATCCCCACGGCGCTCACTTATTGAATCGGATCTCGATGCAGTCGCCGTCCTGGACCGGGTAGTCCCGCCCCTCGAGGCGCGACCAGTTGCGTGCCTTGGCCTCCGCTTCGCCCCCGGCCTCGAGCAGCTTCGAGCATGGCACCACCTCGGCGCGGATGAAGCCCTTCGCCAGATCGCTGTGGATCGCGCCCGCGGCATCGAGCGCGCGATCCCCCTCGCGCAGCGTCCAGGCGCGCACCTCGTCCGGCCCGACGGTGAAGAACGAGATCAGTCCCAGCAGCCGGTAGCAGGCGCGGATGATGAGCGAGAGACCGTCCTGCTCGATCCCGAGCTCGCTCCGGAAATCGTCACGCTCCTCGCGCGCCAGACCGACCACCTCGCGCTCGAGATGGGCACGCAGCCCGATGACCAACGTGTGCGCCCCGGCGGAGGGGAGCCCCGCGCCACCGACCTCGCGCTCGCCATCGCCCTGGTTCACCACCACCAGCAGGGGTTTCAAGGTCAGCAACTGGAAGCCGCGAAGGACCTTCTGCTCCTCGGCGTCGAAGGACTCTGCGCGCAGCGGTCGCTCGGCCTCGAGCGCCTCCTTGAGTCGCGTCAGCAGCACGTTCTCGCGCTCGCCCTCCTTGCGGCCTACGCGCAGCTCCTTCGCCAGCTTCTCGAGCCGGGATTCCACGATCGCGAGGTCGTTGAGGATCAACTCGCTCTCGAGATCGCGCAGGTCGCGGGCGGAATCCACGCCGCGCTCGGCCGGCACCGCCGGGTTCTCAAAGTCGCGTACCACCCCGAGCAGCGCGTCGCAGTTCCTGACCCCCGAGAACAGGTCCGGCCCCCGTGCCGCGGCGCGGGCGCTGCTCTGGCCGGCGGCGACCGTGTCGACGAACTGGATGCACGCGTGCGTGGTCTTCTTCGGGCTGAACATCGCCGAGAGGCGGTCCATGCGCTCGTCGGGAACGACGATGACTGCCACCTGCTCGCGGCCCGAGGTGCTGGCCGCCTGAGCGCCCGCGCCCTGCACCAGGATCTCGAACACGGTGGTCTTGCCCGAGCGAGGCAGTCCGAGGATGCCGACCCGCTCCATTCAGGCGTCCTCGCGGCGCGTGCACTGGACGACTGGGCGCCGGAAAGCGCAAAGCGGGGCGCCGCGGTCGGACGGACAGGCGCCCCGAATGCCGTGCGACATGGGCCTTCCCCCGTTCATGGAACGGCGCGGCGCGACACAGAACCGCCCGCGGACCAAGGGTCGCGCGGGCGTTCGGAGAATCAAGACGGAGGGCAGTCTAGGGGCGGGCGAACCGCCCTGTCAAACGCAGCGCAGCATTCACCTGCCGGCTTCGTACTCGCGCGCGAGCGCCGCGCTGAGCTTGGCGGTCGCGCGCATCGGCACCTCGGTGGAGGAACCGCTCTGATAGAGCACAATGGTCTTCTTGACCGTATCGACCATGACGCGACAGTCCTGGCAGCGGCTCATGTGCTCCGCGATCGCCTGGCACAACTCTTCACGCGCGTCCGAGTCGATGAATTCCGACAGCTGTTCCAGAACGGAGTCGCAATCGAACCTTTTCAACTTCCTTTCTCCGCTGCAGGCCTTGGTCTCAAGAGCGCGACCTTTGGACGAGTGCGGGTGCCGGGCTTATCGGCCTGTCTGCCCGGTCCGCGACGACTGGTCTAGATGCGGGTCAGCCCCGTTGCGATTTGCAGAAAGTTGACAAGAGGGCGAATTCCGTTCGGCCACGTTTCCATGGGGATCGCCATAAACGCTTCCAAAGCGCTGCGGGATAAAGCATTGGTGACCCGTGCTGGGATCGAACCAGCGACTACCTGCTTAAAAGGCAGGTGCTCTACCGACTGAGCTAACGGGTCACGTTTGGTGCTCGGATGTGCAGACCGCCGATGGCGTCCTGCATGATGGCCTCGGCCAAGCTACGCACGCGCTCTTATACGCCGCGCGGAGGTCCCGCGGCAACATCGTCGGTGTCGTCGTCGAGACCGCAGTCGATACCGTGGAGGAGCTTTCGCACCTGGGGCGGATACTCCCTCGCCGGATGATAGGATTCGCCCCCGTGCCCATCGCACCCGGAGAACTCCTGCAGCACTACCGGCTGATCGAGAAGATCGGCGAAGGGGGCATGGGCGTGGTATGGCGCGCGGTCGATACGACCCTGGGCCGCGACGTCGCGATCAAGATCCTGCCCCAATCGGTCGCCGCGGACCGCGATCACCTCGCGCGTTTCGCG
>CAYONG010000083.1:0-1995 GCA_964405235.1 uncultured bacterium | reverse complement strand
CGCGCACTCGCCAAGACGCCGGCGGACCGGTTCGCCACGCTCGCGGCGTTTGTGGAGGCGCTGGCGGCCACGGCGGGCTCCGTGGGCTCCGGCGCGAGGATTCCGGCAGGTCGCCGGCGGATGAGCTTCGCGGTGGGCGCGGTGGCCCTGGTTCTGCTGGCCGTGGGGGCGTTCGCGGCCTGGAAGGCCGGCCTGCTCCCGGACCTGGTCCCAGCACATCCCACGAAGAAGGACTGGATCCTGGTGGCCGAGTTCGAGGGGCCGGCGGACGACACCACGCTGGCGGGGGCAGTGCGCCTCCTGGTGAGCGCGGCGCTCGATCAATCGGTGATCGTGGCGACGGTCCCGGACGAGCAGATCCGGCTGGCGCTCGAGCAGGCCGGCAAGCCGCCCGGGACGCGGGTGGACGCGGCCCTGGCGCGGGAGCTCGCCTACAGGCGTGCGATCCGGGCGGTGGTCGAGGGGCACGTGAGCCGGTTGGGAGGGGGCTATGCGGTTGTGCTGCAGGTGCTGGATGCGGACAGTGGCCGGGTGGTAGCGGTGGTGAGCGAAGCGGCTCGCTCGGACGACGAGCTGATCTCGACCGTGAGCCGCGCGGCACGACGACTGCGCGATGCGCTCGGGGAGCGGCGGGAGGACCTCCGGGCGACCCGGGAGCTTGTCGAGGTGATGACGCCCTCGTTCGAGGCCTTCAGAAGGCTCGTCAATGCGCTCGGATTGATGGTGAACGATGGTGACAACCGGGGCTACATCGCCATGGCCCGCAGCGCCCTGTCGCTCGACCCCGACTTTGCTGCCGCCTGGGGCGGTATGGGTTTTGCGTTCGGCAACCTCGGCGAGCCGGACTCGGCACTGGCAGCGTTCGAAGAAGCCCTGCGCCGACCGGAGCGACTCGATGAGGAAAGGCGGTTCCGGTATAGCGCCGCTGTGGCCCACCTCCGCGGCGATCCGCAGACGGCGCTTGCGACGGTCGATCAGGCACTGCGCCACCGTCTCTCGACTCACTGGATACACAACAATCGAGGTAACTACCTGGCTCAGCTTGGCCGCTACGAGGAAGCGCTGGCTGCCTACAGACGCGCGGGGGAAGTCAGTCCATTTGGGCCGATCCCGATTCATCTCGATAACCAGTTCGTGACCCTCCTGGGGCTCGGATCGCTCGTCGAGGCCCGAGAAGTGGCGCGACAAATGAAGGGAGGCTTCGCGGAGGTTGCCCCGGGGTATATAGCCTTGGCAACGGGAGATTGGGCCGCCGCCGAGAGCCTAGGCAGGGACCTGGAGCGCAATCTCGAGGCGCGAGCTGACGACCGCGCCGACGGGACCTGGCTACTGGGTGTCGCCCAGGCCGCGTTTGGAAGCGTGAGCGCCGCCGCCCAATCGCTCCGGCGGGAGCAGCAGGCCCGGCTGCTCCTCGATGTGGCCAGCGGCCGCCTGAACGGAGTTCCGGAAGACGTGGCGAGTTTCGACACGACGACGGTGGCGCTGGTCACCCAGGGTCTGTGGGAAGCTGCCGCAGGTGACACCGCGCGGGCACGGAGGCTTCTCGCCCAGGTCCGCACGCGATCGGTGCTGGAGCTGAGCCGACAGGGCTCGAACCCGATCCTGATCGAGGCCTGGGTCGCGGCACGCGCCGGGCGCTTCGGGGAGACCGTCCGGATCCTGGGACCGGCAGCGCGCCAGGGGGACGACCTGGGATTCGTGCTGGCCTGCACGAACCGGGTGCTCAAGCGCTGGCTGGTCGCCGAGGCGTACGAGAGCCTGGGCCGGCCTGACTCGGCCGCGGCATACTTCGAGCTGGCGATGTCGCCGATCGGCAGGGCAGCAGCACTTGGAGAATCCCGCATCGCCTACTCGTACGCCCACCGGCGGCTGGTGCTGCTCTACGCGCGCATGGGGCGCCTGGAAGAGGCGCGGCGACACTGGGAGATCTTCTCCGCCACCTTCACCCGTCCCGACCCCGAGATGCTACCGCTGATCGAGGAGGCACGCGCCGCG